>NZ_OZ309106.1:2208304-2523776 GCF_968048975.1 Vreelandella xerophytica | reverse complement strand
TGTCAGTTCCGGATGGAGGGTCAGGCGTTTGGTGGCCAGAAAATGCCAGGCGCGCTCACCCAGACGCTCTGCTTCGAAGGGTGTGAGCGCGGCGAGAATCGGCGTGTGCCGGCATGCCAGGTGCCAGGCCTGGACGGGCCGCGCAGGCGCACGGCGTTTGAACCACTGCTTTGACATGGGCGTCTCTTTCAAGCCGTGAGCGGACTTGCGTATTGTTGCCGAGTCGGCCACGTTTCACCAACGCGGGGTGTCGGAAAACTCCGCGATGTTTCGATGTACATATGAAATGTGCGCTCACGGCGCGTTTATCCATCAACCCCGTTACCCGAAAGGAGTCCTTATGTGGTCGCAAAAGGAGATCAGCCTGAAGCCCCGCCCCCGCGGCTTTCACTTGATTACCGAGGAGGTGGCGCGGACGCTGGCGGCCATGCCGCGAGTCGAAACGGGGCTCTTGCAGGTGTTCATCCAGCATACCTCGGCGTCGCTTACCATCAACGAGAACGCCGATCCCACGGTGCGCACCGATTTCGAAAGCCATTTCAACCAGATGGTTCCGGAAGATGCACCTTACTACCAGCACGTCTTCGAAGGCAGCGACGACATGCCCGCACACCTGAAAAGCAGCCTTCTGGGCGCCAGCGTGCAGATCCCCGTCACCCGGGGCCGGCTGAACATGGGCACCTGGCAAGGAATCTATCTCTGCGAGCACCGTAACCACGGCGGCCAGCGGCGGCTCGTCATCACGCTACAGGGCAAGTAAGGCAGTGGCAGGGCATTGCGAGATGTTGCGAGCGCTTTTTTGAACGTGTGATCCGGCCAGGCCGGCCCGCTGTGTTAATCTGACCGACTCCTTTTTATCCTTCTGACGGCAGTTAGGCGCTTCATGGCCCATCCTGTTTTTCGTGTTTCCCGCAAGCGCTGGCTGCGGCTCGCTTTCATGCTCAACCTGGCCCTGGTGGCGATGCTGGTCATCCACCAGATCTGGCTTTACGCCGCTGAACCCGAGTTTGAATCGCTTCATACCCTGGAAGTGGCAAGCATACGAAACTCCCTCGAGGGGCGCGACGCCTACCGGTTTGCAGTGGTGGGCAACATCAACAACTCCGTGAACGTCTTTCGCAAGGAGATCGTTCCCAGGCTGAATGCCAGCGGGCTCGATTTTCTCGTCTCGGCGGGCAACGCGGTAAGCAGCGGTCAGCAGGAGAGCTACCGGGCCATCTATCAAAGCCTCGAACAGCTCGACATGCCCTATGTGCTCACCTATGGCGATAACGAAAACAGCGATTTTGGCAGTACCCTGTTCTATGAATATCTTGGCCCGCATTTCTACGCCTTCGTGGCCGGCAACAGCCATTTCATTTTTCTGGACGGTACGGGTAAATCCTCTACTTCGTGGCAGCTTGACTGGCTGGAGCGCGAGCTTTCGGCCTCCAGTGTCGATCACCGTTTCGTGTTTGTGGGATTGCCGCTTCACAACGTGATCAGCGAAGCGCCGCTGTTCGAAGCCGACAACTATCTAAACGATATCCGTCTCAGCGAAGGCATTCAGCGTCTGGCCGAGCGCTACCAGGTGGATACCGTCTTCTCGGCCAATCTGTCGCTTTACTCCCATCAGACTCTCAACGGCGTGGATTACGTCACCACCGGGGGCGCAGGCGGCATTCTGATGAATACGCAAAGCAGTTTTCATCACTATGTGGTCGTGACGGTGGACGGTGAAGCCGTGACTATCACGCCGATTCGCTTGAACGTGGACCAGCCGGGCTGGTGGCGCCTTTTGGGCAGTATCGCCTCCACCGTCTACGCGTTTTTCTACGTCAGCTACCCGCGCTTCTTGCTGATCGTCGCTCTGTTGACGCTGCTGGCGATGCGTCTTTATAAACTGATCTTTGAAGAGCGCGACTACTACCCGAATTTCGATCTTGACCCGACGCCGTATCTGGCCGGGCCCTTGCGTGTGGCGATGGTGTCGAATAATTACTTCCCCTTCGTCTCCGGCGTATCGGTGTCGGTTGAACGCTTGCGCAACGGCCTGGCGGGGCTTGGGCACCGTGTGCAGCTACTGGTGCCGCGTTACCGGGAGCCCTGGCCGGATGACGAGAACGTGGCACGCGTACCCACCCTGGTCGCGTTTGGCGAAAAGCAGGAATTTCGTCTGACCAATCCCCTTGACCGCCGCTTTCGCGAATGTCTTCGCGCTTTCAGGCCGGATGTGATCCATGTTCATCACCCGTTCTGGCTGGGGTCGATGGGGCTTTGGGTAGGGCGGCGGTTAAACGTTCCGGTGATATATACCTATCACACCCGCCTGGAGCACTACGCCCATTTCGTACCGCTTCCCGGGGCGCTGTTTCGTAACCTGATCTCGCACTATCTGATCAAGCGCTTCTCCAACCGCTGTGATGGCGTCATCGTGCCGACCTATTCGGCGGAGGAGTACCTGCGCATGATCGGGGTGAAAACGCCTACGCTGGTGCAGCCCACGGGCATCGATACCGCCCGTTACACGAAAGCGCAGCCAGACGACATCAGTGCGCTCAAGGAGCGTCTGGGGATTCGCCCGGACGAACGGGTGCTGGTCAGCGTCTCGCGTATCAGCCAGGAGAAGAACATCGGCTTCATGCTGGAAGCGCTTGCCGAACTCAAGCAGCAGGGCCATGGCGGGTTTCGTCTGCTGCTGATTGGCGATGGGCCCGACCGTCACACCCTTCAGGCGCGTATCGAGGCGCTCTCGCTTTTTGAGGAGGTGACGCTGGTCGGGGCGGTGGCGCCGGAGGAAATGGCGAGTTATTACCATCTGGGCGATCTGTTCGTCTTCGCGTCCACCTCGGAAACCCAGGGCATGGTGATTCTGGAGGCGATGGCGGCAGGGCTTCCCGTGGTGGCGGTGCGCTCAAGCGGAATCGACGACGTGGTGCGCGATGGCTTCAACGGTTACAAGACGCCGCAGAATCGTCAGGTGTGGGGGCAACGGGTACTGGAACTCAGCGGCAACGATGCGCTACGCGCCACCCTGGGCGAGCAGGCCCAGGCCTTCGCCGGCGACTACGACGTTGCCCGGTTCGCCGAAGCCGTTACCCATTTCTACGCTGAAGTGCTGGCCAAGCATCACTCTTTACCGCGCTGAGCCTTGCGGGTGCGGCGTACGTCGGCATAGCGCTTCAACCCCAGCAGCAGCGCCGCGCCCAGAGCCAGCCCGCCCAGCGCCATCAACACTTCCTGGTAGCTGGCGGCGGTCAGCAGCGCGCCCAGCTGGCTGCCCAGCAGGATCACCGCGGCAAGCCCGGGCACGATGCCGACGGTCGAGCCGATCATGTAATCGCGAAAGCGTAGGTGGAAGGCCCCCGCCAGCATGTTGGTGAGGGTAAAAGGCGCAAGCGGCAGGACGTTGATCACGATCATGGTGCGAATGCCACGCTTGGAGAGATACCCCGAAAGTCCACGCAAGTGGCGGCCGCCGTAATCCATCAGCACATCGCGCCCCAGCCAATGACCCAGCCAGTAAGAGAGGACCGAAAAGCTCAGGGTGCCAAGCGTGGCGTAGACAAGCCCCCAGGCCGGGCCGAACAGCAGCCCAGTGGCCACGACCAATAGCGTCAACGGGAACATGATCAGCAGCAGCGCGTTGTACACCACGATCACTGCGGCGAACATCCACGGAGCACGCTGCCACTGGCTGACGTAATCGATGGTCTCGTTCAGGCGTTCGGCCGTCATGAACCCCGAATGTTCAAGCCACCGCCAGACAAGCGCCAGCGCGATGAGTACCGCCAACAGGCCAAGGCCTTTCAAGAGCGTGCGTGACATCCCGTTCACCACCAGCCGTCAAAAAGGAGCGTCAGCATACGCTAGCCGGCCGGTGGGTTGAAGATGCGACTGAAGATGAAGCTAGTCCAGGCGTGCTTCGATGACAGGCCAGGCAGGCTCACCCTCCACAGTGGTGACATCCGCCAGCATCGCTTCCACACGCTCGGGATGTTCGTTGATCCACTGTTGTGCCACTTCGGCCAGATCCCGCTCTTTTTGACCAAACGCCTGAATCATCCAGCTCTGCTCCTCGGCGCTGAAGGTGAACTGTTCGAAGAAGGTCACCACGTTCGGGTGGGCGTCGGCGTAGTCGCTGCGAAGTACCGTCAGCACATCGCTTTCGCCGTTGTTCTCGCCGAACAGGTTCTCCGGGTCGTCCAGGTAGCGCATGGGCAACTCGAGGTTCATCCAGTGGGGCGTCCAGCCGACCCATACCACCGGCTCCTCCCGGGAGATCGCAGCCTGGGCGGCGCTGAGCATGCCGACTTCGCTGGTATCCCGCAGGCGCCAGTCGCCAAGGCCCCGTTCGTCGTTATCGATCGCCTCTTGTAAAATCTCGCTGGCGGCAGAGCCCGCGCCAAAGCCTAGAATCTCACCGTTGAACATGTCGTGGTTGTCGATAAGGTCCGAAAAGCTCTGAATACCGCCTTCATACGTATATTCTGGCACGGCCAGCGTCATCTGGGCGCCGTCCACGTTGTTGGCCACATCGACCAGCACGCCGGACTCCTTGCGCGGGTTGAACATCTCCCGCTGGGCGGGTAGCCATACGCCCAGAAACACGTCGATATCACCGCTTTCAATGCCCTGATAGATCACCTGAAGGCCGATCTGCTGTGCGCGGGTGTCATAGCCCAACGGGTTCAAGAGCTGCTCGGCGATTTCGGTTTTAACCGTGATGCCAGGCCAGGCGGGGACGCCGAAATCCAGTGTTTCGTCATCGCTGAAGGCCGCAGGAGCCGCGGTTGCCGCAGCGCCAAGCGCCAGCAGTGATAAAGCCTTGGTAAGAGGATGGGGGGTCATAAACTCTCCTGAACGTGACACGTTGATCCGTGCGGGCGGCTTGCAGACAAGATCCGCGCCAGCACGGCAAGTCTGCTCAAGATAGTCAGCGAAGCGCCAAAGGTCGACCCTAGGTCCCGAACAGGTGCCGGCGCTTGACGTGAATCAAGCTTTTCAGGCTGTCTTGCATGACGGCGTAACTGACTCGATATCGCCTGCGTTCGATCGAATCACGCAATTTACTTGCCATTTCGGTGCGAGCGTGAAGAATGAGCCGGCTCATATGTCATAAAAAGGTGCACGTTTATGGATTTTTCCCTTCCGCCGCTGTTTACCGCGCTGGTTGATCGCGGCAACGGCCTGTTGTGGGGCAGCGTGCTGATCTATCTGCTGATCGGCGCCGGGCTCTACTTCACCCTTCGTACCGGCGGCATTCAGGTGCGCTATTTTGGCCATATGTTCAAGCTGTTGAAAAACTCCCGTCAGGCCGATGGCGGCATTTCCTCTTTTCAGGCGCTGTCCACCAGCCTGGCGGCGCGAGTCGGCACGGGCAATCTTGCCGGTGTGGCGGTAGCCATCTACTACGGTGGCCCCGGGGCGATCTTCTGGATGTGGATGACCGCCATGGTCGGCATGGCCACCAGCTTTATCGAATCCACCCTGGCCCAGGCCTACAAGACCGACCACGGCGATAATTCCTTTCGGGGCGGGCCGGCGCGCTATATCGAGCACGGGCTGGGGCTTCGCTGGATGGCGGTCCTGTTTTCGATCTGCCTGATCATCGCTTTCGGCCTGGCGTTCAACAGCGTACAGGCCAATTCCATTGCCCAGGCCATGGAACAGGCCTTCGACATTCCCACCTGGATCATGGGCGTGGTGCTGGTGGTGATCGTCACTCCCATTATCTTCGGCGGGCTCAAGTCCATCGCCAAGGTGGCCGAGCTGGTGGTGCCGCTGATGGCGCTGCTCTACTTGATCCTGGCACTGGTGGTCGTGGCGCTGAACGCAACGGATCTTCCGGCGGTGTTCATGACCATCATCAAAAGCGCCTTCGGCGTCGAGCAGGCGGCAGGCGGTGTAGCCGGCTACGCGATTTCGCAAGCGATCATGAACGGTATCCAGCGCGGGCTCTTCTCCAACGAGGCGGGCATGGGGTCGGCGCCCAACGCCGCCGCCACCGCCAGCACGCGTCCGGACCACCCGGCTGCCCAGGGCTTTATCCAGATGCTTGGGGTGTTTCTGGATACGCTGGTGATCTGCACCGCGACCGCCGCGATCATCATCATGGCCGGCCCCGAGCTTTTGTCAGGTGATGAAAATAACGGCATCCAACTGACCCAGATGGCGCTTTCAAGTCATGTAGGCGAGTGGGGCAGCATGTTCATCGCCGTGGGCATCTTGCTGTTTGCGTTTACCTCGGTGATTGCCAACTACTCCTATGGTGAATCCAATATCGAATACCTGGCCGGTCGGCGCGCCCCCGTGGCGGTGTTCATCTTCCGCTTAGCGGTGCTTGGCATGATCATGGTGGGCTCCGTTGCCAGCCTGGACGCCATCTGGAACTTCGCCGATCTTTCCATGGGCATGATGGCCATCATCAATCTGATCGCGATCTTGATGCTTTCACCCGTCGCCTTTGCGCTTTTCCGCGACTACGAAGCCCAGCTCAAGGCGGGCCAGGAGCCGGTGTTCAGACCCAGCCAGTTTCCCAAGCTCGTCAACAAGGTAGACCCCAAGGCGTGGCCTGAGCGGGATTGAAGACGACCGTGTCATGCGGCCCCATGAACCCATGCAAGAGGTATAACAGTGCGACCGGCGCTTTTAGAGCAGATATACACCATCGTCGCGCAGATCCCCGAAGGGCGGGTGACCACCTACGGACGTATTGCGGCCATGACCGAGGGCGCCACGGCACGCTCGGTGGGTTCCGCCATGCGCCACTTGCCCGACGGGCACGAGCTTCCCTGGCACCGGGTGATCTCGGCAGGCCTCAAGCTTGCCGACCACGGCGGCGCGGCGCGCCAGCACGAAAAGCTGCGTGCTGAAGGCGTGGCTTTTGATGAAAAGGGGCGGGTGCCGCGTCATCTGGTGTGGCCGGAAGAGTAAGTGACGAGGAGTGAGGGGAAGGGGTGAGCAAAGAAAGAGTGAGAAAAGAAAGAGCGAGGAGTACGCCCAGCGAAGAAAGCGCCGCCCAACCGGGCGGCGCTTTGCCGTTCACATCTCGCATCTCACACGAACTCAATCATCCAGATTCGCGCCGGATTTCCAGGACCAGTCGCGCCAGCGCAGGTCGAACAGATCCTTGCGACGATCCTTCATGTTGGTCACCGAACCCTCGGCGCGCACCACCGTCAGGCGGGTCAGGTCCAGGTCCGAGAAGAAGATCATTTCGGTATTGGGCGTGGTTTCTGCCAGCACCGCATCGTGGGGGAAGGCGAAATCGGAGGGGGTGAACACCGCCGACTGGGCGTACTGGATATCCAGGTTCTCGATGGAGGGCAGGTTGCCCACACTTCCGCACAGCACCACGTAGCACTCGTTTTCGATGGCCCGGGCCTGGCCGCAGTGGCGCACGCGCAGGTAGCCGTTCTTGGTGTCGGTCCAGAAGGGCACGAACAGAATATCCATGTCCTGGTCGGCCAGCAGCCGGCCAAGCTCGGGAAACTCCACGTCGTAGCAGATCAGGATACCCACGCGCCCGGCATCGGTGTCGAACACCTGCAGATTGTCGCCGCCCTCGATCACCCAGTCGCGGCGCTCCTGGGGTGTGATGTGCAGCTTCGCCTGGCGGTCGATTTCGCCGTCGCGGTGGAACAGGTAGGCGATATTGTAGAGCTTGCCGTCTTCGCCTTCCTCGATCATCGAGCCGCCTACAATGTTGATGTTGTAGGAGACCGCCATGCGCGAAAGCTCGCTTTTGAAGCGCTCGGTAAAGCTTGCCAGAAAGCGGATCGCCGCCATCTGATCCTGCTGGGCCGCGCGGTCCTGAAGCCCCATCAGCGGCGTGGTGAAAAGCTCGGGAAAGACGGCAAAGTCACTTTGGTAGTCGGACAGTGCATCGACGAAGTACTCGATCTGCTTGAGCGCCGCCTCTACCGAGGAGAATTCACGCATCTGCCACTGTACCGCCCCTACGCGTACCTGGGTGGGGCGTGTTTCCAGCACGCTTTCGGCGGGCTCGAACAGAATGTTGTTCCACTCCAGAAGGGTGGCGTAGCCGCGCGACTGTTCGTCTTCCGGCAGGTACTTGCGTAGAAGACGCTTGACCTGAAAATCATTGGCCAGCTGGAAGGACAGGATCGGGTCGTAGATCTCCTTGCGCGAGACCTTGTCGATGTACTGCGCTGGGGTCAGGGCCTCGGCGTGCTGGTGATATTCGGGAATACGTCCGCCGGCGAGAATCGCGCGCAGGTTGTGCGAGCGGCAAAGCTCCTTGCGCGCCTCGTACAGGCGCCGGCCCAGCCGGTAGCCGCGGTAGTCCGGATGAATCAGCACATCCAGCCCATACATCGCGTCACCCTCTTCGTCATTGCGGATGACTTCGCGATGGCCGATCAGGTCATCGTAACGATGGGGGTTGGAGAATTCGTCGTAATCCACCTGCACGGTAAGCGCCACGCCCACCAGAATGCCGTCATCCTCGATCGCAATCTGGCCGTCGGGAAACGCCTGGATCAGCTTGTCGATGGTGTGCCGGGGCCAGGCACCACCGATATCGTGATAGACCGCGTCCATCAGCGTCTTCAGCTGGTCGTAGTCATCGCTTGTCAGGTTGCGAAGATTAAGGTGCAGCTCTTCTAGAGACATAGTATTAAATACTCACCGTAAAAAGGACGTTGGGCCATTGTATCACTGCTGGGTACTGCGGGCTTTTCTGCCTTGCGTACCCACCAGCGGGCGCGTCAGAGTCTGTGCCATGATGACGCCGGCCAGGATCAACACGCCGCCGAACAGATGAAAGGCCGCTATGCGCTCCCCCAGAAAGGCCATGGCGATCAGCGCGCTGAACAGCGGCATCAGATTGATGAAGATACTCGACTGGTTGGCACCGATCTGGCGCACTGCGCGCATCCATAAAAACGTGGTAATGATCGAGGCCGGGATGCCGGCATAGAGAATCAACCCCAGGTTCTGGCCGTCGACCGGCGTCATCGGGCCCAGTAAATAGGGCGGCAGCAGAAAAAGTACTGCAAAGCAGACCTGGCCGTAGAGCAGTACCCAAGGGGGCAGGTTCATTGGCCAGCGCTTGAGCATCACCCCATAAAGGGCGTAGCAGGTCGCGGCAATCACCATCAGCGCATCGCCAAACGCTACTTCGAGCTTCAACAGCGACAGCGGGTTGCCCTGGCCAAGCAGTACGCTCACGCCGACAAAGGCCAGAAGCCCGCCGGCCACGCCGCCGGTGGTCGGCGGCTCGCGCAGAATCAGAGCGCTCAACAGCACGGTCAGAAGCGGTACCATGGCCGCCAGGATCCCCATGTTGGTGGCTGTCGTCGTCTCGGCGGCCACGTAGGCCAGCCCCTGCCAGAGCCCCATGCCCAGTAATCCCAGCACGGCCAGTTCAAGCCAGTGACGCTTGATTTCCGGCAGGTGTCTGAGCGCGGCGGGCAGTACGAACGGGGTCATGACCAGAAGTGCCAGCAGCCAGCGCAGAAAGGCGATACTGCTCGGGGCGATGGTGCCGACGGTGAGCTGGTTGATGGTCATGTTGCCCGACCAGATGATCACCGTGGCCAGTGGCGCGAGGAAGTAAATCAACGGCATAGCGGGTTCCTTGAAAGTTAGCCGGGTAATGTGACGCGCTTTCAAGCCCGGGGCAAGGGGCCCTGGCCAAAAGAGCAGGCTTAAAGGCCTGTACGCCGCTACACCAATGTCATACGCTTGTTTGAATACTGTCTTGAATACCGTCTTGAACTCAGTTTTGAATACTGATTTAAATCCTGTTTTAAATACCCCGTTTAAATAAAACGCGAGAGACCGTGATGACGCAGCCGCCCGCTTACCCGCACCTCTTTGCACCTATCCAGCTTGGGCATTTGAATCTGCCCAACCGCGTGCTGATGGGCTCGATGCACACCAATCTGGAAGAGACGCCCGATGGCTTCGCTCGCCTGGCGGCGTTTTACGCCGAGCGTGCCCGCGCCGGGGTGAGTCTGATCGTTACCGGCGGTATCGCGCCCAACCCGGAAGGCGCGGTCTTCGAGGGGGCAAACGCGTTGACCGATGTCTCCCAGCTCGACGACCATCGCCAGGTGGTAGAGGCGGTTCACGCCGAAGGCGGGTATCTGTGCATGCAGATTCTTCACGCCGGGCGCTACGCGTACTCGTCCTCTCTCGTCGCGCCCTCGGCGCTGCAGGCGCCCATCAATCCCCACACCCCTCGCGCGCTTGATACCGACGAGGTCGAAGGTCAGATCGACGACTACGTACGCTGCGCCACGCTTGCCCAGAAGGCAGGCTACGACGGGGTGGAGGTCATGGGCTCGGAAGGCTACTTGATCAACCAGTTCATCTGCCGGCGTACCAACGTTCGAGACGATGAGTGGGGCGGCGATTTCAACGCGCGCATTCGCTTTCCCGTGGAGATCGTCCGACGTATTCGCCAGGCGGTGGGTAAGCACTTTCTGGTCATCTTTCGCCTGTCGATGATCGATCTGGTGGAGGAGGGCAGCACCTGGGAGGAGGTGGTTGCACTTGGCCAGGCCATCGAGGCGGCCGGGGCCGATGTGATCAATACCGGTATCGGCTGGCACGAGGCGCGCGTTCCCACCATCGTGACCAGCGTCCCCCGGGCGGCCTTCACCGAGGTGACCCGGCGCATCAGGTCCTCACTTTCGATTCCCCTGATTACCACCAACCGGATCAACATGCCGGCGGTGGCCGAGCGCGTACTGGCGGAAGGCCACGCGGATATGGTCTCCATGGCCCGGCCGTTTCTGGCCGACCCGGCCTGGGTCAGCAAGGCCGAAGCGGGTCTGGCCGAGGAGATCAATACCTGCATCGCCTGCAATCAGGCCTGCCTGGATCATACCTTTGCCGGCAAGTTGACGTCGTGTCTGGTCAATCCGCGGGCGTGCCATGAAACCGAGTTTGACCTGAAGCCCGCCCACACCTCGCGACGCGTGGCGGTAGTGGGTGGCGGCCCGGCAGGGCTTGCCACCGCCGTTGCGGCGGCCAGCCGGGGGCACGCTGTGGTGCTCTTCGAGCGCCGGGAGACGCTTGGCGGACAGTTCAACTATGCGCGCAAGATCCCCGGCAAGGAGGAGTTCGACGAGACGCTTCGCTACTTTCGGGTCATGCTGGAAAAGCACGCCGTGGACGTGCGCTTGAATACCCCGGCCACGGTCGAGGCGCTTGGTGCGTTCGACGTGGTCGTTATCGCCACCGGCGTGACGCCGCGCACCCTGACGTTCCCCGGGGCGGATCATCCAAGCGTTGTAAGCTACGCCCAGGCCATCGAAAATCCGGCCCGCGTCGGGCGTGAAGTCGCCGTCATCGGCGCCGGCGGTATCGGTTTCGATGTCTCGGAGCTTCTGGCTCACGACGAGCATCCGGCGTTGGATATCGCGACCTGGTGCGAGGAGTGGGGCGTCGATCTGGGCGTGACCGAGCGCGGCGGGCTGGTACCCCCCGCCCCGCCTGCACCCGCCCGGCGAATCACCATGCTTCAGCGCAAGAGTACCCGGCCGGGCAAGGGGTTGGGAAAAACCACCGGTTGGGTGCACCGTGCCGCGTTGAAAGCCCGTGGCGTGCAAACCCTGAGCGGCTGCGAGTATGTGCGCATCGACGACGAGGGGCTGCATATTCGCCGGGAAGGCGAAGCGCAGGTGCTGAAGGTGGATACCGTAGTGGTCTGCGCCGGGCAGGAATCGGTGCGCGATCTCCTGTCGCCTCTTGAGCAGTCCGGGCGCGAGGTACACGTCATTGGCGGTGCCGACGAGGCCGCCGAGCTCGACGCCAAGCGGGCGATCGACCAGGGGATGCGGCTGGCCGCCTCGCTTTGACCCTCGAGACACCGTTGGGGGGAGCGCGTGACGGCCTGGTTGAATTAACGCTAGACTAGCCTTTTGTCTTACGGCGCGTACGCCGCGCCGTAAGGTGTTTGTTCATTGTGAAAACGGGTGGCACCCAGCTCGTTTCATGATCGTCAGCCAAAAGGACCCAGCCACCATGGCCTCGGAGTGCACCCCCCGATTTCTTGCCAGCGACAATACCTCCGGTATCTGCCCGGAAGCAATGCAGTATCTCCTGAAAGCCAACGATAGTGACGATCTGGCCTACGGTAACGACACCTGGACCGCACGTGCCGCGGACCGCTTTCGCGAAATGTTCGACTACGATTGCGATGTGTTCTTCGTCTTCAACGGGACCGCCGCCAACTCGCTGGCGCTTTCCGCCATGGGGCGAAGCTACCACAGCGTGATCTGCCACGAGCTTGCCCATATCGAGACCGATGAGTGTGGCGGGCCGGAATTTTTTTCCAATGGCGCCAAGCTTCTGACCTCGCCGGGCGCGAACGGCAAGCTGACCCCGGCAGGGATCGAGGCGCTGGTCACCAAGCGATCCGACATCCACTACCCCAAGCCGAAGGTGGTCTCGCTTACCCAGGCCACCGAAGTGGGTACGATCTACTCCCGGGAAGAGTTGCTGGCCATTCGCGCGGTGGCGGACAAGCATGATCTTCGTCTGCATATGGACGGCGCACGTTTTGCCAATGCCTGCGCAAGCCTGGGGGCGAACCCGGCGGAACTGACCTGGCAGGTGGGGGTGGATGCGCTGTGTTTCTCCGGTACCAAGAACGGTCTGGCGTTTGGCGAGGCGATCCTGTTCTTCAACCGCGAACTGGCCGAGGATTTTTCCTACCGCTGCAAGCAGGCCGGCCAGCTTGCCTCCAAGATGCGCTACGTCTCCGCCCCCTGGCTCGGGCTTCTGGAAAGCGGCGCCTGGCTGACCAACGCCCAGCACGCCAACGCCATGGCGCGCTATCTGTCAGAAGGCCTGCAGGCGCTCCCCGGCGTGTCACTGATGTTTCCCACTCAGGCCAACAGCGTTTTCGTGGAGCTGCCGCCCCACGTGATTGCGGCGCTGAAGGCTCGTGGCTGGACGTTCTATACCTTCATCGGCGCCGGCGGGGCGCGCTTCGTCTGCGCCTGGAATACCACCCTTTCTCTGCTCGACCAGCTGCTTGCCGATATCAGCGAAACGATGGGCTAGCGGCGTTGCCGGCGCCGTGCCAGCCAGGTGTCCTGGGCCGCACGCGCCAGGGTATCAGGGCGCGATCTGCTGGCTGGCGCTGGTAAAGCCCATCAGTGACAGGTCCAGGTCAAGGCGCTGGCCGTCAGGGGCGATGGCGCTTACGGTGGCGCTGGTGCCGCTGCGCAGTTGCTGCAACATGCTCGGCTCCAGCGGCAGGTCGGCGCGGCAGCCCTGCTCATGGCAGAACTGGTAGGGAAAGCCGACCGGGTCGTTGTTATCCACCTGTAGCTGCATGCCAGGCGCCAGATTCACCCCCAGCGGCAGCATGAAAGCTATGACCGCCGTGCCCTGCGCCTGAGGAGGATAGCCAACCATGGCGCGCATCAAAGGTTCATTGCTGTCGGGGTTGTTGACGATCTGGCTCATGGTGCAGCTCTGCTGCTGGCCGGCCCCGCTGGGGCAGCCCACTTCCCAGTCCTGAAACTGCTGGGTATCCACGTTCGGGGCGCTTGGCTGCTGAGCCTGGGCCGTCGATGCGGCAGTGGCGGCAAGCAGCGGTAGTAAGGCGGTCATCAGCGCGCGACGAATCGGCATGAGGTTACATCTCCCGGGTCTGAAAAGGGCGAGCCGGCGCTCGCCGTCAAGTAATTGAGGGTTATCTGCATTCGAACATGAGGCAGGTATCGGGTTCCAGTACATGTTCACAAATCGCTTTCTGGCACCGGGTACACTTTAAACCTTTATCGCTCATTTAGCGTTGAAGGTTTTACCCTCGCTTTCTTCATTGCTGACTAAGCTGATAGAACGATACCTCGTTTGGCACACCGTTTGGGATGTTTGACTTGGCGGTGGCGCCTGGGCTGGGCCACAGGAGAGTTCTATGAGCATCTTTGATCACGTTCAAGACCGATTCGCCCGCACGCAGCAAGAAGAGTTGACCCTCGAGGAGTATCTCGCCCTTTGCAAGCGCGACCCGAAGGTGTATGCCAGCGCCTCCGAGCGCATGCTCGAGGCGATCGGTGAGCCCCAGGTGATCGATACCGCCAAGGACCCGCGCCTTTCACGTATCTTTTCCAACAAGGTGATCAGACGCTATCCCGCCTTTGCCGAATTCCACGGCATGGAAGAGGCCATCGAACAGATCGTGGCCTACTTCCGCCACGCCGCCCAAGGCCTCGAGGAGCGCAAGCAGATTCTCTACCTGCTGGGACCGGTGGGCGGCGGCAAGTCGTCGCTGGCCGAACGCTTGAAGCTTCTCATGGAACGCATTCCGTTCTATGCCATCAAGGATTCCCCCGTGCAGGAGTCTCCACTGGGGCTTTTCTCGCCGGAAGAGGATGGCGAGCTTCTCGAGCAAGAGTACGGTATCCCCAGGCGCTACCTGAAAAGCGTGATGTCGCCCTGGGCGGCCAAGCGCTTGAAGGAAAGTGGCGGCGATATCTCGGCGTTTCGCGTGGTGCGTCTTTACCCTTCGCGCCTTAACCAGATCGCGATCTCCAAGACCGAGCCGGGTGACGAGAACAACCAGGATATTTCCTCGTTGGTGGGCAAGGTGGATATCCGCAAGCTCGAGCTCTACTCCCAGGACGACCCGGACGCCTACAGTTTTTCTGGGGGGCTTTGCCGCGCCAATCAGGGGCTGATGGAGTTCGTCGAGATGTTCAAGGCCCCCATCAAGGTACTCCATCCGCTTTTGACGGCAACGCAAGAGGGCAACTACAACCCCACCGAAGGCATGGGGGCGATTCCCTTCGATGGCGTGATTCTGGCCCACTCCAACGAGTCGGAGTGGCAGGCGTTTCGCAACAATCGCAACAATGAGGCATTCCTGGATCGCGTCTATATCGTGAAGGTGCCGTACTGTCTGCGGGTTTCCGAAGAGGTCAGCATCTATCAGAAGCTTCTGGAAGAGTCCTCGCTCAACCAGGCGCCCTGTGCGCCGGATACTCTGCGCATGCTGGCGCAGTTCTCGATTCTCTCCCGGCTCAAGGCGGCGGAGAACTCCAGCGTCTACTCCAAGATGCGCGTCTACGATGGCGAGAACCTGAAAGATACCGACCCCCGGGCGAAATCGATTCAGGAATACCGCGACGCCGCCGGCGTGGATGAGGGCATGCAGGGGCTCTCCACGCGCTTTGCCTTCAAGATTCTCTCCAAGGTGTTCAACTTCGACAGTACCGAGGTGGCCGCCAACCCGGTGCATCTTCTCTACGTGCTGGAGCAGGCCCTTGAACGCGAGCAGCTGCCTTCCGAGGTATTCGAGCGCTATCTGGGATTCATCAAGGAGTTTCTGGCCCCCCGCTATGTGGAGTTCATCGGCAAGGAGATCCAGACCGCGTATCTGGAGTCCTACAGCGAGTACGGTCAGAACATCTTCGACCGCTACGTGATGTACGCCGACTTCTGGATTCAGGATCAGGAGTACCGCGACCCGGAAACCGGTGAACTCTTGAACCGTCAGTCGCTCAACGAGGAGCTCGAGAAGATCGAAAAACCGGCGGGTATCTCCAACCCGAAGGACTTCCGCCACGAAGTGGTCAATTTCGTGCTCCGGGCGCGTGCCCAGAACAACGGCTCCAATCCGAGCTGGCAATCCTACGAGAAACTCAGAGGCGTGATCGAGCACAAGATGTTCGCCAATACCGAGGAGCTTCTGCCGGTGATCTCCTTCAACGCCAAGGCCTCGAAGTCGGATCAGAAAAAGCACGAGGACTTCGTGGCCCGGATGGTGGAGCGCGGTTATACCGAGAAACAGGTGCGCCTGCTGTCGGAGTGGTACCTGCGCGTGCGTAAATCCCAGTAGCAAGGCGCACATCTTGACAGGCTAACGCCGGGAGGTCGTATGACCTACTTCATCGATCGCAGGCCCAACGCCAAGCATAAAAGTGCCGTCAATCGACAGCGCTTTCTGGAGCGCTACCGCCACCATATCAAGCGCTCGGTGGAGGACGCGGTCAACCGTCGTTCGATTACCGATATGCAGCGCGGCGAGAGCGTGTCCATTCCGACCAGGGATATTTCCGAGCCGGTCTTTCAACACGGCCCTGGCGGGCGGCGCAGCGTGGTGTCGCCGGGCAACAAGGAGTTTTTGGAAGGTGACAGGATACGCCGCCCGCCCGGGGGCGGTAACGGCCAGGGAGCGAGCGAGGGCAGTCCCGGCAGGCAGGGCCAGGGCGATGACGAGTTCGCCTTTACCCTGAGCCGGGAGGAATTTCTGGAGTTCGTGTTCGACGGGCTGGAACTTCCTCACCTTCAGCGCAAGCCGCTGAAAACGCTGGAGGAAATCAAGATGGTGCGCGCCGGTCTTGCCCGGGACGGCGTGCCTTCACGCATGAGTGTCACTCGTTCGATGCGCGAAGCCTACGCCCGGCGTATTGCCATGCGCGCGCCGATCAAGCGCGCCCTGAAAGAAGCCCAGAACGCCCTGGCCGAGGAGATGGCCAAGGACCCCATTTTAAAAAATCCCGCCCGTGTCGCCGCCTTGCAGGCGGAGATCGAGCGCCTGGAAAAGCGCATCGAAGCGGTGCCGTTCATCGATACCGTCGATCTTCGCTATCACCAGCTCGCCCCCGAGGTCCAGCCTTCGAGCCAGGCTGTGATCTTTTGCGTCATGGACGTGTCCGGGTCGATGACCCAGAACCACAAGGATATCGCCAAGCGCTTTTTCCTGCTGCTCTATCTTTTTCTGGAAAAGCACTACGAGAAGGTCGAACTGGTCTTCGTGCGTCACCATACCGCCGCCCGAGAGGTCAGTGAGGAGGAGTTCTTCTACTCTCGCGAGACCGGCGGCACCATCGTTTCAAGCGCACTGACGCTGGTGAGCAGGATCGTTCAAAAGCGTTACCCGGCCAGCCAGTGGAATCTCTACGTGGCCCAGGCTTCCGACGGCGACAACTGGGATGACGACTCCTCGGTCTGCCGCGATCTGCTGATCAAGGAGCTGATGCCCAATCTCCAGTACTACGCTTATGTCGAGATCACCCCTCACGAGCATCAGTCGCTCTGGCACGAGTACGAAACCGTGGCCAAGCGCTTTTCCGAGCGTTTTGCCATGCGCCAGATCTTCGAGGCCGGCGATATCTATCCGGTTTTTCGCGAACTGTTCAAACGCCGGTTAAGCGCAGAGTCCTGATCCGCCCATCAACGCCTGGTCATCAATGACAAGGAGTGCGCCATGCAATCCTCCTCCCACGCCACTGCGAGCAAGCCCATAGCGACAGGCTCGGACTGGAATTTCGCAACGCTTGAACGCTTCGATCAGGTGCTGGCGGCGCTCGCCGACGAATACCGGTTGGACACCTACCCCAATCAGATCGAGGTGATCACCACCGAACAGATGATGGATGCCTACTCAAGCGTGGGCATGCCGGTCGGCTATCACCACTGGTCCTTCGGCAAGCAGTTTCTGGCCGTGCAGCAGGCGTACAAGCGCGGGCAGATGGGGCTTGCCTACGAGCTTGTCATCAACGCCGACCCCTGCATCGCGTATCTGATGGAAGAGAATACGCTGATGATGCAGGTACTGGTGATGGCCCACGCCTGCTACGGTCACAACTCGTTTTTCAAGGGCAACTATCTCTTTCGTACCTGGACGGAAGCCGATTCCATCGTCGACTATCTGGTATTCGCGCGAAGCTACATTACCCGTTGCGAAGAGCGCCATGGCACTCACGCCGTGGAACAGCTGCTGGACGCCTGCCACGCGTTGCAGAACTACGGGGTGGATCGCTACAAGCGGCCCTCGAAGATATCCCCCGCGCAAGAGGCCACCCGCCAGCAAGAGCGCGAGGCTTACCTGCAAACCCAGGTCAACATGCTCTGGCGCACCATTCCTCGGCCGGCCGAAAAAGTCGAGCGCCTGGCCGGGCAGTTGCATGACGAAGACGACCCGCTGGGCCTTCATGAAGGCGGGCGCTACCCGTCGGAGCCTCAGGAGAATCTACTTTACTTCATCGAGAAGAACGCGCCTCTTCTGGCACCCTGGCAGCGCGAAATCGTGCGTATCGTGCGCAAGCTGGCCCAGTACTTCTATCCCCAGCGCCAGACCCAGGTGATGAACGAGGGGTGGGCCTGCTTCTGGCACTATACGCTGATGAACCGGCTTTATGATGACGGACATGTGGACGAGGGCCTGATGCTCGAATTCCTGCAGTCTCACGCTGCAGTGATTCACCAGCCCGACTTCGACAGCCCCTACTACAACGGCATCAACCCCTACGCGCTCGGCTTTGCGATCTTTCGCGACATCAAGCGGATATGCGAGGCCCCCACCGACGAGGATCGAGCCTGGTTTCCCGATATCGCCGGCACCCCCTGGCGAGAAACGCTGGAATTCGCCATGCGCAACTTCAAGGATGAATCGTTCGTTCAGCAGTTCCTGTCACCCAAGGTGATGCGCGATTTCAAGCTCTTTGTCATGGTGGACGACGATCAGAGCGAAACGCTCAACATCGGAGCGATCCATAACGAGCAGGGATACCAGCGCGTGCGAAACGCCCTGTCCGCGCAGTACGCTCTTTCTCTGCGCGAGCCCAACATTCAGGTGTTCGAGGCGGCGATTCGCGGGGATCGTTCCTTGACGCTGCATCACGTACAGGAGAGCCGCCGCCCGCTGGAGCGCAGTGCCTATCCGGTCATGCGGCATCTGCAAAAGCTGTGGGGGTTTCCGGTACATCTGATTTCAATGGAAGAAGGGCGGGTCACTCACCGCTACCGCTGGCCAGTAGAGGAAACGAAAGTGGCGGGGGAGCATTGAACGTCACGCTGCGTGGACAACAACCCCGCCATCAGGCGGGGTCCATCATCCTTTTGCCGTCCAGGACTGGCACCAGCCGTCCGGGGCAACGCTGTTCTCAGGAAAGAGCTGGCAGCCTTCGTTGGCCTCGGTGAAGAACATGCAGTTAGAGCAGAGTTCTCCCTCACTGAAGGCGGGATGGTCGCTCGCGTTTTCGGCCTCTTCAACGTAGTTGAGCGCCTGCGCGGCAGGCGCGCCGGGGTCAAGACGCGGCAGCGACTGAGCAAAAGCGGTTTTGGAAAGTATGCCAACACCAAACGGCAAAGCGGCAAGACCCAGTACGCTATCACGCATGAATTTACGTCGGCTCTGATCGGCCATGGTGTCTCCTTGATGTCACGGTCTGACAGTGGCTTGTCGGCAGGGCGCTGGAGTACCTGCCCTGACCTTTGCCCTATTATATGGCGTTCCTTGAAGCATTACCTTAACCCATGCGGCTTGGCGCACCTAATGGGTTTACCGATACGCGGCAATAGGCCACATTCATTGCCTCGCTTGGCGGGCGGAGCGGGGCTGGTATACTCGCCCGACGAGTGGATGCAGTTCATGTAACATGAAATGCAGTTTCTGTGATTGAGTTGACTTGCGAGGGCGCCATGCAAAACGCTGTAATTTTGATCAATACCGAAAAAGGCCAGGTAAAAGGGGTGGCCGAGCGTCTGGCGGATGTCGAAGGCATCAGCGAAGTGTACTCCACCTGCGGACGCTACGATCTGGTGGCCATCGCTCGCACGCGGGACTTTGAAAGCCTGGCGGAGCTTGTCACCGAGCGCTTGAATGCCGTGGAAGGCATCAGTGATACGGAAACCCTCAACGCCATGCAGGTACATTCGCGCCACGATCTGGAAACCATGTTTTCACTGGGTTGGTAGTGTCACCAAGGCTCAGATGCGCCCGTAAAAGAAAAAGAACATAAAAGACAGTAGGGAGAGGTTCGTTGGGAAAATCGCTTTTGCGCTGGCGTCGACAGGGGCGGCGCTTTGGGGTGACGTTGCTGTTCGTGGTGGTGGGGGGTGGGCTTTGGGAATTTCAGGAGCGCCAGCAGATTGGCAGTGCCGTCTGGATGGGCGCGCCGACCTGGGACGACTTCAGTCTGACGACCTTTCACCGCGTGCTGCGCAACGACGGCTTCATCGTGGGCTGGTCGGATGTACGCATCAATCCGCTCTGGGTGAGCTATCAGGTGAGAGCCGTGCCCGAGGATACCCGCATCGGCTCGCGGCCGAGCTTCCAGGCCGATTGGCGAACGCTCTGGCCGGTCGGCACCGACAGCTACTCGGGCAGCGGCTATGACCGTGGTCACATGGCACCGAACTACGCCATCGCCGCCGTTCATGGGCGAAACGCCCAGATCGATACCTTCTTGATGAGCAACATGAGCCCCCAGCGGCCGAATCTGAATCGTCAGCTGTGGCAGCGCCTGGAGGAGTCGGTCATGGATCACTTCGCGCCGCGCTTTGACTATCTGCAGGTGATTACCGGCCCGGTCTTCCCCGAGCACTTCATGGACAACGTCTTGAACCGGGTAGGGCTCGTCGAAGTACCCGAGGCGTTTTACAAGATCATCGTCGCCCCCCACAACGATGCCCCGCTGGCACTCGCATTCATCATGCCCCAGGAAGTGCGCGGTAACGAGCCGCTGGAGGATTATCTGGTCACCATCGACGAAATCGAAGCGCGCACCGGGCTCAATTTCTTTCCCCGCCTCACCCCGGAGCTTGAAGCAGTCATGGAAGGGGAGCTTCGTACCCAGGGCTGGGCACTGGAAGAAGTATCCAAACGGCCGGGCCGGTTTCAATAGCGGTTTCAGAACCCTATGGAGGCTGACAAGCAAGCGGCGTTGAACAGGCAATCACGAAACAACGGCCAGGGAGAGGCCGAGCTTGTCTTGATGAGCCCTGGGTATCGTGAAGGGGATGTTCTAGACACGCACGGCAAGCGTTGGCCGCATTACATGCTGGTGGTGTGAATAAAACGGGATAGAAGAGCTGAAGGAATAAAACGCTGAAGATCTGAAAGCTCGATGATGCGGACGGGACCAATGAATGGTGCCCAGGAGAGGACTTGAACCTCCACGTCCATACGGACACTAGCACCTGAAGCTAGCGCGTCTACCAATTCCGCCACCTGGGCGCATCATTTGCTGTCTGTATTCAATTGGTGCCCAGGAGAGGACTTGAACCTCCACGTCCATACGGACACTAGCACCTGAAGCTAGCGCGTCTACCAATTCCGCCACCTGGGCGAATACAAACCCTTGTTTTGCACCATTCAATACCGTGAAAAGGGGATAACACGGATTGTAATGGTGCCCAGAAGAGGACTTGAACCTCCACGTCCATACGGACACTAGCACCTGAAGCTAGCGCGTCTACCAATTCCGCCATCTGGGCAAGTGGCGCGTATGATACCGGGCTATGGGTTAAATGCAAGTGTTCGCGGCATTTTTTGAAGTAAAAAATTCACGATTGAAAGCGCTTACGGTTGGGTGATCGAGTCGGCGGCGCTATACTGCACCCATGACCAAACAAACCATGAAATTTTTCAGCGCGTCTTACGTTGTAAAAACGCCTGACCACTTCCTGAAGGCGTGCCTTCGCGCAGCCTTTTTTCTTCGCCTCCCGCAGACGCCATCAAGGACGACGATCGCATGAAGTACTGGACGTTAAGTGATGATCCACACGCCGAGCGTGAGGCACAAAAATACGATAACCCGGCCCCCAGCCGTGAATACCTGCTGGCGGCGCTGGAAAGCTACGGCAAGCCGATCACCCACGAAAACATGAGCCGCATGCTGGGTATCGAGGACGAAGACCATCTGGAAGCGGTTCGGCGTCGTCTGGCCGCCATGGAGCGCGATGGCCAGGTGCTGCGCGACCGCCGCGGTGCCTATGCGCTGATCGACAAGCTCGATCTGATCAAGGGGAAGGTACAGGGGCACCGGGATGGCTTTGGCTTTCTGTTGCGTGATGACGGCAAGAAACCTGACCTGTTGCTGCCGCCCCGGCAGATGCGCCGCGTCTTTCACGGTGACCATGTATTGGCGCGTATCAGCGGCCGCGACCGCCGCGGGCGTGACGAGGCGACCATTGCCGATGTGATTGCCCGCAATACCCAGACGCTGGTGGGGGTTTATCGCAGCAACACTCCGGAGTTCGGTATCCTGATACCGGAAAACCCGCGTGTTACCCAGGAAATATTGATTCCCCACACCGCCAGCGCCGGCGCCAAGGACGGTCAGGTAATTTCGGCCAGGATCGTTCAGCAGCCCGCTACTCGCGTTCAGCCGGTAGGTGAAGTGATCGAAGTGCTCGGGGAGCGGATGGATCCCGGCATGGAAATCGACATAGCCATTCGAAGCTACGATATTCCCGCGGAGTTCCCGCCGGAGGTGATCGACCAGACCAGCGGTATTTCCGCCGAGGTACTGGAAGACGACAAGAAGCACCGGGTGGATCTGCGTGACCTCCCCCTGGTGACGATCGACGATGAATCCGCCAAGGATTTCGACGATGCGGTGTGCGCCTGGAAAACCAAGTCCGGTAGCTGGAAGCTCCTGGTCGCCATTGCCGATGTTTCCCACTATGTGCGACCCGGCACCGCACTCGATGACGAAGCGCGCACCCGAGGTAACTCCGTCTACTTCCCCGGCCAGGTAGTTCCCATGCTGCCGGAGCTTTTGTCCAACGGCCTGTGCTCGCTGAACCCGCACGTGGATCGCCTGGTAATGGTCTGCGAGATGAACATCTCCAAGACCGGGGCGATCAGCCGCTACTCGTTTTACGAGGCCGTCATGAACTCCCACGCCCGCCTGACCTATAACAAGGTGGCGGCGATGCTCGAGCCCGAAAGCGAGCAGGGTCAGGCACTTCGTGAAGAGCATAAAGAGCTTGTGAAGCCCATCGAGAATCTTCACGAGCTTTATGGTCTGCTGCGCGGAGCGCGTGAGGAGCGCGGTGCGATCGACTTCGATACGACCGAGACGGCGATCATCTTCAACGAAGAGCGCAAGATCCAGGAGATCGTGCCGCGTAGCCGCAACGACGCCCACAAGCTGATCGAAGAGTGCATGCTGGCGGCGAACGTGGCCACCGCGCGCTTTCTGGACAAGCACGACCTGCCGGCCCTTTACCGGATTCACGAGCGGCCGACGCCTGAGCGTCTGGACAAGCTGCGCCTCTTCTTGAGCGAGCTGGGGCTTTCGGTGGGTGGGGGTGATGAACCCACGCCCCAGGATTACCAGGCGCTCAGAGAAGTGATCAGTGACCGGCCGGATGCCGATATTATCCAGACCGTGATGCTGCGCTCGATGAACCAGGCGGTGTACTCGCCCCAGAACGAGGGCCACTTCGGTCTGGCGTATCAGGCTTACGCCCACTTCACTTCACCGATTCGTCGCTATCCGGATCTTCTGGTACACCGTGCGATTCGCTCGGTGATTCGCGGCCCCCGCCAGACCAACACCGTGGTGCGCGTTGAGGGTGCGCCGGTCGAGCCGCCGAGCAAATGGTGTCCGTACACCTTCGAACAGATGCTCGAGCTTGGCGAGCACTGCTCGATGACCGAGCGCCGCGCCGATGAGGCCACCCGGGATGTCGAAAGCTGGCTCAAGTGCGAGTTCATGTCCGACAAGCTCGGCGAGACCTTTGAAGGCACCATTGCCTCGGTGACCCAGTTCGGCCTGTTTGTACGTCTGGACACCTTCTATGTAGAGGGGTTGGTCCACGTGACGTCGCTGCCCTCGGACTATTACCACTACGAGGCCGAAAAGCACCGTCTGAAAGGCGAGCGCACCGGCACCACCTACCGTCTGGGCGATGGCCTGACGGTGCAGGTGGCTCGCGTGGACATGGATGATCGCAAGATCGACTTCGGGCTGACCGATGACAAGCCGCGCCCGCGCCGCCAGCCGCGCAAGCGGACGGGCAAGGCCGAGGAGTCCGGCAAGCCGCGGCGCTCCGCCGCCGAGCGCAGCGCCCCCGTCAAGGCCGCTGCCAAGCCCGGAAACGATGCCAAGCCCGGAAGCGATACCAGGCCCCAGGCCGATGCCAAGGCCGAGCAGCCTGATACCCGGCGTGGGCCTCGGCGTACACGTAAAGCCCCCAAGAAGCCACCGTTGAATAAGGGGTGAGCATGAAGTCAGCGTCCAGGCGTGGTTCACGCAGTACCATTCAAGTGCCGGAAGGTCTTGAGCAGGTGTACGGCGTACACGCGCTTGAAAGCTTGCTGGAGCGGGGCGAGGTGCCGCGGGAGCTTTGGGTGCAGCAGGGCGCGGGTAAGCGCCTCGATATTTTGGTCGAGCGCGCTCGGGCCGGAGGCACGCGACTCACAGAGAAGCCCAGAGACGTGCTGGATCAGCTCACTGGCGGAGCCGCTCACCAGGGCGTGGTGGCATTCTGCCCGCCACTCACCCCGGAAGGGGAGGAGTCGCTCTGGTTGAAGCTTCGTGCCTGGCAGGCGTCTTCACCGCCACTTCTGCTGGTGCTGGATGGCGTGACCGATGTGCATAATTTCGGTGCCTGCCTGCGAAGTGCCGATGCTGCCGGCGCCCATGGGGTGATTGTCGCCAAGGACAATGCCGCCCCCCTCAACGCAACGGTGCGCAAGGTGGCCTGCGGCGCGGCTGAAGTCGTACCGGTGTATCAGGTCACCAACCTCTCGCGTACGCTTGCCAAGCTCAAGGAGTTCGGTGTCTGGATCACCGGCACGGCCGGAGAGGCCGAGGCGTCGCTTTATCAGATCGATTTCAAGGGTCCCACGGCCCTGGTGATGGGCGCCGAGGGTAAAGGGATGCGCCGGCTGACTCGCGAAGGGTGTGATCACCTGGCAAAGCTTCCCATGGCGGGTCAGGTCTCGAGCCTGAATGTGTCGGTAGCCGCCGGTATCTGTCTGTTTGAGGCTGTCCGCCAGCGTCAGCTTGCAAGTTGACCCTAACCCCCCTAGAATGCGCTCGCCCGTTTATTTGTCGCGGGCGCTGTGGGGAACCCCCCGCTGAAACGAAGTTCTGCTTGATGTCTTTACTGTCTTTCGACAGCAAAAGGCATTTCAGTTAACTCCTTGCTTCCCTGTCATGCCTTGGCCAAACAGCCAGCGACTCCGGAAGCTGTCAAACCGCAAGGAGATTCCATGCGTCATTACGAAATCGTGTTTATGGTCCACCCGGATCAAAGCGAGCAAGTGCCGGCAATGGTCGAGCGCTACACCAGCATCGTGACCGAAAACTCGGGCACCGTGCATCGCTTGGAAGATTGGGGCCGTCGTCACCTGGCTTACCCGATCAACAAGATCCACAAGGCTCACTACGTGCTGATGAACGTCGAGTGCACCGGTGAAACGCTGGAAGAGATCGAAAACATCTTCCGTTTCAACGATGCCATCATCCGTAGCCTCGTTGTCCGCTGCAAGGAAGCGGTCACCGAAGCCTCTCCGATGATGAAACCGGCAGAAGAGAAGCGCCCGCGTCGCGAAGACAAGCCGCGCAACGACGATGCCGACGCCGACTCTGAAACAGAAACCGAAGAAACTGCCTAAGTTTCTCCACTGCACGTTTTAAAGGAGCTCATCCATGGCACGTTTTTTCCGTCGCCGTAAGTTTTGCCGCTTCACCGCTGAAGGCGTCAAGCAGATCGACTACAAGGATCTGGACACGCTGAAGGCTTACATCACCGAAACCGGCAAGATCGTTCCAAGCCGTATCACCGGTACTAAAGCACGCTATCAGCGCCAGCTGGCGACCGCGATCAAGCGTTCGCGTTACCTGGCGCTGCTGCCCTATTCCGATAGCCACCAGTAAGCGTTTGACGTGATGCTGGCACTAGCACGATGGCTGATGCAAAAAACGTTTTACGCTGTTGGCGTAGCGGCGCTTGCAACGCTAGTGCCCTGGCTGTTCTGGCTGGGGGCCGCCATTGCTGCTCTGGTAACGCTGCGTCGCGGGTTCGCTCCCGCGCTGCCGGTTATCCTGGCCGCTGCCATTCCCGCCGGTTTCTGGTGGATGCAGGGTGACGTGATTCCGCTGGCAAGCGTACTGCTGGTCACGCTGATGGCCGTCATTCTACGCGAGCGGATGCGCTGGAGCGAGGCGCTGATCGTAGGCACGTTGGCCACCGCCTTCATGGTGCAGCTAGGGGTCTTCAGCCTGCCGGGTGGATCAGAACTCATGCTCGAGCAGCTTCGCGAGAGTTCGCCTGAAGTGAACGGCATGCTCAACGAGTTCTCGAGTCAGGGTTACGATACCCAGGCGCTCGCCGCGATGGTGGTGGGCGGTGTTACGGGGCTGATTGTGCTTCTGGCCGCGATCGCATGTCTGGCGCTCGGGCGCAGTTGGCAGGCCGGGCTTTATAACCCCGGTGGCTTTCGCGAGGAGTTTCATGCGCTGCGCTTGATGCCCAGAGAGCTTGCGCTACTGGCCATTCTTGGCGTGGTAGGGCTGTTGCTGGGTGGCGAAGCACTCTTGATCGTTGGCTGGGTTCCGCTGCTGGTGGCAGGCATTGCGCTAGTGCACGGGTTTATTGGATTAAAGGGGATGAACGGGCTGTGGCTGGCGGTATTTTATGTACTGCTGATCACAACCTTGCCCACGATTCTCATTGTGCTGCTGTTGGGGCTGATTGATACATTCGCGAACGTTCGCGCACGCCTTGCCCGCAGCAATTGACTAGAGGTTTACGAGATGGAAGTCATTCTGCTCGACAACATTGGTAAGCTGGGCGGCCTGGGTGACAAGGTCACTGTGAAGCCCGGTTACGGTCGTAACTACCTGGTACCGTACGGCCTGGCCGTACCGGCAACCAAGGAAAACGTAGAAGCGTTTGAAGCGCAGCGCGCCGAGCTTGAAGCTCAGGCCGCTGAGCGTAAAGCGGAAGCCGAAGCACGCGCAGAGCAGCTCAACGACATCGAACTGTCGCTGGTCTCCAAAGCGGGTGACGAAGGCAAGCTGTTCGGCTCGATCGGTCCTCGTGATCTGGCCGATGCGATCTCCTCTGCCGGTATCGACGTTGCCAAGAGCGAAGTTCGCATGCCGCTGGGTCCGATTCGTCAAACCGGCGAATACGACATTGCCCTGCACCTGCACGCCGAAGTGGACGCCGTGGTACGCGTGGTGGTTGTCGCAGAATAATTCTGCCGCATCCAGCATCGCCGAAAAGGGCGCGGGTCTTCCCGCGCCCTTTGTTTTTCTGAAGGGTCTTCGACTCGCCACGAAAGACCTGAGAAGAGCCGGCGTTTGAAAGCGGTGGGCATGATCGCTTTCAAACGCCGTTTCGAGGACCGTTCAACGCGCCGGCGCTGGTTGGCTGACGGTCTGTTTGAGTAAGATAGTGGCCGCTGGCCACCGTGTCGTACTGCGCTATTGAAAGGAGCCCGCAATGGAGGAGCCTTCTGCGGACAAGGAAACGGCCGCGCTCAAGTTGCCGCCGCACTCGCTCGAGGCGGAGCAGTCGGTCTTGGGTGGGTTGATGCTGGATAACCAGGCCTGGGATAACGTCTCGGAGCGCCTGGTGGCGGATGATTTTTACCGCTACGAACACCGCCTGGTGTTCAACGTCATGATTCATCTGGCAGAGTCCGGCCAGCCTCTGGATGTGGTGACACTGTCCGAGGCGCTGGAAGCCCGCGACCAGCTCGATACGGTGGGTGGGCTAGGCTTTCTGGCCGAGCTTGCGCGTAATACGCCTTCGGCGAGCAATATCCGCGCCTACGCCGATATCGTGCGTGAGCGGGCCACGCTCAGAAAGCTGATTCGCGCGGCGAACCAGATTGCCGACGGCGCCTTTTCTCCCCAGGGGCGCCCGGCGGACGAGCTTCTCAACGAAGCCGAACGACTGGTATTCCAGATTGCCGAGGAGCGGCCCAAGACCGGTGGGCCCATCGGCATGAGCGAGCTTCTGACCAAGGCCGTCGACCGCATCGATGAGCTTTTCAACATGAAAGGCGAGATGACCGGGCTCTCGTCGGGCTTTCGCGATCTGGATGAAATGACGTCAGGACTTCAGCCCTCGGATCTGGTGATCATTGCCGGGCGGCCCTCCATGGGCAAGACCACGTTCGCCATGAACCTCGTCGAGCATGCGGTCATTTCAAGCGACAAGCCGGTGATGGTGTTCTCCATGGAGATGCCCGCGGAGTCGTTGATGCTCAGGATGCTTTCGTCGCTTGGGCGTATCGATCAGACCCGGGTGCGTTCGGGCCAGCTCGAGGACGAAGACTGGCCGCGGTTGACGTCGGCGGTGAACCTTCTCAAGGACAAGCAGCTTTTCATCGATGACACCGCCGCACTTTCACCCAACGAGATGCGTTCGCGGCTGCGCCGGGTGGTGCGTGAGCACGGCAACATGGCGCTGATCATGATCGACTACCTGCAGTTGATGCAGATTCCGGGCTTTTCCGAGAACCGCACCGGCGAGATCTCGGAAATCTCGCGTTCGCTCAAGGGGCTGGCCAAGGAGTTCCAATGCCCGGTCGTGGCGCTTTCCCAGCTCAACCGTTCCCTCGAGCAGCGCCCCAACAAACGCCCGGTCATGTCGGATCTGCGTGAGTCCGGCGCCATCGAGCAGGACGCCGACGTCATCGCCTTCGTCTATCGTGACGAGGTGTACAACCCGGATAATCCGGATAACCAGGGCATTGCAGAGCTGATCATCGGCAAGCAGCGTAACGGGCCCATTGGTACGGTACACATGGCCTTTATCGGTAAATATACCCGGTTCGAGGACCTGGCGCCGGATAGCTATGGCGAAGCGTTCGGCGATTAACTTGAGCATCGGGGCGCAGGCCGTATAATGCCGCCCCTTGATTCAATACACAGGAGCAGCGCATGGCAGGTGGTGGTTTTAGGCGGGGGAACCGCAAGCGTCTTCCCAAACTGGAAGGGCGGGGCGAGCTTGAGTCGCTCGAGCGTGAAGGGCCGTTCAAGGAGTGGCTGGGTATGCCGGATCTTTACCGCTACTACCTGGTAGTCAACGGCGAAAGCTTCAGCTATCAGACCGAGGACGCCGAACTACCGGTTGTCGTGGGCGACAAGGTGGTCTTTCGCTACAAGGAAACCAAAGGCGGGAATTGGGTGGATCGCAATTCGTTGGGCAAGGCGATCGACCCCTCGCAGTACCAGTGAGGTTTCAAGGCATTGACCAGATGGTCAGGAACTCTTTTATTCGGTTGTCGTCCTAGCGCAGGGTCCTGGCGTACGGTTTCATCGACCATCGCAACGACCGTCCAGACGTATTAGTGCAATGTTACGCATTGCGCTAAGGTTACTGTGCTAGGGTAACAATAGTGTCATGGGGAACGTTCACTCTGTGCCCCATGACCGCTAATAACAGGAGGGATCCATGGAATTGAACGAACTGAACGTCTTTGTTGAAGACTCTGACAACTTTGAAATACGCGTGATTACCCATTCGGGTAGCGGGTTCTATCAGGTGGAGCTCGAGGATGTCGAGGGCAATCGCCATATGCTGACCCAGCGGCGCAAGCCCATGCTTTTTCGCTCGTTGGACGACGTCTATCTTGAGCTCAAGCGCGCCGGCATTCATCGTGCCTACCTGGTACAGCACGTGCCTCACGATGAGATGATCGGCCGCGCCGCACACTACAGCGAACCGCTTGCCTCGCGCATGCCGCTCGTTTTCTAGGAACAGGAACACCGCTTCAAGCCTTTTCATACCACCGCCCCAACCGCACACGGTATCGGGCAAACAGACGATAGCCTGCATTCATCATCCCGCGCAGGCCCGGTAAGCACGAAAGCCAGACCCATCGCCGGTAGCCCAATACAGCATACAGGGCCCGGCTTGCCTCCATGCCGATATACCATCTTCCCCGCTGATCCAGCACGTGCAATTTTCCCATGAGATCGTCAAAGGTCGGCCCGTGAACGTCTGGTTCAAACCCTTTGGCACGAATATCGATGAAGTTTACCCGTGAGCGGTGAGGGTGGCCCAAGAGCCACTCGATCTCTTTCAGGCAAAAAGGGCAATGGCCGTCGTAAAAAAGCGTTACTGGCGCCGTGGCGCGCAGGCTTTCATGGCGGTTTTGCGAGGGCATGTCATCGACTCCTGGCGCTGGCGGAACAAGCTTGACCGGTCGCCGGGTAACCCGGTACGAGCTTGGACATAAGCTCACTTCAAGTTATACAAATAATGTTGATAGTATAACTTCATGCCGCGGATTTGTGGAAAAGTGGTAAGCTTTCGCGACTAAAATTTTGCGACCAGATATCAACAGGAGCGATTGTCATGAGTGAGACCATCCATGAAGACCAGCCCGGCGAAGGACGTCTTGCCCACGCACCGGCGTCTCATCCGCCGGTGGCGCACAAAAAGGTCGGGGTGGTGCTTGCCAACCTGGGAACGCCGGATAATACCGACTACTGGTCCATGCGGCGTTACTTGAATGAGTTTCTTTCGGACAAGCGAGTCGTGGACTACGCCGACTGGAAATGGCAGCCGCTGCTTCAATTGATCATCTTGACCAAACGGCCTTTTTCATCGGGCAAGGCGTACAAGAGCATCTGGAACACGCAAAACGATGAGAGCCCGCTTTTAACCATTACACGCGCGCAAACCGAAAAGATTACCCAGCGCCTGAAGGCGCTTTACGGCGATAGCGTGGAGGTGGATTTCTGTATGCGCTACGGCAATCCGTCCACGGCCAGTGTGCTGGACAAGATGCAGGCGAAAGGCTGTGAGCGCATCGTTTTCTTCCCGCTTTACCCGCAGTACGGCTCGCCCACCACGGCAACGGCCAACGACCAGGCATTTCGCAGTCTGATGCGCATGAAGTGGCAGCCCGCGCTTCGCACCGTACCCGCTTACTTCGATCATCCCGCCTATTTAAGGGCGCTGGCCAACTCGGTAGAAGAGGCCTACAGCGGTTTCACCACCCGGCCCAGCAAGCTGGTGGCCAGCTACCACGGCGTGCCGGAGCGCTATCTGCTGGAAGGCGACCCCTACCACTGTCATTGCCAGAAGACCACGCGGCTTTTGCGTGAAACCCTGGGGTTCGATGAAGACGCGATCGATACCGCCTTTCAGTCACAGTTCGGCCCGGAAAAGTGGGTGGGTCCGGCAACGGTGGAACACGTCGCCGAGCTGGCCAGGCAAGGCCACAAGCATATCGCGGTCATTTCCCCCGCGTTCTCGGCAGACTGTGTTGAAACCCTGGAAGAGATTCAGGAGGAGATACGCGAAAGCTTCATCCACGCCGGCGGCGAAACGTTCAGCTACATTCCCTGCTTGAACGATCGGGACGATCATGTCGAGGCGCTGGTCGATATGATCAACAACGAGCTCGGGGGCTGGCTTTCAACGCCTTAGGGGTGCAATTATCCAAGTCTTTTCAAGCACTAACTCAGCGGTCCAGTTTTCTGCCAGACGATGAGGCGGCCGAGATTTCTGGAAACTTTGGATAGGCTGTTATAAGGTTTACGACTTTAGGATCACAGTTATTCAACGCTCCGGTAACGGATACGCCGCGAGTAGCGCGCCCGTTCACGCGACGGGGGTAAACCAAGGAGAACGTGTCAGATGCAGCTCGCCGTCCTGCTAGGCTTTTTACTGGCCGCGTCATCGCCCCTGCTCAACCGCTGGTTTGGCCAGCAGGCAAGTTTCGTACTGGCTCTGTTTCCCGCCACCATCGCCGCATGGCTTTTGAGTCAGGCGGGCAGCATCATCACCGACGGCCCCTTGCTTCTAGAGTGGCAGTGGGTGCCCTCATTGGGTATCAGCCTGACGTTCATGATCGACGGTCTGTCACTGCTCTTTGGTCTTCTGATCACCATCATCGGCAGTTGCGTGCTGATTTACGCCGGAGGCTATCTGAAGGGTAGCCCGGACATGGCACGCTTTCACGTGGCAATTCTGGGCTTCATGATGTCCATGCTGGGGCTTGTCATGGCCGACGGGCTCTTGACGCTCTTTGTCTTCTGGGAATTGACCAGTATCACCTCCTACCTGCTGATCGGTTTCAAGCATACCGATCTACAGGCGCGCAACTCCGCACGCCAGGGCCTGTTCGTCACGGTTGCCGGCGGGCTTGCCCTGATGGGCGGGCTGGTGCTTCTGGGCATTGCAGGCGATGCCTGGTCGTTTTCCGAAATACTGGCCAGCGGGGAAGACCTTCGCCAGCATCCGCTTTATACGCCGATGCTGATCTGCCTGCTGCTGGGCGCCTTCACCAAATCCGCCCAGTTTCCGTTTCATTTCTGGCTGCCCAATGCCATGGCGGCGCCTTCGCCGGTGTCGGCCTACCTGCACTCTGCCACCATGGTAAAGGCGGGTATCTACCTGATGGCGCGCCTTCAACCGGAGCTTGGCGGCACCGAACTCTGGGTATGGACGCTTTCGCTGGTGGGAGCGACCACCATGTTTACCGGCGCCTTTCTGGCCATCCATCACACCAACATCAAAAAGCTTCTGGCGTACTCCACCATCATGGCGCTGGGCACGTTGACCATGCTGCTGGGCATCGGTAGCGATTACGCCATGACGGCCTTCGTGACCTTCCTGCTCGCCCATTCCCTGTACAAGGGAGCGCTTTTCATGGTGGCGGGCATTCTGGATCATGAAACCGGCACCAAGGATGTCACTGAAATGGGCGGCCTGCGCAGGGTGATGCCGATAACCGCCACCATCGCCTTTGTAACGGCGCTTTCGCTGTCCGGTGTGCCGCCATTGTTCGGCTTTATCGGCAAGGAGCTCATGCTTGAAGCCGTGCTTGGCGCGGAAGGGTTTCAGGCAGTGCTTCTGGGCCTGGCGTTCGTTTCGGCGATATTGACCATTGCGGTGGCCGCTATCGTGGCGCTGCGCCCGTTTTTCGGCAAGTACCGGCCTACGCCCATCGAACCTCACGAGGCGCCGCTGAGCATGCTGCTCGGCCCGGGGCTGCTCGCTTTTGGTTCGCTGTTCTTTGGCCTGGCGCCGGCATTTCTAGGTATCGACGCGCTACTGACAGCGGCGGCCAGCGCCGTTGTGGGGAGAACGCTGGATGTATCTCTTTCGCTCTGGTATGGCGTGAATGCGGCGCTGATCCTGTCGACCGTGAGTCTGGCGCTGGGCTTTGTGCTCTTCAAGCGCTGGGATAACGTGCGTGGTCGCTTGAGCGTGCTGGCCCCGATCCAGCGCCGCGGGCCCGAGGCAGGCTATGAAGGTGTGATGAATGCCACCGTGCGCTTCTCCGAGTGGCAGACCCGGGTGCTGCAGAATGGCTACATGCGCAACTACATTCTTGTCATGCTGGTGGTGCTGATCGTGCTGGTCGGCTATTCGCTGCTGGTGCGCCATACGCCGCTTCTCAATTTCGAGCTGGACGTGCGTTTTCACGAAATCATCGTGGTCAGTACCATGGCGATGGGCGCGCTATTCGCCACCATTTCCCGCTCACGGCTGGGGGCGGTGGTGTCGGTGGGTATCATGGGGTTCTCCATCGCGTTGATCTTCATTCTCTTCAGTGCGCCGGATCTGGGGATCACTCAGTTGCTGGTGGAAACGCTGACCGTCATTCTGCTGGTATTGGTGCTTTTCAGGCTGCCGCGCTTTTCCAACCTGTCCACCAATCTCGAGCGGATTCGCGACGGCTCGGTCGCGGTTGCCATGGGGGTCTTGATTTTCCTGCTGGTCCTCACGGCGTGGAGCATCGATCAGTTCGAGCCGATCTCGGCCTACATGGTGGAAAACAGCGCACCGCTGGCTCACGGGCGCAATATCGTCAACGTCATCCTGGTGGACTACCGGGCGCTGGATACTCTGGGCGAAATGTTCGTTCTCGCTCTTGCCGCCATCGGGGTAATCGCCATGCTGAAGCTTCGCCATACCACGCCGGGCGAGGGAAAAGCCGGCGACAGTGACAAGGCCGCGCCCAAGGAGCCCTACGATGGTTAAGTCAGGCACGATCATTCTGAACACGGCCGCGCGCTTTCTAATGCCGCTGCAGCTGATGTTCTCGGTATTTTTGCTGCTGCGCGGCCACGACGAGCCCGGCGGCGGGTTCATCGCCGGCCTGGTGGCCGCCGGTGGCTTTACACTCTATCTCTTTGCCTTTGGCGTCAGCGCTACCAAGGAGGTACTGCGGATGCTCGACCCGCGGGATCTGATCGGGGCAGGGCTGCTTCTGGGCATGATTTCGATCGTGCCCGCCTGGTTCATGGACCAGCCTTTTCTGACCGCTCAGTGGTGGACCATTCCGGTGATCGACTTCAAGGCTTCCACGCCGCTCATCTTCGATGTGGGCGTGTATCTGGCGGTGCTGGGCTCGGTCATCGGCATGGTGATGGCGCTGATGGAGGTGGATAAAGATGAACCTTAAAAAGCAGGGAGGCGCTGTATGGAGCCACTAATGGCCCTGGCGATCGGGCTTTTATACGCCACCGCCGTTTTCATGATGCTAAGGCGTTCGATCGTGAAGCTGGTGATCGGGCTTTTGCTCCTGTCCAATGCCGCGAACCTTTTGATCTTCACCACTGCGGGCATGACCCGGGGAGCGCCGCCACTCATTCCCGAGGGAATGTACCAGCCGCTAGGCGAGGTGGCCGACCCGCTTCCCCAGGCGGTAGTGCTGACGGCCATCGTGATCGCCTTCGGCGTGCTGGCTTTTGCCGTGGTGTTGATTCGCCGTGCCTACGAAATCGTCAAGGCAGACGACCTGGATAAGATGAAGGATACCGACACGTGAGGCCTGAAGTTGCATTGCCCGTTTTATTGCCGCTTCTTTCCGGCGCGCTTTCGCTGGTGTTCTGGCGCTCACGTCCCATGCAGCGCTTTCTTGCCGTGGCGGGTAACGTGGCCCTGCTGGGCGTCAGTCTGTGGCTTTTCGTTGCCGTGCTGGGCGATGGCTACATCACCATGCAGATGGGCAGCTGGCCCGCGCCTTTCGGTATCACCCTGATCGCCGATATGCTGAGCGCGGTGATGATCCTGCTGACCGGTATCATCGGGCTTGCCATGGGCATCTATTCGCTGGCCTCCACCGGCCGGGGCCACGAGAAGTTTGGCTATTATCCCTTGATGCACCTGTTGCTGGCCGGCGTGGCCGGGGCGTTTCTGACCGGGGATATCTTCAATCTCTATGTATGGTTCGAGGTCATGCTGGTGGCTTCGTTCGCGCTCTTGATTCTGGGCGGTGAGCGGGCGCAGATGGAGGGGGCGATCAAGTACGTGACCCTCAACCTTCTGGCATCGGTCATCTTTCTTACCGCCATCGGGCTCTTGTACGGCAGTGTGGGTACGCTCAACATGGCCGATATCGCTGTGCGCATCGAGCAGATGGAGCACGCGGGCATGGTCGAGGTGCTGGCGGTGATGTTCATGGTGGCCTTTGGCATCAAGGCCGCGGCCTTCCCGCTGTTTTTCTGGCTGCCTGCGTCCTACCACACGCCGCCGGTTGCGGTGTCTGCGCTTTTTGCCGGGCTGTTGACCAAGGTGGGCGTGTATTCGCTGTTTCGAGTGTTTACTCTCATGTTCGACCAGACCATGGGGTATCTGCAGGACATCATGCTCTGGGGAGCAGTCTTCACCATGGTGACCGGCGTGCTCGGCGCCGCCGCCCAGTACGAATTTCGGCGTATCCTGTCGTTTCATATCGTCAGCCAGATTGGCTACATGATTCTGGGGCTGGCGATTTATACGCCCTTGGCGATTGCCGGTGGGGCGTTCGCCATCATGCACAACATTGTCGTGAAGACGAATCTGTTTCTGATCAGCGGTATCACCCATCGGCTGCAGGGGACCTACCAGCTCAAGAAGATGGGCGGGCTTTACCGGCAGCGCCCCTGGCTTGCCGTGGCCTTTTTCATCTCCGCCTTTTCCCTGGCCGGCATACCGCCGCTTTCAGGTTTTTTCGCCAAGTTCGTGCTGATTCGCGCAGGCCTTGAGGCCGAAGCCTATGTGGCCACGGGAATCGCGCTGGCGGTGGGCCTGATGACGCTTTACTCCATGGTGAAGATCTGGAATGAGGTATTCTGGAAAGCGCTTCCCGAGGATAACCATGTCCCCGCTGCGCAAACGCCGGTGGGCGATGACGGACGTCTTCTCAAGCCTAGTCTCTGGATGATGTATCTGCCGGTGGTCGTGCTGGCGTTCATGTCGCTGCTGATCGGTATCTTTGCCGAACCGATCATGCAGGTCATGATGATCATCGGAGATCAGCTGTTTGATCCCTCCGGCTATGTGGAGGCGGTACTGGGGGTGGCCGACAGCGCTGAGGCCAGTATCGTCGAGCCTTTCGAGCTGCAGGGCGAACAAGTGGACGTACCTGCGGAGGAGTTGCCATGACCGGGGCTATCTGGAACCTGCTGCTGGGGCTTGCCTGGGTGCTTTTGAGCGGTGATTTTACCGGCTTGAACCTGTTGGTGGGCATGATCTTTGGCTATATCGCCCTGGTGCTGATCGAGAATCAGGTCGATGCACTCAAGGGCTACCCCGCACGAATTCCTCGCATCATTCGCTTTATCGGCTTTTTCATCAAGGAGCTTGTTCAGGCAAACCTGCGCGTGGGCTTTGATATTCTGACGCCGCCCTGGCATATGCAGCCCGGGGTCATTGCGCTTCCGCTATCGGCACGTACCGAAATGGAAATTACCATGGTGGCGAATCTTATCTCTCTCACCCCGGGGACGCTGAGTCTCGATGTCTCCGACGATCGCCGGGTTCTGTACATTCACGCCATGTTCCTGGACGACGAAGACGAGTTGCGGCGCAACTTGAAAGAGATGGAACACCGCGCACTGGAGCTGTTTCGTTGATGAGTACCGTGATCCTGATTAGCCAGGTGATTATGGGGCTGGCCCTGCTTCTCACCTTCGTGCGTGTGGTCAGAGGCCCTAGTCTGCCGGACAGAGTGGTGGCGCTGGAGCTTTTCTCGACCACCGTGGTGGGGCTGGTGGGCGTCTACGCCGTGCAGTCCGAGGTAGCAAGTTTTCTCGATGCCGCCATCGTGATCGCCTTGATGGGCTTTCTTGCCGCGATCGGTTTTGCTCGCTTTCTGGAAAGAGGAGGGCCGCGGGATGATTGAAGTCATTAAAGGGACGCTCTTGATCACCGGGTCGCTGTTTATTCTACTGGCCGCCATCGGTCTGCTGCGCCTGCCGGATCTGTTGACCCGTATGCACGCCACGACCAAGGCGGCTGCGCTGGGCGTCATATTGATCATGCTGGCGGCGGCCATGCACTTTGCCGAGGTAGGCGTGGTTGCCCGGTCGTTCGCGATCATCCTGTTCATTCTCATGACGGCCCCCGTCGCGGCTCACGTGATCGGGCGAGCGGGCTACTTTGTCGGTTCCAAGCTCTGGAGCGGCACCGTCAAGGACGAATTGAAACCCAACTACGATCCGCTGACCCACGAGCTTAAAAGTGGGTTGGAGACCCAGGAGAACGCCAAGCGAACCCCCCGTGACAGCGACCCGAACTAAGACAGGTTCGTGTGTAATACGAATGCGCTAATGGCTTGAATGCCCTGATTTTTCATAACCTGCGTTAACAAAAGGCCGCTCCTCCTGGTGCGGCTTTTTTTGTGATCCTGCTTGAAGGGATAAAAAAATAACCTCTCCCGTTATGTACAATAATTGTATTGTATAAGATAATGTGTTCAGGTATTACTCTAAAGTAAACTGAAAGACCATCCGCCATTGCGCTTGAAACTTGGGTTTAAAGCCTACGATGACTGCGTTCTATGCCTGCGCCCACGTCCCTGACAAGGATGGCCGCAAAGCTGATGTGGAGCGCTGAAGCGGTTTTACGCCGCCCATGCACACCCAGCCAGCAAAGCACGCCTAGGAGGCTCCTAGCATGAACACCATCACCGATATTGTCTGGCTACACGACAACCTGCGCGTAGCAGACAATCCGTTGCTTCAGTTCGACTCTCGTCCGCATCAGCTTATCTGCCTGTATGTGCTGGATAAGCGTTGGCTCGAGCCGGTATTGCCCGGTGAATCGAAACCTCGGCTGGGGTCGGCACGCCTGCGTTTTCTATGGCAGAGCCTGATGGAGCTTCGTGGCGAGCTTCTACAGCGCGGCAGTGATTTATCGGTACGCATTGGTGATCCTGCTTCAATAGTTGTACAGCTTGCCGAGCAGTACCAGGCGCGCAGCGTCAGGGTAGCGACCCACTCGGGCTTTGAAGAGACCTGTCATATCGATAATGTGGCGAAATCGTTGCCTGCATGCAGCTCGCTCGAGTGTATGGACAGCGGCTATCTGTTTGATGCGGACGAGCTGCCTTTCAAGCTCTATGACATGCCCGCCAGCTTTTCCGCTTTTCGTCAGCGCGTTGAGAAGCAGTGGGCGTTCAAGGGCGCGGCGAATGCGCCCATTACGCTCCCCGGCTGGCCGGAAGATGCTTCCCGTGGATTTCCACCGCTCAAGACCGTCAGCGAAGAAAGCGCCTTCTGGCAACCGGACGAGCGCCAAGGATTCAATTTTGTGGGCGGAGAAAGCGCCGCTCATGACCGTCTGTATCACTATCTGTGGCAGCTAAACGGCGCTGAATCCTACAAGAAGACCCGTAATGGTTTGCTGGGTGCCAACTTCTCGACGCGTTTTTCGCCCTGGCTTGCCAATGGCTGCCTGTCGGCACGCCAGGTTTATAAAGAGGTCAAGGCCTGGGAAGAGGCGAACGGTGCCAATGAATCCAGCCAATGGATCGTCTTCGAGCTTCTATGGCGGGACTATTTTCATCGTAATGCCCAGGTAGAAGGGGCGGGCCTTTTCGGCAGCGATGCGCTGCCCACCCCCTGCGAGAAGTTCAACCTGTGGCGTGAGGCCAGAACCGGCGTGCCGTTCATCGATGCCGCCATGTACGAGCTTGATCATACCGGTTGGATCTCCAGTCGCTCGCGCCAGAACGTGGCCAGCTTCCTGGTCAAGGACTTGAAGGTCGACTGGCGTCTGGGGGCGTGGTGGTTCGAGCACTGTCTGATCGATTACGACGCTGCCAACAACTGGGGCAACTGGAGCCATATTGCAGGCTTTGGCCGCGATGGACGCAAGGATCGTTATTTCAACGTGTTGAAGCAGGCCAGACATTACGATCCGAAAGGGCTTTACGTGGCACACTGGTTGCCGGAACTTGAGTCCCTGGAGTTCGGCGTGGAACGTCATCAGCCCTGGCGCAGCGCCCCTGAAACCTTCACTGCGCCCTGTGTCCTGCCGGATGAGTGGGAGCGCTGGTTGCTCGATGAAACGCCAGCCGCGTCTTTGCAGTCGGGCGATTCCTCCAATGTCGTACCCATTTCGGACGCCCGTTCAGCGCCATCGGCTAAAAAGCAGCCCGTACAGGCTCCTCAGCAGATCGAGGAAGCCGAGGAAGCCGAGGAGTGAAGACACCGGCTTCTGCGCACGACTTGCGCTGGTATCTCGCCCGTTTCTGAGCCATTATCACTCTCTGCCAGGGATTGCCAGGAGAGCGATACTATGTCATTGAAAATTAATAAATTAGCGTCATTGAAAGTTAATGCATCAGTCAGCTACAAAAGTGTTCGGTTGGGTGCACTGGGCTTGGCGCTGGGTGGTTTGATGGCGGCGCTTCCGGCCCAGGCCAACCTTCAGCTGATGAGCGAAGTCGATGCGCGGGCGGCACAGGAGTTTCGCCATGCCAATTTCAATGAGTGGCTGAGCGAGTTCCGTAGGTACGCCCGTAATCAGGGAATCAGCGAGGCCACCTTGCGCGACGCCTTCGACGGCTTGCGCTATCGGGAGCGCGTCATCGAGCTTGACCGCTATCAGCCCGAGTTCGTTCGCGCCATCTGGGAATACCTGGACTCGGCGGTTTCGGATGCTCGGGTAAGCAATGGCCGGGAAAAGCTTCAAGCCCACCGCCAGATCGCCGATCAGATGCAGAATCGCTTTGGTGTACCCGCCGAGATCATCGTGGCCATCTGGGGGATCGAGAGCAACTACGGCAGCAATTTCGGGGATTTTTCCACCCTGGAGGCCCTGGCCACTCTGGCCTACGATGGCCGCCGCCGAGAGTTCGCCCGTAATGAGCTGTTGGCCGCGCTGCGCATCATCGATCAAGGGGACATTGCGGCCGAGCAGATGAAAGGCTCCTGGGCCGGGGCGATGGGCCATACGCAGTTCATTCCTTCAAGTTTCGAAGCCTACGCCGTCGATGGTGACAACAATGGTCGGCGCGATATCTGGGGCAGCATTCCCGATGTCATGGCCTCCACCGCCAACTATCTTGCTAAAGCCGGCTGGCAGGCGGGTCAGCCCTGGGGCCGGGAGGTCATTCTGCCCGACTCGTTCGACTATTCTCAGACCGAGCGCCGCACGAGTCGCGAATGGGCAAGCCAGGGGGTGCGCGCACTCAACGGCGAACTGCCCGAGTTCGAAAGTGCCGCGATCATCGTGCCCGCTGGCGCGCAGGGTCCTGCTTTTATAGCCGGCCCTAATTTCCGCGCCATCCTGCGCTACAACAATGCCACCAGCTACGCCCTGGCGGTGGGAACGTTGAGCGACGCCATTGCCGGGCGCGAGGGTATTTCGCAATCCTGGCCTCGGGATGAGGCACCTTTGACTCGGGACGATGTCAGAACCCTTCAGCAACGGCTTAACGCTTCCGGGTATTCGGTCGGCACCCCGGACGGCATCATGGGGCCGAATACACAAAGCGGATTACGCGCGTTTCAGCAAGACCAGGGCCTGACGCCGGACGGTTTTGCGACTCAGTCGTTGCTGGAACGGCTCCGTTGAAAAACGCTATTTCCTGGCAAGTCGTATCGCCAGTAACACGATAGCGTTTGATCGGATGGATGTTCACAAAACAGTTTTTACTCAAGGATGACACGGCATGAACAAGGGTTTTCCAAAGATGGTCGGGCTTTTCGCTCTGACCGGCGCGCTGATTGCAAGCACTCACGCCACGGCCGAAGAGCCCAAGGTATACGGTTGGGTTGAAAACGCCCTGATCGATACCTGGGACATTACGGTAAAGGCGAAACTCGATAGTGGCGCGCTGACCTCATCGCTTGACGCTCGCGATATCGAACTGTTTGAAAAAGAAGGGGAAGATTGGGTGCGCTTTCGCCTTCAACTGGATGATCAGCAAAGCGGAGAGACCTTCAGTGACGAGATAGAGCGGCCGCTGTATCGCGAGCAGACCGTGCGGGGCGCCGGCGGCTCGGACGACCGCCCGGTAGTGCTGCTGGATATCTGCATGGGCGATACGATCTATGAAGAGCAGTTCAGCCTTCGTGACCGCGAAGAGATGATCTACCCGATGTTGCTGGGTCGGCGTACCATCAGTCACCTGGGGCTTCTGGACGTGGAGAATACCTTCCTGCAAAGCCCGAACTGCGGTGACGAGGCGCAGTACGTGGCTCATGACCCCCAGGACGATCAGGATTGATACCCCAGGGCGCTTCACTTGCCTGAAGCACCCTGTATACAGGCCTGCCCGTCGAGTTAGAAAAGCTTGGCCAGCAGCGCCGTCACGGCAGTTTCCACTCGCAGGATGCGAGGGCCTAGATGAATGCCTTCGCAGCCTGCCTCCAGCAGTCTTTCCGCCTCCCAGGGAATGAACCCGCCTTCTGGCCCGACCAGCAAGAGTGTAGGCTCGGTCACGTCGCGCGGGCAGGCGTTGGGCATGCCGGGGTGGGCCAAAAGCCCGCGGTGGCTTCTTAACAGCGAGGGAAGCTGACCTTCCAGAAACGGCTTGAAGCCTTTGGCCAGATGGATGTCCGGCAATATCGTATCCCGAGTCTGTTCAAGGCCCAGTATGAAGTGCTGGCGTATCTTCTCCGGGCCAAGCTCCGGTGACTGCCAATAGCTTTTCTCCACGCGTCTGGTATGCAGCAAGGTCAGCTTTTTCACCCCCAGGGCGGTCACGTGCTCGAGCGTGCGCGCCAGCATACGCGGGCGGGGAAGTGCCAATACCAGGTGCACGGGAAGCGGGGGCGGGGGCGCGCTTTCAAGAGGGGCCACCTCGAAGATCGCGCGCTGAGCGTCAAGCTCCACAAGCAGCGCCTTGCCCACATGCCCGCCAAGCACACCCACGGTGAATTCGTCGTTGACCTGTGCGCGGTGGACTTCTCTCAAGTGTTTCAGGCGTCGCGTATCGGTCACGGTGGCGCGCCGGTCGGCGCCAAGCTCGTCGGGGGCAAGCAGTATCAGGTTCATGGGTCTCATCGATTGGTTACGAGATCAAGGCGCCGAGTGCACGATATGCGTCACTTGGCTTGCATGCGTGTGCGTTGCAGGCACAATACCAGCAATGGCGAGAAAAGCCTTTACCGCGTTTAAGGAGATGCGCAGTGCGCGTGATTCGCAAATATGCCAACCGGCGATTGTACGATACCCAGCAAAGCCGGTATGTAACGCTTGAAGATCTGCGGTGTTTGATTATCGAGGAAGAGCCGTTTCGCGTCGAGGACGCCAAAAGCGGTGAGGATCTGACGCGCACGATTCTGCTCTCGATCATCATCGAGCAGGAGCAGGCCGACAACGACGCCGAAGTCTTTTCCAACGACCTGCTGGCCCAGCTCATTCGGGTTTATGATATGTCCTCGCCGTTGCCCTTGGCGCGCTATCTCGAGCAGGGCACCCAGTTGATGCTGCAACAGCAAAAACGGATGCAGAACCAGTGGCAGCAGGCGCTCAAGCATTCGCCGATGGAGCTGATGCGTGAGCTTGCCGAAGAGAATATGCGCTTTTGGCAAAGCACGTTGCAAAAGCCCGCTTCGCCGGATGAAGACGACGACAATAAGCGCCCGTGAGTTCATGCAGCGCTTGGCTGTGGCATAATGCGCCCAAGTAACGCACCCGTTTGAGAAGGAAAGACATGAACGTTTTGATGATAGGTGGCGGTGGGCGAGAGCACGCCCTGGCGTGGAAACTGGCGCAGTCGTCGGGCGTGGAAAAGGTATTCGTTGCCCCGGGCAACGCCGGTACTGCTTCCGAGCCTTCGCTTGAGAACGTGGCCATCGAGGCTACGGATATCGACCGTCTTTTAGCATTTGCCCAGCGCGAAAACGTGGCGTTGACCGTCGTCGGGCCCGAGGCGCCGTTGGTCATGGGCGTGGTGGACCGCTTCATGGATGCGGGTCTGACCATATTTGGTCCCACCCGGGCGGCTGCCCAGCTGGAGGGCTCCAAATCCTTTACCAAGGATTTTCTGGCCCGTCACAGGATTCCAACGGCCGCCTATCAGACCTTTACCCGGGTGGACGAAGCGCTCGGCTATCTGGCCGAGGTCGGCGCGCCGATCGTCATCAAGGCCGATGGCCTGGCCGCGGGCAAGGGCGTGATCGTTGCGATGAGCGAAGCCGAAGCCGAAGCGGCCATTCGCGATATGCTGGAAGCCAACGCCTTTGGCGACGCCGGTGCCCGGGTGGTCATCGAGGAGTTTCTCGAAGGCGAAGAAGCGAGCTTCATCGTCATGGTCGATGGCGAGAACGTGGTGCCCATGGCGACAAGCCAGGACCACAAGCGGGCCTATGATGGTGACACCGGCCCCAATACGGGCGGCATGGGCGCCTACTCGCCGGCGCCGGTCGTGACGCCTGAAGTGGATGCCCGGATCATGGATCAGGTGATTCTGCCTACCGTGCGCGGCATGATCGAGGAAGGTAACGCCTACACTGGATTCCTGTATGCAGGGCTGATGATCGACGCCGCCGGTTGCCCCAGGGTGATCGAGTACAACTGCCGTTTTGGCGACCCGGAAACCCAGCCTATCATGATGCGTCTGACCTCCGATCTGGCTGCCTTGTGTCTGGCCGGGGCAAAGGGCGAGCTTGCCGGCCTCGAGTGCCAGTGGGACAGTCGCGCCGCGGTCGGAATTGTCATGGCCGCCGGCGGCTATCCGGACAGCTACCGCAAAGGCGATGTGATCGAGGGCCTTGCACAGGCTGAAAAAGCGCACTGCAAGGTCTTTCACGCCGGTACCGCGCAAAACGGGCAGGGCGACACCGTGACCGCCGGTGGGCGGGTGCTTTGCGTCACCGCGCTTGGTGATAGCGTTCTACACGCCCAGGAGCAGGCGTATCAGGGGGTCAGCAAGATCCACTGGAACGACGTCGAATATCGTCGCGATATCGCCTACCGGGCGATTGCCCGCGAACAGGCGCTGTAATTAACCACCCCAAGGAGCTGGGCATGGAACGCGTAACCCTGGATTTCCCCGAGACCTCGATCATCCATCGCCACTCCTTGACGGTGCGGATAACGGACATGAACTACGGCCAGCACCTGGGCCACGACGCCTTGGTGTCGCTGCTGGCAGACGCCCGAGCCCAGGCGTTTGCCTCGCTTGCCTATCCCGAATGGGACATGGCGGGCTATCCCAGTGTCGTGGCGGATCTGACCGTCATGTATCAACGTGAAACGCGCTTTGCGGACAGGCTTGTAGTCGAGACGGCCGTGCCGGAGCCTGAGGGAAAGGCGCTCACGGTCTATCACCGCGTCTTGAATGAGCGCGACGAGCGCGTAGCCACGGCCCGGGTAACGTTATTGCTACTTGATCCGGCTGCTGGCAAGACGGTGGCCGTTCCCTGCGAGCTCAAGCGCGCGCTTGCCGACGCCAGAGGTGACTGATGTCCCGTGAATATCCCATTATTGCGGTGACCGGCTCTTCCGGAGCGGGGACGACGACGGTCAGGCGAAGCTTCGAGCGCATGTTTCTGCGCGAAGACGTGCATGCGGCCGTCGTCGATGGCGACGCTTTCCACCGTTATACCCGCGACGATCTGCAGCGCATCTTTCGTGAAGAACCCGAACGCAAGGATGAGCTTTCCCACTTCGCCGTCGAAGCCAACCTGCTGGATCGGCTCGAAGGGCTTTTCATCGAGTACGGCGAGCACGGCTCGGGCACGTTTCGTCACTACATCCACGCCGAAGACAAGCAGAAGATCGAGGCCGGCTACCGGGTGGGTACCTTCACCGAGTGGCAGTCGCTGCCCTGCGGGACGGATCTACTCTTCTACGAGGGGCTGCACGGCGGACTGGTAACGCCGGAGTACGATATCGCCCGCCACGCCGATCTTCTGGTGGGCGTCGCACCCACCATGAATCTCGAGTGGATTCAGAAAATCGATCGCGATACCCGACTCAGGGGCTACTCCCAGGAAGCCGTCATCGATACGATCCTGGGGCGCATGAACGATTACGTGCGTTATATCCAGCCGCAGTTTTCCCGTACGCACATCAATTTTCAGCGCGTACCCACGGTGGATACCTCCAACCCTTTCGAAGTGCAGGATATTCCCACCGATGCGGAATCCTTCGTGGTCATTCGCTTTCGTGACCCTTCCACGGTGGATTTTCCCTGGCTGCTCGCCATGATCAAGGACGCCTTCATGACTCGCCCGCATACGCTGGTGGTGCCGGGCGCCAGAATGTCGCTGGCCATGGAACTGATTCTTGCGCCCTTGGTACGCCATCTGCTGGCGCAGCGGCGTTTTCGCTAGTTCAAGGCTCAATCACTAAAGTGAGGAACGCAATGGAGTGTCTTTTCTGCAAGATCATCAATCGTGAAATTCCCGCCGATATCGTCTATGAAGACGATCACGTACTGGCGTTCAACGATATCGACCCCCAGGCGCCCACGCATCAACTGATTATCCCCAAGCAGCATATCGCGACCCTCAATGACATCGAACCCGAGCATTTGCCGGTAGTCGGGCGACTGCAGCATACCGCCGCGCTTCTTGCCAAGCAGCAAGGGTTTGCCGAAGACGGTTACCGCGTGGTGATGAACTGTAACGCCATGGGCGGTCAAACCGTCTATCATATTCATATGCACTTGCTGGGGGGGCGGCAATTCACCTGGCCTGCCGGCTAAGTCCCAAACGCCATCGCAAAGGGGTAACGATTATGCGGGAGCGCCATTTAAGCCGCTCGGATCGCTTTATTTCGCATATTGACAGCGCACTGCGCACGCTGGTCCCCAATACCCAAGGGGCACAGCGCAAGAACCCGGCCTCGGGGGCACTGGAGGCCGAACTCAGCGAGCTGGAGCGCCGCCACGCCGCCAGCACCATGCGGCTGTTGCACGTCGCGACCGCTGGCGTGCAGGGGCTTTGTCAGGGTCAGGTGGGCCTGGTCATGCTGCCCCGGGCGCGCCAGCAGATCGATCACTCCCAGCGCGAGGCGACGGATCATCTGGCATGGTGCCAGCAACGTCTCGAACAACTGGAAAGCCGCACCAGCTACTTCACGCCGGTTTATTACAGTGCGGGTGTAGGGCTTGGCATGCTGGCCGGCCTGGTCAGTGACCGCTTCGGACTCGGCATGGTCGCCGCCACCAAGGAGCTCATAGGCCGCAGGGTCAACGATCACATGGGTCATCTGCCCGCCGAGGATCAACGCTCGCGAACGCTGATGCGCCAAGTGATGGCGGATAACACCCATCATGCCCAGCTGGCACTGGAAGCTGGTGGCATGCGCTTTCCTGCTCCCGTCAAGTGGGGGATAGGACTGATCGGCGACAGGTCCCTGAAAAAGGCCCGCTACACGTAAGCGACTTGACGAACCCTCTCCAGTGACCAATTCTAAATAGAATGAATGTCCGCTGACTAGACGTCAGATGCCCACTGGCAAGGGCCGTGGCTTCAGGGATGCAAGCCGACCAAGAAGTAAACCCATGGAAAAGGAGAGATGACATGCTTGGTAATGCAATGCTGTTTCTGATTATCGCGATCATCGCAGGAGTGCTGGGGTTTTCGGGTATTGCCGGGGTGGCCTCCACCATCGCACAGGTGCTGTTCGTGCTGTTTCTGATTCTCTTCATCGTTTCGCTGTTTACCGGCAGACGCCGTTAGAGAGGTATCGAGCTATCAGATGCCGTGCATGAAAAAGCCCCTCGAGAGGGGCTTTTCTTTGATCAGGCGTCGATACGCTTGTACTTCATTCGCTTGGGTGTGTCGTTGCCCACCCGCTTTTTATGATCTTCTTCGTAATCGGTGTAGTTACCATCGAAGAAGACCACCTCGGAGTCCCCCTCAAACGCCAGAATATGCGTGGCGATACGGTCAAGGAACCAGCGATCGTGAGAAATCACCATGGCGCAGCCGGGAAACGCCAACAGGGCTTCTTCCAGTGCCCGCAGGGTTTCGATATCCAGATCGTTCGAGGGCTCATCCAGCAACAGTACGTTGGCACCCTGTTTGAGCGTCTGAGCAAGCTGCAGGCGCCCGCGTTCACCACCAGAGAGCTCGTCCAGGCGCTTTTGCTGGTCGTTGCCCTTGAAGTTGAAACGGCCTACATAGGCGCGTGAGGAAACTTCGTAACCATTGATATTGAGGATATCCTGCTCGCCGGAGACCGCCTGCCACACGGTCTGCTTGTCATCCAGCGCGTCACGCAGCTGCTCGACATAGGCAATATCCACGGTGTCGCCGATGACCACGTTGCCTTCATCGGGCTGCTCTTTACCCGTGACCAGCTTGAAGAGCGTTGATTTACCCGCCCCGTTACCACCCACAATACCGACGATCGCCCCGGGTGGGATGGTGAAGGAGAGGTTCTGATAAAGCAGCTTGTCGTCAAAGCGCTTGGTCACATCATGAAACTCGATGACCTTGTCGCCCAGGCGCGGGCCGGGCGGAATGTAGATCTCGTTGGTTTCATTGCGCTTCTGGAAATCGCCGGACTGCATCTCTTCAAAGCGATTGAGGCGCGCCTTGCTCTTGGCCTGACGGCCCTTGGCATTGCTGCGTACCCATTCAAGCTCCTGCTTGATGGCTTTCTGGCGAGACGCTTCCTGCTTGGCTTCCTGGTTCAGGCGCTGCTCTTTTTGCTCCAGCCACTGGGAGTAGTTGCCTTCGAAAGGAATGCCCTGGCCGCGGTCAAGTTCCAGAATCCAGCCGGCGACGTTATCCAGGAAGTAGCGGTCGTGGGTAATCGCCACGACGGTGCCGTTGTAGTCGTGCAAGAAGCGCTCGAGCCAGGCAACCGATTCGGCGTCCAGGTGGTTGGTCGGCTCGTCAAGAAGCAGCATGTCCGGGCTTGAAAGCAGTAGTCGGCAAAGGGCTACCCGGCGGCGCTCGCCACCCGACAGGTTGCCTACCTTGGCCTCCCAGGGGGGCAGTCTGAGCGCCTCGGCGGCAACTTCCAGCTTGCGTTCGATATTGTGCGCATCCGCGGCTTCGATGATGTTTTCCAGACGCGCCTGCTCGCTTGCCAGGGCGTCGAAGTCGGCATCCGGCTCAGCGTAGGCGGCGTAGACCGCATCGAGTTTTTCCTGGGCCGCTTTCAGCTCGCCCAGTGCTTCCTCGACGGTATCGCGAACGTTTTTCTCATCATCGAGCTGCGGTTCCTGAGGAAGATAACCCACGTTAATGCCAGGCATCGGGCGAGCTTCACCTTCAAACTCTTTATCGACACCGGCCATGATGCGCAGCAGCGTGGACTTGCCCGCGCCGTTCAAACCCAGGACACCGATCTTGGCGCCCGGGAAAAACGATAGCGAAATATCCTTGAGAATTTGCTTTTTGGGCGGCACGACTTTGCCAACCCGATTCATGGTGAATACGTATTGCGCCATGGAAATCCGTTAGGTTGTGGAAAAAAGAGCCTACAAGGCCTGCTTGGGCTTAAATGATAGTGCCCGGGGCAAGTAAAGGCCAGAAAGAGGGCGACAAACCACGCGGCCGCTTTAATCACTAAAGCGGCAAAGCTTGTAAATCAAAAGGGGCGTCGATGCGTTGATTCTGGACGGGCCGGGCGCGTTACTCTTCTTCCCAGTCGTCTTCGATGGCACGTTGGAGTCTGCGCTCCTCGAGCCACGCTTCTACCTGGCGGCGAGCGCGCAGGGTATCGACTTTGCTTGGCTTGTGCTTGCCATACTGCTCATCGTTGACCGCATCCAGGCCATCGAACTCATCGGCTTCGTGGTTTGATGAGGTAAACGCATCACGATTCAAGGGGTCACGGCTCATGGTATGCCCTCCAACCCAGGCCGGCGCACCGGCATTTCAACGGCCTAGCATCAGGGACTGGCTAGGCGCCCAAGCGCAACGATGCGCTCAGGCGCTATATAACGCCGACTGGGTCGAAGTTCAAGCTTTAAATGCAGACAAGATCGAATCAGGCGCTCTCATGCCTTTTCTGTAGCTCGGATAGAGCCAACTGGGTTTCCACACGCTCGGTCACGTCCTTTTGTACGCCCACGCAGTACATCAGTTCGTCACCTTCATCGAACACCGGTGTAATGGAAAGCTCGTTCCAGAACATGGTGCCATCCTTGCGGTAGTTGCGCAGTATTTCGCGAGACGGTCGGCCGCTCTTGAGCGCCTCGCGAATCGCGGTCAGTGCCTCCTGGTTGCGGTCGTCGTTCTGTAGAAATCGGCAATCGCGATAAAGGATCTCTTCAGCGGTATAGCCGGTCAAGCGCTCAAACCCTTTATTGACATAGATAAGGATGTTTTCATCGCCTTCCTGTTCGGAAACGACGATGCCATCATCGGAGGCGTCGACAATACGCTCGAGTAATTCGGGGTTGATCAGAGGAGATCGTTTCATAAAGGATTCCTGTTGCTTATCGCTCATCCGCTGCCATGCGCTGTACATCAGCGCGGGGGGCAACGGGATTTAACCACTCCAAACAGCACTACCATAGGCAGCATAGCAATCACTGGCAACCTGTCCCGCTCGAACAGGGCGTCAAGCGGGAGGGAGCCAGTGCAATAAGGTCTACTCGACTTCAGGCAGATAGTAAGCGCTGAGTATGGCGCAAGACGCGGTGAAGGCCAGTACGAGCAACAGCGTAGCGCTTCCCAGCCATTGTGCAAGTGCGCCGATCACGCCCCCCACGACAAGCATCAAGACGCCGGTGAGGGTATTGGAAAGAGCCACATACAGCGCCCGGTTATCCTGAGTGGCAATATCGATCAGATAGGTCTTGCGCCCCAGGCGCACGCCGTGATGAACAATGACCAGAAGGGCATATACCAGGGCGTAAGGCGCCACGCTTTGTGTCCACTCGCCCGGCATCCATACAAGGCTTGCGCCCAGCAGGCAACAAAGCGTCGTGCCGATGGCGGTATGACACATCACACGGCGGCTGGAGCGGTCGGCAAGCTTGCCCCATATCGGGCTTGCCAGCATGGCGGCAAGCCCGGAGACCACGACTAAAAGGCCCAGATTGCCAAGGTCGGTGCCGCTTTGCTGCTGGCCCAGAAGGGCAAGGTAAGGAAGTGCCAGTGCGCTCGAGAGTAGAAGCGCTCTTGAAACGTTGAAGTGTAAAAATGCGCGATCATGTTTCAACAGCGAAAAACCATATTTGATGCTGCTCCAGGCGTTTTGACCGCCTTCCACCGCACCGGGAACCTCTTTTATACGCGCCACGCAAAAAGCGTTGACTAGCCAGCCAAGTGCGGCAATGGCCAGCAGGAGTGCCAGCGCCCAGTGCCCTGGCCTGTCACCGAAGAGCATCAACACACCACCGGCTGCAAGCGTGGCCGCCCCGGCCACGCTACCGCTATAACCCATCAGCGTTCCCCGGCGCCGCTTGGCGATGGTTTTGCCCATGACATCCTTGGTGGCGATGGACGACACTCCTCGGGCCAACGACAGCAGGGTCAGAGCACCCAGTACCAGCGCTCCGCCTAGCGAGCCACTACCCCACAATGCCAGCAGAGCGAGGGCCAACGCGCAAACCCCTTGCAGCACCGCTCCTGCGACCCATACCCACTTGCGCCGGGGTTTGGGCCGAATGAATCCGGCGACGAAAATCTGGGGGAGGAGGGCGCCCGCTTCGCGAATGGGGACCAGAAGACCTACCATCCACACCGGCGCGCCGATAATGCCCATCAGCCAAGGCAGCACCAGCCGGGCACTGGAAAGTTCATCGGCCAGCTTGTTGCCCAGTGAAGCAAAAAGATGAAGAAAGAAGTTGCGGGGCTGCTCCTGGCAAGCCTCATCGAGGATGTCCTTGCACATCCGGCTGTCGTCGTCACCGGTCAGCCATTCAAACAGGCGGGTCTGGGAAATGGGTGGCTCGGCCATCTCGGTTCCTTGGCAGTTACGGATACAAGTGTGACAGAATGCCGGTTTATCACTCCATGTTAAAGCACTCAAGGTTCGGTGAAATGTCGCGCATCCACATTCGCTACTGCACGCAGTGTCAATGGCTTCTACGCAGCGCCTGGTACGCTCAGGAGCTTCTTTCAACCTTTGGCGAGCAGCTTGGCGAAGTGGCGCTTTCTCCTTCCCATGGCGGCACGTTCGAGATCTGGCATGAAGATGAACTGATCTGGGAGCGCAAGCGCGACGGCGGCTTTCCCGATATCAAGACGTTGAAAAAGCGCGTGCGCGACAGGATCGACCCGGACCAGAGCCTGGGTCACATCGACCGGTGAGCCAGGATCGTAAAGCCATTGCCTGCGGGCTGGGGGCGGTGGCGCTCTGGTCCACCGTCGCCACCGCTTTCAAGTTGGCGCTGAGCTACATGAGCCCGTTGGAACTCATGTGGATAGCGGCGCTGGTATCCTGGATGTTGATGGGGGCGCTGGTGATCAAGCGTGCCCAGCTGGCCCAGGCGCTCAAGACGGGATGGAAGACCGCCGCCTGGGCAGGGGTGATGAACCCGGTAGCGTACTACCTGATGCTTTTCGCCGCCTACGACCGTTTGCCCGGCCAGGAAGCCATGGCGCTCAACTATACCTGGGCGCTGGCAATGGCGCTGTTGGCCGTGCCGCTTCTGGGACAGCGCTTGACCCGGCGGGATGTGGCCGCCGGATGTGTGGCCTATGCCGGGGTCTGGGTGATCGCCACCCGTGGACAGGTGTTCAACGTCGCATTCGAAGACCCGCTAGGCGTTATTCTGGCGCTGTGTTCGACGCTGATCTGGGCGGTTTACTGGTTGCTCAACGCTCGGGATACGCGCGAACCGCTTGTCGGTCAGTGGCAGAATTTCAGTGTCGGCTTGCCGATACTGACTTTTTTGCTACTTTTAGGGCCAGGTATGAACTGGCACGGAATGCAGGCGTTAGGCGCCGGCATCTACGTGGGGCTGTTTGAAATGGGGGTGGCCTTCATTCTCTGGCAATTGGCGGTACGTAACGTTTCGCGGACTGCCAAGGTTTCCAACCTGATCTTTCTATCGCCACCCGTGTCGCTCTTGTTGCTTCATCTTGTGGTCGGTGAACCGCTGCTGACCTCGACTTTCCTGGGACTGGGGCTCATTCTGACAGGGCTTGCGTTACAGCAGTTTACCGGCAGTAAAAAAGCATGAGGCCGGGCGCCATGTTTTTTTAAGATCCTTATTGTAAATTTTTGTGACATCTGATCCGGTGGCGTGTTTAAATAAATCATGCTATCGGCTTGGTCACATACGGTAGCGAATAGTAATTAGAGAATAGTACTGAGAGAAAAGTACTGAGAAAAAAGTACTTGGAGAACAGTGCGTAGAAATACAGTACTTAGAGAACAGTACTCAGAGAACAGTAATCAGGGAATAGTAATAGAGACGTAATAGAAACTGCCCCTGACTCCTGAAGCCTTCCTGATAGTGACGTAGGCATCTCGTAGTGACTCGAGATGTCGCGTAGCGACTGAGGGTGCCTTGTACTGACTAGAGGGCTTTCCAGTGACCTGGAAAGCTTCAAGTGATCAGGGGAGCGCAAGGCCGGTTTTGGGGTTGAGTGACGGGGTTGGTTGCAGTTTCATCATTAAATGAGGCGTTCATCAGGGATCCATGGATATGAAAGACAACGTTACAACGAAATTAAAGCACGTGTTTCTAGCGCGCGCGTTTCGACCCATTACAATTACAACGCTTGCCTGCCTTCCGCTCTCTGCCCTGGCGCAATCGTTACCTGCCAGCCTTTATGCGCCAGGGTCCACGGATCTGCCCAGTGCGATTCAGCAGACCATCATCACCAATCCTGAAGTCAACGCGGCATGGGCCAACTTCAATGCGTCGGGTAGCGATATCCGGGCGGCACAGGGCGGCTACCTGCCGTCTATCGATGTGCGGGGCGGTGTGGGTCGCCAGGATCGGGAAAACGACGGCCGGGGCAGCTACAGCAGCGACTTTGCCGAATTGACCCTATCGCAGATGGTGTTTGACGGATTTGCGACCCGCAGTGAAGTCGAACGGTTGGACCGCGCCCGGCTGGTGGCCTACTTCCAGCTTTTGGGTGCCAGTGAAGATGTAGCGCTGGAAGCGTTTCGTAGCTACGTCGACGTTCTTCGCTATCGTGAAATGGTGCGCCTGGCCCAGGATAACTATCGCCAGCACCAGCGCGTTTTCGGCCAGATCGAAGAGCGTACGCTGTCCGGTGCCGGACGCGGTGTCGATCTCGAGCAGATCAGCGGCCGTCTGGCCCTGGCGGAATCCAACCTGATGTCCGAGGCCTCCAATCTTCACGATGTGACCGCTCGCTATCAGCGCATCGTGGGCCAGCTGCCCGCCGAGAACATGACTCCCGCCCCATCACTGGCAGAGGGTCTGCCTGCGGATGTAGCCCAGGCCGTCAGGATGGCGTTTGAAGGGAACCCGGATTTCCAGGCGGCAATCGAGAACATCGCCGTGGCCCGTGCTCAGCAGGAGAGTGCACGTGCCGGCTACATGCCACGTCTGGATATTCAAGGCCGCACCGGTACCAACAACCAGGACGACGCAGTCAGCGGGCGCAGCGACGAGCACAGCATTCAGCTGGTGGCGAGCATGAACCTGTATCGCGGCGGGGCGGACCTGGCGACTTTCCAGGCCGCCGCATCACGTATCGAGCAGGCGCAGAGCCAGCGTGAAGTGGCGTGCACCAACGTGCGCCAGACCACGCAAATCGCTTATAACGATACCCAGCGTCTGCGCGAGCAGCTCAATTACCTGAACGAGCATCGTCAGTCCATCGACCGGGTGCGTGGCGCCTATCAACAGCAGTTCGACATCGGTCAGCGCACGCTGCTGGACGTACTCGACAGTGAAAACGAGTACTTCGAGGCAAGTCGCGCCTATGCCAACGCCGAGTCCGATTTGACGATGGCTCAGGCCCGCACGCTGGCGTCCATGGGCCAACTGATGCAGACCCTCAACGTGACCCGCGACGATATTCCCAGTCTTGCCGAGCTCGATTACGACGGCATGACGCTGAGTTCGGCTGATACCTGCGCCATCGATGGCCCGCGTGGCTTTACTCTGGAAGATTTCACCCGCGGCGTTAACGTTTCTTCCGAGTACTAGGCAAGACCTCAAGACAGAGCAGGCAGTCGGCTTCGCCGGGTGCCTGCTGCCGTTTGCCTGCAAAAGAGTGACTTCCTTCGCCTTTCCCGGGCGCTGGTTTACCGAAAAGGTTGTTGCCAGAAGAAAATGTACGGTTTAACTCACTGTATTCCATCCTTTCGGTGTCATTTTTATAGCGTTAAATACGACCGGGTCGATTAAAAAACTGGTATTGATGGACATTGTTTTTTTAACGACTAGTGTTAACCACGCAATGTAGGTGCTCATGCACCTTCTTCGGGAAGATCAACGCACAGGAGATTACGTTTTAGTGGCGCAGGATAAGCAGATAGTCTCCAACAGCCCCCTTTCCTACGGGCGTTCAAGCGATGAACTGCTTGAGTGTCTGAAAACGGTCGCTTCCTATCATCAGCACGAGGTTTCCTCGGAAGCGCTCAAGGCGGGGCTGCCGCTGGAAAAGGGCAATTTGACGCCTTCCGTCTTTGGACGTGCAGCCCAGCGTGCCGGTTTGACCGCGCGCATCGTCAAAAGCTCCCTTGCAGGGTTGAACCCGGCGCTGTTTCCCGCGGTACTTCTACTGGAGCCGGGGCGCGCCTGCGTGCTTCTGGCCCTCGATACCCGTCAGCGCAAGGCCCGGGTCATCTTCCCGGAGCTTTCCGAGTCTGCCGTCGAGGTAGCACTCGATGAGCTCGACGCCGGCTACAGCAATGAAGCGATCTATGTTCGGCCCAGGTTTCTGGCCGATAACAGCGCCGAGCCCGGCGTCAAGAAAAACCGCAGCCAGCACTGGTTCTGGGGGGTCATCAAGGAGAACCGCCGTCTTTACCGCGATGTTATCTGCGGCTCGGTGGCAATCAACGTGTTCGCTCTGGCGATGCCGCTGTTCATTCTCAACGTGTATGACCGCGTGGTACCCAACCAGGCAACCGAAACGCTTTGGGTGATGGCGGCGGGCGTGGTCATCGTGCTCTGTTTTGACCTGGCACTTCGCCTGATGCGCAGCGGCTTTGTGGACCTGGCGGCCAGCCGCGCGGATGTAAAGCTCTCGTCGGCCATCATGGCCAAGGTGCTGGGCATGCGCCTGGAAGAGCGTCCGAGCTCCACAGGTTCGTTTACCTCGACGCTGCAATCCTTCGAGTCGGTGCGCGCCTTTATAGGCTCGGCCACCGTCATCGGCATTGTCGATCTTCCCTTCGTGCTGATGTTTGCCGGCATCATCGCGCTCATCAACCCCTGGCTGGTGCTGCCGGTGATCGTGGGTATCCTGTTCGTGCTGCTTTACGCCCTGGCCGCTCAGGGTAAGCTTCACGAGCTTTCGCAAACCACCTGGGAGGTAGGCGCTCAGCGAAACGCCCTGCTGGTGGAATCGGTGTCCCAGCTCGAAAACGTCAAGGCACTGCGCGCGGAAAGCCGTATCCAGCGTCATTGGGAAAAAGCCTCGGCGTTCTTGTCGCGAACTGGCGCCCAGCTCAAACTGGTCAGTTCCTCGGTTTCGAGTGTGGCGCTCTGGGCGCAGAACACCGTGGCGGTGTGCGTGGTGATCGTCGGGGTCTATCAGATCATCGAGGGCAATCTTACTCAGGGTGGGCTGATTGCCTGCTACATGCTCTCTTCCCGGGCGATGGCGCCCATCAGTCAGGCTGCGGCGCTGCTGGCCCAGTATCATCAGTCCTCCACGGCACTCGAGTCGCTCAATCAAGTGATGGCTAAAAAGGAAGAGCGCCACGAAGGCAAGGCCTACGTGGAAAAGCCCAGCGTTTCCGGCCATCTGCAGCTTGAAAAGGTGACGCTTCGTTACCCCAATGAAGAGCGCGACGCACTGCGCGATGTGTCCATCACGATCAAGGAGGGTGAAAAGGTCGCGCTTCTCGGGCGTGTGGGATGTGGCAAGTCATCACTCAACAAGCTGCTGCTGGGCTTTTACCAGCCAAGCGCGGGGGCGGTCATGCTGGATGGCGTGGATATCCGTCAGTTGGACCCGCTGCAGCTAAGGCGTCATATCGGCTACGTACCCCAGGAGGTCAGCCTGTTTGCGGGTTCGCTGCGTGACAATATCGTAGCCGGCGGCGGCAGCGACCGGGTGGATGATCATGCGCTGTTGAGAGCGATCAAGATCGCCGGGCTCGAGCCGTTGGTAAATAGTCACCCCCAGGGGGTGGATCTGCAGGTGGGCGAGCGTGGTCAGGCGCTTTCCGGCGGCCAGAAACAGGCCGTCGCCATTGCCCGTGCCTTGGTGCAGGACCCGCCGGTACTGCTGCTGGACGAACCCACCAGCGCCATGGACAACGCCAGCGAAGAGGCTTTCAAGGCTCATCTGACCCGGGTGGGTGAAGGCAAGACCGTGCTGGTCGTCACTCACCGCACCTCGCTTCTTTCCCTGGTGGATCGCATCATCGTCATGGATGCCGGCAAGGTAGTCGCCGACGGCCCGCGGGACAGCGTCGTGGAAGCACTGCGCAACGGCCAGATCGGGAGGGCATCGTAATGGCCAGAAAGTCCTCCACCACTACCGAGCAAAAGGGTTTCGAAGCGATCGGTCGTTTCTCCGAAAAGGGGCAAAAGCCGTTTCGTCCGTTCATGGACCGGCTGTTTGCCCGCAGGGTGAGCTCCGCGCATCTTAACCGCGACTGGGCAAGTGATACCGACTGGGCACGCATGCAGCAAGAGCCCATTCGGGCGCGCCTGTTTCTCTACGTCACGTTGCTTGCGTTCATTGCCGTGCTGGTATGGGCCTATTTCGCCCCGATCGATGAAGTGACCCGCGGCTCGGGCCGAGTCATTCCCGCCAGCCACCTTCAGCGTATCCAGTCCTTCGATGGCGGGGTGGTCGAGCAGATCAATGTCCGCGAAGGCCAGGTCGTCAGTGCCGGGGAGGTGCTGATGCAGATCGACCCGACCCGGTTTGTCTCCGATTTTGGCGAGAACCGTGCCCAGCGCTACGCTCTGGAAGCGCGCTCCGAGCGTCTTCGAGCCCTGGCGACCGGCACCGAATTCGAGCCCTCCGACGAGCTTCGCCAGGAAGTGCCCCACATCGTCCTGCAGGAACGCGAGGCTTATGAAAGCAGTGTCGAGGAGCTTCGCGAGCAGGAGAACGTGCTGGAAGATCGCCTTCGCCAGCGCCGCGAAGAGCTCCGAGAAGCCCAGGCCCGGCGCGATACCGCTGCCCGTGAGGCCGGCATGGCCAGCCAGGAGTTGAACCTGACCCGGCCGCTTCTCGCCTCCGGCGCGGTATCGGAAGTGGAAGTGCTGCGTCTTCAACGCGAGGTTTCTCGCGCTACCGGCGAGCGCAACCAGGCGGATGCCTCGGTATCACGTCTCCAAGCCGCCGTTGAAGAGTCGCAAACCCAGCTTCGCGAGCAAAGCGCCGAACGGCGCAGCGAATGGCGCAGCAATCTGGCCCAGGCCGTGGGTGATCTGAACGCGCTACAGCAGTCGGGAACCGGCCTTCAAGATCGGGTAAGGCTCGCCGAGATTCGCTCGCCGGTCGATGGGGTGATCCAGCGTATTCATATCAATACCATCGGAGGCGTGGCCCAGCCCGGCCAGGAAGTGGTGGAGATTATCCCCAGCGACGATCAACTGCTGGTGGAGGCGCGTATCGCCCCTCAGGATATCGCCTTCCTGCATCCGGGGCAGGCGTCCACCATCAAGCTCACCGCCTACGACTACGCCATTTACGGCGGCCTGCAGGCCGAGCTTGAGCATATCAGCGCCGACACGATCACCGACGATGACGGCAATACGTTTTATCTGGTACGGGTGCGCAGTCTAGAAAACGAGAACCCTGCCGAACGACTTCAGGTAATTCCAGGCATGACAGCACAGGTCGATATAGTGACAGGTAAACGAACGGTGATGCAGTTCCTGCTGAAGCCCGTTTTAAGAGCGTGGCGTGACTCAATGGGAGAGCGCTGATGAAACATATCTTCGTGACCACCGACGGGAGTCTCAAGGCGCGTTGGCTAGATGCACTGCCCGGCGCCGTGGCGATGACGCCAGGGCAGGGGGCTTGTGATATAGCGCAGGGCGACGTGGTCTGGATCACCACCACCGTAGACGACTGGCGTGCTCAGGCCACAGCCATCAGCCAGCAGGGCGCCATCGTGGTGATCCTGAGCTACGCCCCCGATGACCGCGAAGCGCTGCTGGCCCTGGATCTGGGCGCGCGGGGCTATACCCACACGCTCAGCGCTCCGGAAGTGCTCAAGCAGGTGGCGCTGGTGGTGACCAATCAGGGCGTCTGGGTGGGCCAATCGCTTCTATCCAAGGTGCTCAGCGGCTCGTTCCAGGCGCTTTTGCAACGCAGCGGCGGCGAAAGAGAGCTGAGGCAACAGCATCTCGCTCTGCTCACCGAGCGAGAGCAGGCCGTGGCCGTGGCCGTGGCTCGGGGCGCTACCAATAAAGAGGTCGCCCGTGAGCTGGATATTACCGAACGCACCGTAAAGGCGCACTTGAGCGCCATCTTCAAGAAGCTTTCCGTGCGCGATCGTCTGCAGCTTATATTGAAGCTCTCCTCCGAGGCTGAAACGCGCCTGTCTTGACGCCGGCGCGTTCTTTCCTCGCTCTAGCCGGGGCGCGATCAGGCGCCCCGGCTAGAGCGAGGGTCAAATAAAGTCGCTCATCTGTCCATCGGTACAATATGGCGGGGTCGTCGGATCCCTTAGTATTGCGCTATAAGCCGTTTTTCTATTCGTGCAGGGCGCGAGCCGGCGGCCACTAATACTCATTGGGGATCTAATAAATGGCAACAGCAACGGTCGTCGCGATCACTGGGGACGCCTGGGTTACGGATGGCAAGGGTAACCGACACGAGGTGAAGATCGGCGACACGCTCATCGAGGGTGAAACCTTGATCACCTCGGACGGTGGCCGTGTCGAGCTCGATTTCGGCGATGGCGCAGGCGCTAACGTCGTTGAAGGGGGGCAGGCCATGGAGCTGACCCCGGAACTCGACAACGACGTTATCGTCTCCTCCAACGAAGCCAGTGTGCTGGATGACGACATCGATGCCCTGCTGGCGGCACTGGACGATGACGACATCGACCTTCTGGACCTTCTTGATCCCACCGCCGCCGGTGGTGCAGGTGGCGGCGGCGGCGATGGCCACAGCTTCGTTCGCGTGGCCCGGATCTCCGAGGAAGTCAGTCCCTTGAGCTTTGCAACCGCCGGTCCCGCTACCGCGGCTGCTCCCACCTTTTTCAGCCTGGGCCCCCCGGGTTTCTCTGCCGCAGGTTTTGCTGATACCCCGCTTGACGATGAAGAGCCTCTAATCCCCGGCGAAGACGGCGACGGCGACGGCGACGGCGACGGCGATGCAGACGCAGATGCTGATGCCGATGCGGACGCAGACGCTGACGCAGATGCAGACGCTGATTCGGATGCAGATGCTGACGCCGATTCGGACGCTGACTCAGATGCCGACGCCGATTCAGATGCAGACGCCGACTCAGATGCCGACGCTGATGCAGATGCAGATGCTGATTCCGACGCTGACGCCGATTCGGACGCTGATGCAGACGCTGACGCTGATTCGGACTCAGATGCGGACGCGGATGCTGATTCCGATGCAGACGCTGATTCGGACGCAGATGCCGATTCTGATGCCGACGCCGACGCTGACTCAGATGCCGACGCCGATTCAGATGCAGACGCCGACTCAGATGCCGACGCTGATTCGGATGCGGATGCAGATGCAGATGCAGATGCAGATTCCGATTCCGACGCTGACGCCGATTCGGACGCTGACGCGGATGCTGATTCCGACGCAGACGCTGACGCGGATTCTGATGCAGACGCAGATGCTGACGCTGATTCGGATGCAGATGCAGATTCCGACGCTGACGCCGATTCGGATGCCGACGCTGATGCAGATGCCGACTCCGATGCAGACGCTGACTCAGATGCAGACGCTGACTCAGACGCCGACGCCGATTCGGACGCAGATGCCGATGCCGATTCAGACGCTGATGCTGACTCTGATGCAGATGCTGATTCGGATGCAGACGCCGATTCAGACGCAGACGCGGATTCAGACGCTGATGCTGACTCCGATGCAGATGCAGATGCCGACGCTGATTCGGATGCAGATGCAGATGCAGATGCAGATGCAGATGCAGATGCAGATGCTGATTCTGACGCTGATTCGGATGCAGACGCCGATTCAGATGCTGATGCCGATTCAGACGCTGATGCCGATTCAGACGCTGATGCCGATTCAGATGCTGATGCCGACGCCGATTCAGACGCTGATGCCGACTCAGATGCTGACGCCGATTCGGACGCAGATGCCGATTCTGATGCCGACGCCGACTCTGATTCAGACGCTGATGCTGACTCTGATGCAGATGCTGATTCGGACGCAGACGCCGATTCCGACGCTGACGCCGATTCGGATGCCGACGCTGATGCAGATGCCGACTCCGATGCAGACGCTGACTCAGATGCAGACGCTGACTCAGACGCCGACGCCGATTCGGACGCAGATGCCGATTCTGATGCCGACGCTGACTCAGATGCCGACGCCGATTCAGACGCTGATGCTGACTCTGATGCAGATGCCGACTCAGATGCTGACGCCGATTCAGATGCTGATGCCGACTCTGATGCCGACGCCGATTCAGACGCTGATGCTGACTCTGATGCAGATGCCGACTCTGATGCAGATGCCGACTCAGATGCAGATGCCGACTCAGATGCTGACGCCGATTCGGACGCAGATGCCGATTCGGACGCAGATGCCGATTCGGACGCAGATGCCGATTCTGATGCCGACGCCGATTCGGACGCAGATGCCGATTCTGATGCCGACGCTGACTCAGATGCCGACGCTGACTCAGATGCCGACGCCGATTCAGACGCTGATGCTGACTCTGATGCAGATGCCGACTCAGATGCTGACGCCGATTCGGACGCAGATGCCGATTCGGACGCAGATGCCGATTCGGATGCAGATGCGGACGCCGACGCCGATTCGGACGCGGATGCTGATTCCGATGCGGATGCAGACGCTGATGCCGATGCAGACGCTGACTCAGATGCCGACGCTGACTCAGATGCCGACGCCGATTCAGACGCTGATGCTGACTCTGATGCAGATGCCGACTCAGATGCTGACGCCGATTCGGACGCAGATGCCGATTCGGACGCGGATGCTGATTCCGATGCGGATGCAGACGCTGATGCCGATGCAGATGCGGACTCTGATGCTGATGCCGATTCGGATGCTGATGCCGATTCGGATGCTGATGCTGATGCAGACGCGGACGCTGATGCAGACGCGGACGCTGATGCAGATGCCGATTCGGATGCAGACGCTGATGCAGATGCAGATGCAGATGCGGACTCTGATGCTGACTCTGATGCCGATGCGGACTCTGATGCGGATGCAGATGCCGACGCGGATGCAGATGCCGATGCCGATGCCGATGCCGATGCCGATGCCGATGCGGACTCTGATGCAGACGCCGATGCGGATTCGGATGCTGACTCTGATGCGGATGCAGACGCAGATGCTGACGCGGACGCGGACGCGGATGCGGATGCAGACGCTGATTCGGATGCGGACGCTGATGCGGATGCTGACGCCGATTCGGATGCAGACGCTGATGCCGATGCAGATGCGGACTCTGACGCCGACGCCGACGCTGATTCGGATGCCGATGCTGACTCTGATGCGGATGCAGACGCCGACGCGGATGCAGATGCTGATTCCGATGCGGATGCTGACGCTGATTCCGACGCCGACGCCGATGCGGACTCTGATGCAGATGCGGACGCCGATTCGGATGCAGACGCTGATGCCGATGCAGATGCGGACTCTGACGCCGACGCTGATTCGGATGCCGACGCTGATGCCGATTCGGATGCTGATGCAGACGCCGATGCTGACTCTGATGCTGATGCAGACGCGGATGCTGATTCCGACGCCGATGCTGATTCGGATGCAGACGCCGACGCCGACGCCGATGCCGATTCGGATGCTGATGCAGACGCCGATGCCGACGCTGATGCCGATTCGGACGCAGACGCCGATGACGACTGTGACGATCCAAAACAACCGTTTGATCCCAAGGATCCGCCTGAAACTCCTGATCCGGACAAGCCCAAGGAGCCGAACGATCCCAAGGAGCCGCCCAAGGTCCCTGACCCAGAAGAGCCCAAGGAGCCAAACGAGCCCAAGGAACCGTCCGATCCTCATGGTCCGGACAAGCCCAAGGAGCCGAATGAGCCCAAGGAACCGCCCGTAACTCCTGATCCGGAAAAGCCGAACGAGCCCAAGGATCCATCCGATCCTCATGAAGAAGAGGAAGAGGAGGAGGAGTCTTCGGAGCATGACAAGCCGGGTAATCCTCATGGAGGGAACGCCAGCGCCACGATCACCATCGACACCATCGCCGGTGATGATGTAGTCAACGGCAACGAAGCGAAGGGCACCGTCACCGTGACCGGTACCGTAGGCGGCGACGCAAAGGCGAGCGACACCGTCACCCTGACCGTGGGCGAGCAAACCTACAGCGGCACCGTGGGTGACGATCTGACCTACGCCATCGACGTGCAGGGCTCCGTACTGGCCGAGAACGACACCGTTTACGCGGAAGTCAGCGGCACTGACGAAGCGGGTAACGCCTACAGCGCCGAAACCGGCCGCGACTATGGCGTCAACCTTGACGCCAGCGCCACGATCACCATCGACACCATCGCCGGTGACGATGTGATCAACGACGAGGAAGCGCAGGGCGACGTGCGCGTTACCGGCACCGTGAATGGCGACGCCCAGGCGGGCGACACCGTCACGCTGACCGTGGGTGATGATACCTACGAAGGTGAGGTCGTCGCCGATGATGATGGCAACCTGACTTACGCCATCGATGTACCTGGTGAGGTACTGGCCAACAACGATACCGTGACCGCAGAAGTCACCGGCACCGACCCGGCAGGGAATCCCTACCGTGCCGAGACCGGTCGTGACTACGCCGTTTCGCTTGAAAACACGGCTACTCTCACCTCCGAGCTTCAGCCCGGGGCGGACGAAGATGGTGCAACGGTAGCTTACACCGTCACGGTCAATAGAGTGTCCGAGACCGACCAGACATTCACGTTCGATGTGGATGGCGAGGCGCAAAGCATCACGGTCAGGGCGGGAGATACCACGGGCTCCACTAGCTACCACTATAGTGATCCCGATGTATATTGGGATGAAAACGTCATCAGTGCCCCGAGTGTCCTGCAAGTTAGTGGCGATGACGGTAGCTGGAACTGGAATCTGGTAAATAATGCCGAGTCTTATGAGCTGGACGACACCATCGATGTGACCACGGTCACCCTGGGGGCGCTCGTCACTAAAACGTCGGTCATCGATGTGACGAACCTCGATAAATCCGACAGCTTCAAGGTCAGCGCATTTGGCACGGACGGCAATCCGGGTGAAGTTTCGAAAGTAATCGGCACCAACCATGATGGCTTTGGGGTGAAGGGCCCGACCTCAGGCAGCGCTGCAGATAGCGAGCTGGGGTATGGCAAAAACGGCGTGAGCGAAAAAATCGTGATCGATTTCAATCACGAGGTCGAAAGCTTTGACGTACAGTTCGCGTGGCGTAACAACAGCGAAAAAGCCAAAGTCGAGTTCAAGGATGCTGATGGAAACTCCGTTGGTTACGCCATTGTGTCGGGAGGCGGTACATCAACAGAAGCCAAGGTTACATACTACGACGCCGATGGTAAGACGCTGGGAGAAGACTTCGCGCCTGGTGGCTCTGATCGGGTCGATCAAGCCTACAAATTCAAACCGGAAATCGGTAAGACCTTTGTAAGCGCCGAATTTACGGCGGTAGGCTATGACGATGACTATCTCATTCACTCCATTGCTTACAAGGAGGTCGTGAAAGACGGTGCGGCCAGTATCAGTGGCGAATCCGAGGTCGTATTTGAAGTCGAGACGTCCAACCCGCCCGATCCCAGTCAGTACACGTTCTCGGGCAGTGACTTCCCGACCGCCATTGTCGAAATCGATGGTGTGCTTCATGAAGTCACCCTTGATCGTAGTGGAAAGGGAACCGTAACGGTCAACGTCGATGGTGAAAACGATCTGGTAGCCAGGGTCATCGAGGTCAACGGTAACTTCGAGAAGGTGGATGTGCCGGTCAGCCTGACGCTGGTAAGCGAGACCGCCGAAAGCGATGCAGTGGCTCAAGCACCGACGGTAAACATCGCCCTGGGTGAGGTCACAGCGATCGACAAGACCGGTACGATCGAATCTCAGGAGAAAGCGTTTAGTCTGATACTGGGCGATAAGCGCGGCGATGGTAATATCGCTGGCTCCTGGGGTTACGACTACTCCGAATCCGACACCCAAACGTTCGATTTCGGTAAGGCGCACGCGGGTCAGGAAGTCACGATCACCATACCTGTCAATATCCGGGGTACCTGGAATTCAGGCCATGGGGTTTATGACGATAATTGGGTGGTCAAGGTCAATGGTGGTGAGGAGCACGTATTCGACGACTACGGTTCTCCCAGAAACTACTACCTGAATGAAAATCATACTGAAACGTTTACCGCTAACCTCGATGGCAACGGTAAACTGAGACTCGACTTTAGCGCATCGACGACCGAGACCACCGAAATTGCCATCATCAAGGGGGCAACCGCTACCGTTGGGGCTATTGAAGTAACCGAAGTAGGCTTCTATCGCTATGATGTCGACCTGAGTGCTGCCCTGAACGATACAGATGGCAACGAGACACTCAGCATCCGGGTAACCGGTGTGCCCGAAGGTAGTACGCTAAGCCAGGGCGCATTGCAAAGCGATGGCAGCTGGCTGATCCAGGCGTCTGGTGAGGCGTTCGAGAGCGACGGCTTAACGCTGACCGTACCCGCAGCGCTTTCGGGTCAGGACATCAAGCTGGTGGCCGAGGCTATCGCGACAGAGCTGAACGCCACTGATGAAGCCGACCGAACAGCCAATGCGTTTGCTGAAACGGCCACTAAAACCGTGCCTACCGAGACCACTACCCCGGAAGCGCCGGACAACGCGGCCTCCGATCCCGTCCTGGTGGGCTCGATCGGGGATGCCGAAAGCGTGAAAGGCACCTACGAAAATAGTGGCATCACGAAACTCCATAGTGGTTATGGCAAGTATTATTCCCTGGGCGGTAGTACGACCAGTGTCGATCTCGAGCTGAGCGGTTTTGGAAGCCACAAGGATGCTGGGTATGTAAAATTCTTCCAGGGCTCCGAGCTTGTAGGATGGTCGCCCTTGACCAAGGGGAGTAACTATGGGTTCGAGCAGACACTAGCGAACGGTAAGTCCTTTGACGGTATTATGGTGGTCAATGATGGTTATCGGAGTATGTTCCATAACGAAACGTTTACCATCAAGAAAGTAGCGGCCAGTATCGACACTGGAGAGTACGAGTACGCTCTGAACGTATCGGCGGCGCTCACCGATACGGACGGTTCGGAATCGCTGAGTGATGTGATGATGACCGGCATTCCCCGCGGTGTTCGTCTTGAGGGCGATGGCGTCACTCAAAACGTCGACGGTAGCTACATGCTCGCGCTTACTAACGGTTCGGCCGCGAGCAACGTCAAGCTGCTCGCCAACCGGATGCTGGGAAGTGAAGAGGTCGATTCGATTACGCTAGCCGTCACCTCGACCGAGCAGAGTAACGGCGAGACCAGTACGGTCACCGCGAAGCTCGATCATGAAGCCGCGCTTTCAGCGCAAGAGTTCATGACCGTGAATGCGCTGTTCACGGATGAGCAGCCTCAGTCGGTCGACGAGATGCAGGTAATGACAGACCGTCCCGTCGCGCAGACCGAAGAGGTCTCAACGCGGGTCGCAGAGCAGGTTCAAACCGAAAGTAGTGTCGGTGAGCGTCTTGAACTCAGCGAAGAGGAGCAGGGCGAGGCACAAGGGCCCGCTCTTGAACCTGAACAGAGTGATCAAGTAGCGCAGCAGGGCGAAGCCGGCCAGCCAGCAAGCGAGTTCGAAGGTGAGAGCCAAGGCTATACGCTGGCGGAAGACGAGGCACTGCTGTTCGGTGGTCCGGCCGAGAACGAAACGCGGGAGGGCGAAAGTACTGTAATGGAGGGCAGTCAATCGGTAGAAGATCGCCAGGCCAGTGACGGTACACTGGGTGAAAACGAGTTGTTGGCAAGCGAGGGTGACGACAGTGTGGATAGCTGGCTGTCGCCTGGCGAGCAAGACGAAGAGCCGGCGCGGCCCGCCTCTTCGGCGCCGTCAGACGCAACACAGTCCAGTGAAGCGGTCCCTGAAGTCTCGGGCCATACCGACTACGTCAAACTGCACGACGACTACTCGCTTGGCAATTCGGAGATCTAAAACGCTAACGAGAGAGTCAACGACACAAGGCCGCCTTCGGGCGGCCTTGCTGTGTCTACCCATGGCTTACGTTTTACTACAGATTGGCGTGTTTACTTACATGGAGTGACGATGTTCTATATCAAGCGCAATGAAGCAGGTGACATCACGCTTTTAAGCAAGGAAGCCACGAGCGAGACCGTGGAACAAGTCGCCGCGGACGACCCGGAAGTACTCGCGTTCTTGGCGGACCAGCCCGGCGCCTCGGCACAGTTTCTGGCCTCGGACCTGGCGTTCGTGCGCGTCGTGGAAGACTTGATGGAAGTGCTGCTGGATAAAGGCGTGATCTCGTTCACCGACCTGCCCGAAGCGGCACAGAACAAGGTGATGCAGCGTAAGTCGCTGCGCTCCAAGAACAACGTGAACCTGATTGGCGAGGACGGCGGTATCATCTGATACCGCCGGACGCCAGGAGAATGACTAGGCGGCGCGCACGCCGGGGCCGGTGGCCCCATCCGCGCCGATGCGGAAAATCTGCGCCAGCTCCTGGTCCTCGGTAACGCCTTCGGCAATCACCAGAATACCCAGCGAATGGCAAAGCGTGGTCATGCTGCGCAGAATGCTCTGCTGCTCGAAGGAGCCGTGAATGCCGCGCACCAGGCTGCTGTCCACCTTCAGATAGGAAAGGCCGATATCCTGAAGCTCGGCCAGCCGGGTGAATTCTGCCCCCACATGCTCGATACCGAACTGACAGCCCAGATGACGCAGCGCCGAACAGAACCCGCGCAGGCTGGCCATGGCCTGGGGGGCTTGCGTGGCGGGGATCTCGAAGCAGAGCCTGGGCGCCAGGGCCGCGTTTTTTTCCAGCAGCGCGCGAAGCTCGGTAACGAACTGCGCATTGGTAATGGCGGCAATGGACAGGTTGATGCCCAGTGCCGGGTGGGGATCGTCGCGAAGGTGGGCCAGCGCTTGCTTGATTACGGCCATATCCAGCGCAGGCTCCAGGTCAAAGCGCGAAAGCCACGGAATGAAGACGCCGGCGCTTTGCCACTGCCCGGCCAGCTCCAGCCGGGCGGGGCTCTCGTAATGCAGAACGCTCTGGTAGGCATTCAGCACCGGAAAGCGGCCAAGCGTCGGGCCTTGGACGATGGCCTGCTCAAGTGCCGAACGCCACGCAGCGTGGGTCGCGAAAAGCGCCTGTTGCTCGCGCTCGCGTACGATCACGTTGGTGGAGCTTTGCGCGTTTTCCGCTTCCGCCAGGGCGGTATCCAGAGTGGCCAGCAGCGCGCTTCGCTCATCCTCGGGCGAATAGCTGGTAATCGCGGCGGGCAGGCGCACTGTGGCGTGGGTGGCATGGGGGGCTACCGTGGCCAGGGCCTCGCGTAGCCCCCCGTGAAGCTCTTCCATCTGGGTCTGCAGCGGCAGCACCAGCATGAAGTCGCTGCCGTTGAGCCGGCCGACCAGCGCCTCTTCCGAAGTGGTATCGAGGGTGGCCAACTGACTCACCAGCGCTTTTAAAAGGGCATCGGTCACACCATGACCGAGCTGATCGTTCAAGCCGGGCAGGTCCTTCACGCGCACCATGGCCATCAGGCCCGAGGCACGGGCGTCGTCGCTACCCAGTAACGCGGCCAGTCGGGCCAGGAACACGTCACGGTGGAGTGCCCCGGTGAGCGGGTCGTGCTGCAGGTCGCGGCGCAGTTCATCGAGTTTCTGACTTTCGTGGGTCAGCATGTGGCGCACGCTGGTGGACAAGGCGTTCATGGCCCGGGCCACATCGCGAAGCTCACGGGTACGGGGCTCCTTGATGATCGTGAAGCGCCGTGCACTGATATCCTTGGCCTGCGCCACCACGCGGGTCAAGGGGCGCTTGATGCTGCTGACAATCACCGTGGCAATCGCCAGACTCGCCGCACCCGCTACCAGAAACCAGCCCGCCAGCTCCAGAAAACTTCGCCAGAGCGCGGCGTAGGCAAAGCTGTACTGGCTTTCCAGCGTCAGCGTGCCGAACTGCTGCCAGCCATCCTGAATGGTGGCCGTGCCGGGGGGGATATCGAACTCGACCAGTGAGCGGAACCAGCCGGGCACCTCACCCTGGTATTCACTCGCCGCCCGCTCGATCAACGCGTCACCTTGCGTATCGCGCAGCACGATCTGGCGGTAGTAACCGGTGTCGAACTGGGCGGAAATCAAAAGCTCGAGGATGACGATGTCTTTATCCAGCTGGCTCATGGAGAGGGCAAGGGCGGTGGCGTTGTCCTCGTTCTTGATACTGATTTCCTGCTCGATGTAGGCACGGCTGGTGGTAATGCTGATCGCAAGGCTTCCGATAAAGGAGAGCAGCAGCAGCCCGATAATAGCAAGCCAGAGCTGTTTGATAAGCGACATGGCGGTGAATCCTTTTAAAGAAATCCTTGAGATTGCATACGCTCCAAAGCACTTCGCCAGCGTGAAAGCCGGGCAAGCGGGTCAGCACGAGACTGAGACGAACCACCGGCCCAGAGCCCCTCGCTGTTGAAGCTGAAAACCGGGTCCAGGTCGGTACGCTGCGAAGCAGGCGAGATCGAGGGCGCGATATTGTCCAGAATGAGCGGTTCGGCACTGGGCGTGGCGTAATAGCCTAGCACCATATGCGCCTGAGTGACGCGGCTGCGGCCGACCCGGGCGCGAACATAGATCATGCGAAGGCGCTCGCCCGGCACCCCCAGCTGCTTCAGGGTAATATACTTGGCAATCGAGTAGTCCTCGCAGTCGCCTTGCCCTTTACCCATGGCTTCAAGAGGGGTTGCCCAGTAATCCTCCTGCCCCCAGTTGATCATGTCGTCCACCCAGCGGAGGTTACGGTTGAAGAAGTCATTGACTTCGCGCAGCTGGGTTTGAATGTCCTGGTTGGCGGCGCGGGCAAGTAGCGCAAACCAGCCCTCCAGCACGCTCAACCCCGCCTGGCCGTAGAGCGCACCCATGCGCTGGCGCAGGCGCGCGGGGTCATAGGCCGAGGCCTGGAAGGGCACCAGACCCAGTCCCGCACCCAGCGTCAGTAACCCGGCACTGGTCAGAAACGCCCGCCGGGAAAGAGTCGGTCTAGAAGAGGTTGAACACCTGGGCATGTACGCCAAGCCATCGTCAAATGAGGCTTAAGATTACAAGCTCGCGGGTAAGAGTGCTATATACCTCATTACAAAAGGTGCAAAACGGTTGAGTAAATTAATTCACCCTGGGGCTGCAACGGCGCGCGCGGGCCTATTCGCAAGGCCTATTCCGCGCTTTCCAGCAAGGGCTCGAGCTGTGGCCAGACATTATCCAGAATGATGGGCTGGGCGTCGGCGTTGGGATGAATGCCGTCGCTTTGCATCAGCGCCCGGTTCAGGGCGATATCCTCCAGCAAGAAGGGCACAAGCGGAATGTCATACTCTTCGGCCAGGGAGTGATACACGCCGGTGAAGGCATCGCGATAAGCCTGGCCGTAGTTGGGCGGAATATCGATGCCCAATAGCAGGACCTGCGCCTCGGCCGCCTGGCTTTGCTCGATCATGTCGGCCAGATTGGCTCGCATCTGCTGGGGCGGCAGCCCGCGCAGGCCGTCGTTGCCCCCAAGCTCCAGAAGAACGATGTCCGGTTCGCGCTGGTCAAGAATCTCTTCAAAGCGTTCAAGTCCGCCGCCGGTGGTTTCACCGCTGATGCTGGCATTCACCACGATAGCGTCCTCTTCAAGGCGCTGCTCCAGAAGCCTGACCCAGCTCTGGTCCTGCTCTATACCGTAGGCCGCGCTCAGGCTGTCGCCCATCACTAAAAGCGTCGGGCGTGTGTCGGCACTTGCCGGGCGCGCGTCAAACAGGACTACCAGTGACAGTAGCCCGGCGGTTACCATGCATGTCAGCTTACGCCACGTCAGCTCATGCCACGTTAAAGGGATGCCTCGCTTCATGTCCTACTCCTCCGACCCCGATACGAAGTCGTCTGCTCATCTTGATGCCGAGCGGCCAAGCTTAACCGATACCGCGGCTTCGTCACACGCCTCTGGTGTAACACAGGGCCCGCCGGTACTGCTAGCCGAGCAGTTGTCCAAACAGGTCAGAAGCGGCGAGCGCTCATTGACGATTCTGAAGGATCTCTCGCTGAGCGTGGCCCAGGGCGAAAGCGTGGCCATTCTAGGCAAGAGCGGGGCGGGGAAGTCCACGCTCCTGGGGCTGCTGGCCGGGCTGGATACCCCAAGCGATGGCGAGCTGAGCCTGTTCGGCCACCCCTTGAGCCGCCTCGATGAAGATGGCCGCGCCGCACTTCGGGCCGGACGCGTCGGCTTTGTGTTCCAGAACTTCCAGCTGTTGCCCAACCTGAGCGCGCTGGAAAACGTGCTGCTTCCCCTCGAGCTTTCCCCACGGGCCGGCGAAACCCGCACGGCGCAAGGCTGGCTGGCCCGCGTGGGGCTTGGCGAGCGCGTCGACCATCTTCCCAAGCAGCTCTCCGGCGGCGAACAGCAGCGCGTGGCCATCGCCCGGGCGTTCGTGACCGACCCCGAACTCGTGTTTGCCGACGAGCCCACCGGCAACCTGGACCCGGAAACCGGCGGCCAGGTCATCGAGCTGTTGTTCACCCTGAACCAGGAGGCGGGCACCACATTGATCCTGGTGACCCACGACCACGCCCTGGCGCGCCGATGCGATCGCTGCCTGCGCCTGGAGGGCGGCCAGCTGGTCGCCTTTGATCCTGCCCCGGCGCAACCAGGCGGTGCGCATGAGTAGTGTGAACTGGCGCCTGGCCGGGCGAAGCCTGAAGCGAGACCTGCGCGCCTCGGATGTGCGCGCGCTTTTCATGGCTCTGGTGCTGGCCGTGGCGGCCTCCACCATGATCGCGTTCTTTCTCGACCGGCTGGAGCGCGGCCTGGAGCGCCAGGCGGGGCAGATGATGGGTGGCGATCTCGTGCTTGAACAGCGCGAACCCTTCGATGACGCGCTTCGTGCCACGCTGGAGCAAGCGGGCTTCGTGCTCAGCGACCAGGTGGATCTGGTCTCCATGATCAGCCAGGGCGAGCGCTTTCAGCCCACGAGCCTGAAAGCCGTGGACGACGTCTACCCCCACTACGGCGTCACGCTGGTGGATCTGGGCGAGGGCACCGAGGAAGTCGCCTCCGGCCCGCCCGCAGGGGAAGCCTGGGCGGACCCCAGGCTGGCGGAGCTTCTGGATATCGACCTGGGTCAACGCGTCCAGGTAGGCCAGACCGAGCTGATCATTACCGGCATCGTCCACCGCGAAGCCGACCAGTCCGCCGGTTTCAGCAGCTTCAACCCACGCCTGATGCTCAATACCGCGGATCTCGAGGCCACCGGCCTGGTGCAGCCCGGCTCGCGCATCGAATTCGAGCTTATGGCCGCAGGCCCGCCCCAGGCGCTGGACAGCGTTCAGCCGCTACTGGCTGACTTGAGAGAAGACGGCGTTGAAGTGCGCGACGTCCGCGTGGACCGTCCCCAGCTGGGCAACGCCCTGGCGCGGGCAGAAAGCTACCTGGGCCTGGCCGGGCTTGTCGCCGTGCTGCTGGCCGGCGTGGCGGTGGCCATGTCGACCCGGCGCTACGTGGAGCGCCACCTGGACACCGCGGCCCTCTTGCGCTGCTTCGGGGCCAGCCAGTATCAGTTGGTAAGCATCTTTGCCATACAGCTTTTGGGTCTTGCCTTGATCGCCTCGTTGATCGGCGCGCTGTTGGGGCTGGTTGGTCAGGCGGTACTGCTATGGCTGCTGGTTCAGTTTATACCGTTAACCCTGCCGCTGCCGGGGATCATGCCGCTGGGGCTTGGGGTGCTGACCGCCCTGGCGGTGCTGGTCGGTTTCGCCGGGCCCACGCTTTTGCGCATCAAGCAGGTCAGTGCCTTGAAGGTACTGCGCCGCGAGCTGGACCCGCTGACCCCCGCCGCCTGGCTGGTAGTCGGGGTGGCAAGCGTGGTCTTCGGCGGGCTTTTATGGCTTTACTCGGGGAGTTTCTCCCTGGCGCTGGGGCTGTTGCTCGGCGGGGCGGCGCTTCTTGGCGTGCTGTGGGTCGCCAGCGGTTGGCTGCTCGGCGGCGTTCTCGCGCTGGTGGCGCGGCTTTCCGGGGCAACGCCGCTGAGCCAGGCGTTTCGCCTGGGGGGGCGCCAGCTCGCCCGGCGCAAACAGGCCGGGCGCGGTCAACTGCTGGCGTTCTCGGTCACTTTTTTTGCCATGGCGATGATCGTACTGGTGCGCGGCGATCTGCTCACTACCTGGCAAGGCCAGCTGCCCGAAGATACCCCCAACTACTTTGCCATCAACATTCAGCCAAGCGAGCGCGACGCCTTCGATGACGCGATCACTCCCCGAGTGGACACCCAAAGCGCGCTCTACCCCATGGTGCGCGGGCGCATCACCGCCATCAACGATCAAGACCCGCGCGACGCAGTGCCCGAGGACGCCCGGGGCGACGGGTCGCTGCGCCGCGAGCTGAACCTGACCTGGCAGGCGCAGCTTCCCGAAGGCAACGATATCGTCGCCGGGCAGTGGTTCGAGCAGGCCGCCGGTGAGCCCCGGGGCTTCATGGGCGAGATCGACGCCACGCCCGCCAGCGACGCCGTGCCCATTTCCGTCGAGCAGGGCCTGGCCGAGCGTCTCGCTCTTTCGCTGGGGGACACGCTGGCATTCTCCATCGGCGGCGAGACGATCGTGACCCGCATCACGAGTCTGCGAAGCCTTGACTGGGATAGCTTCAAACCCAACTTTTTCGTCATCTTCCCGCCCGGCGTGCTGGAAAGCTTTGGGCACAGCTATATCACGGCGTTCTATCTGCCGGAGCGCGAAGAGGGCCTGATCGGCAACCTGGTACGCGATTTTCCCGGCGTCTCGCTCTTGAACGTGGATGCCATTCTGGGCCAGGTGCGCGACGTGCTGGGTCAGGTCACCCGGGCCGTCGAGCTGATACTCGTCATGGTGCTGCTGGCCGGTATCAGCGTGCTTTATGCCGCACTGACCGCCAGCCGCCCGGTGCGCGCCCACGAAAGCGGGCTATTACGTGTATTCGGCGCGGGCAGCAAGATGATCTCCCGCGTTCAGGGCGCCGAGTACGCGCTGCTGGGACTTGCCAGCGGCTTGATGGGCGCATTTCTGGCCGAGCTTGCCAGCGCCGCGCTGTATGTCTACTGGCTGGATCTGACGCCCAGGCTTCATCTCACGCTCTGGATCGCCCTTCCCCTGGGTGGGGCGCTGCTGATCGGTGTGATCGGCCACGCGCTGTCCTACAGCTTGAGGCGCCAGGCACCGGCGGCAAGCCTTGGGTTGCTGGGGGAAGCGTAGGTACTTTAGTCAATAGGGAGTAGGGAGTAGGGAGTAGGGAGTAGGGAGTAGGGAGTAGGGAGTAGTGAACAGGGAAACGGGGGTGGGTAAACGCCACTCATGAACCGCCTTCATGACCAGGCTGAGCCGGATGCGATGAAAGTCGCCTCCGGCTGCGTTATGATAGGCGCCTTGCTTTTTTCGATGCCCTAGCCTACGAGGTTTCTCCCATGTTCAGCCGCGATATGACCATTGCCGGGTTTGATGATGCGCTATATGACGCCATGCAAAAAGAGGTGGCCCGTCAGGAAGATCACATCGAACTGATTGCTTCTGAAAACTACGCAAGCCCACGGGTGCTCGAAGCCCAGGGCAGCCAGCTGACCAACAAGTACGCCGAGGGTTACCCGGGCAAGCGCTACTACGGCGGCTGCGAGTTCGTGGATATCGCGGAGAACCTGGCGATCGACTACGCCAAGGAGCTTTTCGGCGCAAGCTACGTCAACGTGCAGCCGCATTCCGGCTCTCAGGCCAACAGCGCGGTATTTCAGGCGCTGGTCAAGCCCGGTGACACCATTCTAGGCATGAGCCTGGACGCCGGTGGGCACCTGACCCACGGTGCCAAGCCCAACTTCTCGGGCAAGCACTACAACGCCATTCAGTATGGGCTCAACGACAAGGGCCTGATCGATTACGCTCAGGTCGCCGAGCTTGCCCGCGAGCACAAGCCGAAGATGATCATCGCCGGCTTCTCCGCCTACTCCCAGATCATCGACTGGGCGAAGTTTCGTGAAATCGCCGATGAAGTGGGCGCGTACTTTCTGGTGGACATGGCCCACGTGGCGGGCCTGGTCGCGGCCGGTGTCTACCCAAGCCCCTTGCCCCACGCCCACGTGGTGACCTCCACCACGCACAAGACCCTGCGCGGCCCGCGCAGCGGCGTGATCCTGTCTGCCGAAAACGACGCCGATATCGAGAAGAAGCTGCAGTCCGCGGTCTTCCCCGGCGGCCAGGGCGGCCCGCTCATGCACGTCATCGCCGCCAAGGCGATCTGCTTCAAGGAAGCCATGGCGCCGGAGTTCAAGACCTACCAGCAGCAGGTCGTGAAAAACGCCCAGGTCATGGCGAAGGTGTTCATCGACCGCGGTTTCGATATCGTCTCCGGCGGTACCGAAGATCACCTGTTCCTGCTGTCGCTGGTCAAGCAGGGCGTGACCGGCAAGGACGCCGACGCAGCCCTTGGCCGTGCGCACATCACCGTGAACAAGAACGCCGTACCCAACGACCCGCAAAGCCCGTTCATCACCTCGGGTCTGCGCATCGGCACCCCGGCGGTGACCACCCGGGGCTTCGGTGAAGACGAGTGCCGCGAACTCGCTGGCTGGATCTGCGATATTCTCGAAGTGCTCGCCAAGGGCGACGACACCAGCGCCATCGAAGCCTCGATTGCCGAAAAGGTGGCGGACGTATGCGCGCGGCTGCCGGTCTACAAGTAAGCGTCTAGCGCGTCTAGCCGGCCGTCAGAGCCCGGTTATCCGGCTGGCAATATCCAACCAACGGGCGCCCCAGGGCGCCCGTTGGTGTTTCAGCCTTGCATGTCAAAAGGCGGCGGGCGGTGTCTACGCGTCGCTGCCAAAAAGGTCCCGGGTAAACACCTTGTCCTCTATATCGCGTAACTCCTCGGTCATCCGGTTGGTGAGTACCACATCGCACAATGACTTGAACGCGGTCAGATCGCGAATGACCGCCGAGTTGAAGAACGCGTCCTCCTCCAGTACCGGCTCGTACACCACGACCTTGATTCCCTTGGCCTTGATACGTTTCATGACCCCCTGCATGGCGCTGGCGCGGAAATTGTCCGAGCCGGCTTTCATGATCAGCCGGTAGACACCGACCACCTGGGGCTGGCGCTGGATGATGCACTCGGCAATGAAATCCTTGCGGGTGCGGTTGGCCTCCACGATGGCCTGGACCATATTGCTGGGCACATCCTGGTAATTGGCCAGAAGCTGCTTGGTATCCTTGGGCAGGCAGTACCCCCCGTAACCAAAGCTTGGGTTGTTGTAGTGATTGCCGATGCGCGGGTCCAGCCCCACCCCCTCGATGATCTGTCGGGTATCCAGGCAGTGGGTCTGGGCGTAGGTGTCCAGCTCGTTGAAGTAGGCCACCCGCATGGCCAGATACGTATTGGCAAAGAGCTTGATCGCCTCGGCCTCGGTGCTGTGGGTAAAAAGTACCGCAATATCCTGCTTGATCGCGCCTTGCACGAGGAGATCGGCAAACGCTCTGGCGCGCTCGGAGCACTCGCCGACCACGATGCGCGAAGGGTGCAGGTTATCGAGAAGCGCCTTGCCTTCACGCAGAAATTCCGGCGAGAAGATCAGGTTGCGGGTAGCAAAGCGCTGGCTGGCCTTGGCGGTATAGCCTACCGGCACCGTGGACTTGATGACCATCACCGCGGTCGGGTTGACCCGGATGACCTCGGCAATCACCGCCTCGACGCTCGAGGTGTCGAACGTGTTCGTTTTCGGGTCGTAGTCGGTGGGGGTGGCGATAATCACGTAGTCGGCGTCTTGGTAGGCCTTTTCCGGCGACAGAGTGGCGCTGAACGTCAGGTCCTGCCGGGCGAGAAAAGCCGCGATATCCACATCTTCAATGGGTGACCGGCGCTGGTTCAGCAGATCGACGCGCTCGGCCACGATATCCACCGCCGTCACGTCGTGGTGCTGGGCAAGCAGTATCGCATTGGAAAGCCCCACATAGCCTGTACCGGCCACTGCGATCTTCATGGTGCTGCTCCTGTCAAAGGGGAAACGGTCAGTTTAATGGTGATTTCTTGCAGGGTCATGGCGCAGGCACAAAAAAGCCCTCGCCGAGCGAGGGCTTGGGCCAGCAGGTGTTAGTCCTTAAAAATCGCCCCCGCCCAGGTTCAGGCCGACCAGAATGGGGTCGTGATCGGAGCTTCTAAAGGCGTCCGGTGCGTAGAGGTTGGCGTCCTGACGCTCGCTGGTGAACTCGGTGTTGTAGTCCAGAGCGCTCGCCTCATCGGAATTGATGTGCCAGGTGGTCGTGCCGGTGACCTGGCCCGCAAGCGTCTCGCTTGCCAGCGCATGGTCGAGTGACCCCCAGAACCCATCGAACACGTAGCTGTAATCATCATCCAGCAGCTCGAAGCCGGCATCGACCAGCGCCATGATCGGGTCTTCCATCGCGTAGGCGTTCAGGTCGCCCAGAATCAGCACGTCCTGATCGTCGCTGCCGGTGGGGTTGGTCTCCAGCCAGGCGAGAAGCTCCTTGGCCGCTTCGACACGGGTCGGGTTGTTGTTGCCCTGGCCGTCACCAATGGCGTTTTCGTCATTGATCACGCTGCCCTTGGACTTGAAGTGATTGACGACCACGGAGAACTGTTCGCCGTTCTCGTCGGTAAAGGTCTGCATGACCGGAGGGCGGTTGCCGTAGGCAAACGCGCCGTCGGTCTTGGTGGCAGCGTCGCCGGCGGGAGTGACCGCCTGGCTGTTATAGATCACCCCGACGGTGATCGCATCGCTGCCTGCGCTGACGATGTTGCCCTCGGCGTCTCGGGGAATGCTGTACGCCCAGGTCACGCCCTCGATACCCTTGCTCTGAATATCCGCATTGAGCGCGTTGACCAGGCTTGCCAGGGCGCTGTCTTCACCATAGCCGTTATTCTCGATCTCCATCAGACCCAAAACGTCGGCACCGCTGGTGTTGATGGCCTCGACGATCTTGGCTTCCTGGCGGGCGAACTCCTCGGCGTTATCGGCACCTCGCGGGCTGTGGGTGGTGCCGTCAAGGGTCTGTGTGCGCTCGCCGCTATCGCCCAGCGTGTTGAAGTAGTTGAGCACGTTGAACGAGGCCACCTTGACGCTGGCATCGCCCAGGGCGTCCATGTCCGGGGTAGCGGGGCGGTCGTCGCCGTAGAAGTCCAGCCCTTCCACGTTCTGTACTTTCCACTCGCCAAAGCTGAAGTCCAGAACGCCTTCCAGCGTATCGAGTCGGTCACCGCCACGAAGCGGATTGGAGGCCGAAAGCTCCTCGCCGTTGCGGCCAAAGATGATCGGGTCCGGGTTCTGGGCGGAGCTTGCATCATCGATCTTGATGGTGCGCGCCTCGGCGTCTTCAAGCCAGGCCTGGTAGCCTTCCACGCTCGGCGCATTCACTTCGGTGAACTGCTCCAGGCGACCGCCGGCGGAAAGCGTGACCTCGCCATAACGGCCCAGCTCATAAAGCTCGGTGACCACCAGCGGCTGGCCATCCATCGCTTCGATGGCCACTCGCATGCCCTCGAACGCTTCCAGGCCCTGCTTGTTGGCGAACGGCAGTTTGATGACCTGGCTTTGCGGCAGCGGCTGGTCATTGGCCAGTATGGTCAGACTGCCCCGATCCGCCGTCAGCTGGGTCTTTTCGTAATACTCCGACACGGTGCCGCTGATGCGAACCTGGTCCTTGGCCGAGAGCTGGGACAGCCACTCACCGCTGCCGCTGCCGGCGTAGACGAAGATACCTTCCGAGGTCAGCGGGTTATCGTCGTTGTCCTCGTCTTCTTCCTGAATGAAAAAGCCGTCGAGTCCTGGCGTGACCATGGTGACGATGGCTTCCAGCGTGACCCGTTCGCCGTTCAGGGCGCTGGTACCGCCTTCGCCCTGCACCGTGGAAATCAGCGTGATCTCGGGCTCGGGAATAATGGCGATACCCGGGGAGGCGAGGGCGGGCACATTGCTACCGTCACCGCCCGAGGCGGCAGAGGAGCTGGCACCTTCTTCACCTTGCTGAGTGAAGGCCTGGCGATCGACATTCCAGGAGGCCGCATCGTTGCCGGCGGTATCGGGGTAGGCCTCGAAGGCCACCTGATTGCCATCCACACGCGGGTCGCCCTGCCACAAGGTGACGGCGTCGCCGCCGCTGCCCAGGCCCGCGGCGTTGTCGGCAAAGCCGATCTTGAGCGAGTCGATACCCTCGAGGTTGCTCCAGGCTGCGCGGAACTGCGCCACGGCCTCGCTGCCCCCGTCGACGATGACGATGGCGGATTCACCCGGTGCCAGCGTCGTCAAGCCTTCGATCAGTACGGCGTCCTGCGGGTTGGCGCTGTCGTCATCGTAGTAAAGCGGGGCGCTGCCAAAGTCCAGGGTGTCGTCGGAGCGGTTGGTGATCTCGAACCAGTCCTCGGTCACGTCCGCCCCGGCCTGGCCCGGCCAGATCTCGGTAATGGCAAGCCCGATATCGGTTTCACCCGGCACATAAGGTGCGTCCATGGTGCCGATGCGGAAGGTCTGGGTCAGCCCTTCGGGCATCTCGTTGCGCTCGAACGTCCAGTTTTCCGGGTTGCTGATCGCTCTCAAGAGCTCATCGGCACTGCCGTAGCCCTCACCGCTGAAGGCTGCGTTGCGCTCCTGGCCCACGGCCACCGCCGTCAGGCCATTCTCGAGCCCGGTGGGCAGGGCCGAGTTGTTGGAGTTGGTCGCCGTGGGCTGCCACTCGTCGCTGTTGGTCTGGATCGCGTAGATGAACGTGGGGTTCGTATCCTCGCCGACGAACGCGATGACCTGGTCGCCGCTGACCGACAGGTTGAAGCTGCCGGTGCCGACGGCAGGGCTATTGGCATTCGAGAACTGGTCGGCGTCGCGGGTGTGGGAAATGACCGTACCGGGGGCTACGCCACCCGCCGGCGCGGTCCACTTGACCGCACCTTCGTTGGCACGAAAGCCGTCACCCATCCAGCCCGAGTCGGTAAAGGTGATTTCAGCACCTTCACTGATCCCGTGAAGCGCGACGAACTGGAACTCCTTGTCGCTGCCGCTGACCGCGGTCACCGCGATATCGCCCGGGCGGGGCGTCATGTCCGGCAGGGCGTCGAAGGTGATGTCCGTGCCGATAAACTGCTGCTGGCTGTCAGGCAGGTCCTTCGAGGCGCGGCCATCGTCGAACCAGTCGACGGTGCCGCTATCATAAAGCACGCTGGCCGAGATACCGTCGTCGCTCACGGCGATATCGAAAAGCGCTTCCGGCTTCGCGCCGATTTCCCCGGCGATGGTGTTCAAATCGACGCCGTCGATTTCGCGCACGGCGTAATTGCCGTCCCAGAAATAGAGGCCAAAGCCGACGTCATCGCTGTCGTTTTCCGGGCCGGCCAGGATCAGGTAGCCTTCATCACCCGCCGATTCGATGGCGCGCACGGCGCGGCCGTCCAGGTCCAGGCGCAGCGGCGCACCGAAGTCGGCTTGCGAGGATGAACCATCGACGAGCCCGATGACATTGGTAATCGGCAGCAACTGGGCGAAGCCGTCGTCCAGCGGCGCCCGAAGCCCCAGATAAAGGGTGTCGTCGATGAAGACGGCGCCCTCGATATTGAGACCTTGCGCCAGGTTGAGCGCGTTCTCGCCAAGGCCATGGCCGTTACCCGAATCCCAGGCGGCAAGCTGTTCGGCCAACCCGGCAAACTGACCCACGACATTGATGGCAAGGTCGTCGGCGCTATCGCCGGTGACTTGCGTTGCGAAAATCAGCGAGCGCTGGCTGCTTTCATGAGAGCCCAGCCAGTACTGAACGCCCTGATAGGTGGCCACGGCCTCGAGATCGACCTCCTGGCCGTCCCCGAGCCCCAGGGCCTCGTTGAGATTGAATTCGCTGACGGGCTCGCCGCCCGCCGCGCGATCATAAAGGCGTAGCGTCTGGTCTTCGTCATCGGCAACCAGCATCAGGGTGTCGCTGATAGCGATGGCCGCGGAAGCATCCGATGCGCCCTGGTAGTAACGCTCGCCCAGGCCAAAGGCCGGTTGTGGCGTTTCGATCAGCTCGGGCGTTTCGGGTGTTTCGGGCTCGTCAGAATCGTCAGGTTCACCGGGCTCTTGAGGCTCGTCAGGCTCACCCGATACCGGGGGACGGGGCGGGTTTTTGGGCTCATCGGGGCCCTGGGGTAGCTCCGGCGCCGGGAATTGGGGCGGGCTCTTGGGCGCATCGGGACCCTGAGGCAGCTCCGGCGCCGAGGTCTGGGGCGGGCTTCTAGGCGCATCGGGACCCTGGGGCGCTTGCGCCGGCGTGGGGCGCAATGAGCCAAACGCATCGTGACCTGCAGGCCGTTCGAAGCCGGTGAAGGACTGCCAGGCCTGAGAAGGACTTGGCTGCGGGCTCTCCTGGCTTGCGGACAGCGTAATAAAATTGCGCGCCACATCCTTTGGGTCGAGCACCCCTCTATCCAGTAAATCGACCCAGTAGTCGAGCCCTGCGGTATCGGGCTCGCGCTGTAAAAGCGACCGGTAGAGCGTGCTGACGATCGTTTGGTGTTTCATGGGAAAAGCCCCTCGATGAACGTTTTGCTGGTTATTCATGTATGGCTGCCAGAGGCAGCCGTTTGCACTGAACGTTGATAACCGTTGCTTAAAGCTTTGCTTGAACCTTAGCTTGAACCGTTGCTTAAAGTTACTTGTTGTTACGTAATGGTTAAACCAACCTAACGGCGGGATGTTGCGTTACTGTGACGTCGGCGTGTGAGATTTATGGCAAATTTGTGATTATTGATTAATGTTCAGGTTAGCTTGGGTCCAGATGATGTGAAGGGCGTTTATTAAAAGTGTCACGTTTTCGTCATTGAGGGACGGGTAGTATTTCTTACTGCTTTGAAAGCCTGTCATGCAAACCGTCATGTAAAAAAAAGAAGGGGACTTCAATGAGCAACTTTCGACTACAGCTTCTGCACGCCTCGGATATGGAAGGCGGCGGGGGGGATCTCTTAAATGCGCCGAACTTCATTTCCATCGTCGATTACCTGGAAGATCAGTACGAAAACAGCCTGTTCATAAGCTCGGGGGATCTTATCCTGCCGGGGCCATATCTGAACGCGGCCGCCGAACAGAGCCTTCAGTCGGCCTTTCAGACGGCGGTCGAAAACGTCTATGGCCTCGAAGCGGGCTCCATGAGCGGTATCACTGCCGCCTCCGGCCGGGTCGAAGTGCTGTTGATGGATTTGATCGATGCCGCCGCCATTGCGCTGGGTAACCACGAGTTTGACCTGGGCACCGGCCTGATCGCCGACATGATCGCCCCGACGGTCAATGGCGATAGCGCAGCAGACGTCGAGTGGCTGGGTGCTCAGTTCCCCTATCTGTCCGCCAACCTGGACTTCTCGGGTGATTCGAACCTCAGCGGTCTGGCCACCAACGAGATCTTCTCCAACGAGGCCTTCCAGTCCACCTTGCAGGAAGTGCTTGCAGGGGCCGACAAGCCCAAGCTGGCCCCGGCGGTGATTGCTGAAGCGGGCGGCGAGCAGATCGGTATCATCGGCATCACCACGCAGATTCTGGAAAGCATCTCTTCCACGGGCGGAGTCGATGTGATCACCGGTGGCCGCAACGACATGCAGGCACTCGCGGGCGTCATTCAGCCGGTCATCGACGAGCTGGAAGCGCGCGGCGTCAACAAGATCATCCTGAGCGCCCACCTGCAGCAGATCCAGTTCGAGGAAGAACTGGCCACGCTGCTCGACGGGGTCGACATCGTGATCGCCGGCGGCTCGGATTCGCTGCTGGCCAACCAGAACGACATCGAGCGCGGGCTCTTCCCCGGCGCCGGCGAGCCTTACAAGTCCTACCCGATCCTGACCCAGGACGCCTCCGGCAACGACGTCGTCATCGTCAACACCGATGCGGGCTGGCGCTACGTGGCGCAGCTCGTGGTCGAGTTCGACGAGAACGGGAATATCCTGCCCGAGTCGATCGACCCGGCAACGTCCGGCATCTACGCCTCGACCGATGCGCAGGTGGAAGCGCTCTGGGGGAGTCTGGAAGCCGCCTTTGCCGAAGGCACCAAGGGCAAGGTCGCTCAGGATCTCGTGGGCGCCGTGGGTGAGTTCGTCGCCGAGCAGGACGGCAACATTCTCGGGCTTACCGATGTTTATCTCGTGGGTGAGCGCGGCTCGGTACGTACCGAAGAGACCAACCTGGGCAACCTGACCGCGGATGCCAACCTGTGGTATGCCCGCCAGGTCGACAGTGACGTCATGGTCTCGTTCAAGAACGCCGGCGGTATCCGTGAGCCCATTGGCGATGTGGTCGTACAAGGCGGCGACAGCCAGCCCAGCTACCAGGCGCCCGCGGGCAACCCGGCCATCGGCAAGCCCGAAGGCGGTGTGTCCCAGCTCGATGCCGGCTCGTCACTGCGTTTCAACAACGACCTGACCATCCTGACCCTGACGCGCAGCACCCTGCTCGAGGTGATCGAGCACGCCGTTGCCGCGTCCGCCCCCAACATCACCGCGGGCCAGTTTGCTCAGGTGGGCGGCATTCAGTACAGCTACGACTGGGAAAAGCCGGAAGGCGAGCGCATTCAAAATGCCGCCATCCTCACCGAAGATGGCAAGATCCACGACGTGCTGGTAGCCAACGGGCGCCTGGTCGGTGATGCGGAAGAAACGGTCAAGGTCGTTACCCTCGGCTTCATGGCAGACGGCGGTGACGGCTACCCCTTGGGCGAAGGCAGCTACCTGGATCGCGTCGATCTGGTAGAGGCTTACACCCTCGACGGCCAATTCGATTTTGCCGCCAAGGGCACCGAGCAGGATGCCTTTGCCGAGTACATGGGCGCCATGTACAGCGAAACCCCCTTCAGCGAAGCCGAAACGCCGGTCGGTGAAGATACGCGTATCCAGAACCTGGCCTTCCGCGACGATGCGGTGCTAAGCGAAGCCGTCGATCCGCTTCTGCGTCTTTACGATGCCGCGTTCGATCGTGACGCCGATGGCCAGGGCCTGGGCTACTGGCTGGACATCAGCCAGGATTTCGGGCTCGACGATATCGCCCACGGCTTCATCAATTCCCAGGAGTTTCAACAGCGAAACCCCAATATCCAGAACGATGCGTTCATCGATCTGATGTACTCCAACGTCCTTGAACGTGAAGCGGACGCGGCGGGCAAGCAGTACTGGCTCGACGAAATGGCGGGCGGTGCGGACAAGGCCACCGTCATGCTCGGCTTCGTCGAGTCCCAGGAGAGCATGTCGCTGCTGGGATGATGCGTTTTTGCATCTTGACGATATAGAGCAGGCTCTACCGACGCCCCTACCCCTGGCAGGGGCGTCTCTGTTATGCTTTCGCGATTCTGCCTCGCGCGATTTTATTGATTCTACGGTGATCCTTCCATGGCAAAGCAACAGGAAGCAACGGACTTGCAGCTCGCTTTGAAAGCCTGCAAGAGTTCGTTTGTGTCGGTGGGTTTTTTCAGCATGTTCGTCAATCTGCTGATGCTGGTGCCGCCGATGTACATGCTCCAGGTCTACGACCGCGTACTCACAACCCAAAGCCTGGATACGCTGATCATGCTGACGCTGGTCGTGGTCTTTCTGTTCATGGTCATGGGCGGGCTTGAACTGGTTCGCTCGCGCATGCTGGTGCGGGTGGGCAACCGGCTCGATACCGCCATCAATGAACGCCTTTACAGCGCCATGTTCCGGCGCAGCCTGGTGGCCCAGGGCAGCCAGAGCGCACAGCCGCTGAACGACTTGACCAGCCTGCGCCAGTTTCTGACCGGCAACGGCCTGTTCGCGTTTTTCGATGCCCCGTGGGTGCCGGTCTATCTGGGGGTGCTTTTCCTGTTCCACCCCTGGCTTGGCATTTTCGCCACCTGTGCCGGCATCATTCTGGTGGGCCTGGCCATCGCCAACGAGAAGGCCACGAAGACGCTGCTGGCCGATGCCAACAACGAACATATCCAGGCGCAGAACCTGGCCAACTCCAACCTGCGCAACGCCGAAGTGCTTCACGCCATGGGCATGTTGCCGGGCATCATGGGGCGCTGGTCCAAACGTCACCACGAATTTCTCTCCAAGCAGTCCCAGGCAAGTGATCGCGCCGGCGCGCTCACCAACGTCTCCAAGGTACTGCGCATCATGTTCCAGTCGCTCATCCTGGGCCTGGGGGCACTGCTGGTGCTGGAAGGACAGATGAGCCCCGGCATGATGATCGCAGGCTCCATCCTGATGGGCCGCGCGCTGGCGCCCATCGATCAGATGATCGGCGGCTGGAAGAGCTTCGTCAGCGCCCGGGGCGCTTACGGGCGCTTGAACGAGCTGCTCACCCTGATACCCGGCGAGCAGCGCAAGATGTCGCTGCCTGCGCCCAAGGGCGACATCGCGCTCGAGAACGTGGCCGCCGCACCGCCCGGGGTGCGCATGGCCACCATCCGAGGCATCAACTTCGAAGTGCCGCGCGGCCAGCATATCGGCATCATCGGGCCGAGTGCGGCGGGCAAGTCGACACTGGCCCGGGTACTGCTGGGTATCTGGCCCTCCCAGGTAGGCGATGTGCGCCTGGACGGCGGGGTCATCACCCAGTACAACCGCGACGAGATCGGCCCGTATATCGGCTATCTGCCTCAGGACATCGAGCTTTTCGACGGCACCATCAGCGAAAACATTGCCCGGTTTGGCAACATCGACTCCCACAAGGTGGTCGAGGCGGCGCAGAAGGCCGGTGTCCACGAGATGATTCTGGAGCTTCCCAACGGCTACGACACGGTCATTTCCTCCACCAGCGGTGCGCTCTCCGGCGGGCAGCGCCAGCGTGTGGGCCTGGCGCGTGCGCTTTACGGCAACCCGGTGTTCGTGGTGCTGGACGAGCCCAACGCCAACCTGGACGAGGCCGGCGAACGCGCGCTCGGTCAGACCATCGCCCAGCTCAAGAGCGAAGGCGTGACCCTGTTTGTCATCAGCCATCGTACCAACGTCTTGAAGAACATGGACAAGCTGCTGGTGATGAAGGAAGGCCAGGTGAGCATGTTCGGCCCGCGGGATCAGGTGCTCGCCCAGTTCGCCAAGAAACCCCGCGCCCAGGTAGGTCAGCAACCGTCAACCCGGCTTTCGGCGATTTCCGGCGGGCGTCAGGGTGAGGATTCCCAATGAGCAAAGATCAGCGCAATCTCACGCCTCACGGCGAGATCGATGTAACGCCCCAGGGCCCGGCCACCATCGACGGCGAGGCCACCGAACAGCTTCCCACCAGCGACAAGGGGTATCGCAAGCTGGGCTACGCCATTTTAGTGATTGCCCTTGGCGGCTTCATTCTCTGGTCGGTCACCGCGTCGCTGGCCATTGCCGTGGTGGCCCCGGGCAACGTCTCGATCGAATCCTTCAAGCGCACGGTGCAACACCTTGAAGGCGGTATCGTGCGTGAACTGCTGGTGGAAGACGGCGACCGGGTAGAGGCGGGCGATACGCTTCTCGTGTTGAGCGACACCCAGTCGCGCTCCCAGCTCGAGATCGCCCGGTCACAGTATCTGATCAACCGGGCCATGGAAGCGCGGCTTCTGGCCGAGCAGGAAGGCGCCGAGACCCTGGAAATTCCCGAGGACATCAAGAACGTCGACAGCCCCCGGGTTCAGCAGGTCGTCGCGGTTCAGCAGAGCCTGTTCACCGCGCGGCGCCAATCGCTCAACAGCACGCTCGAGTCTCTGGATGAGCAGATCATCCAGATGCAGGAGCAGATCGAGGGCCTGGAACAGCGTATCGGCGTCAATACCCGGCGGATCTCGTCGCTGCGTTCCGAGGCGGATGATTTCCGCTCGCTCTACCGCGAAGGCCTGGGGGATAACCAGCGCATGCGCGAACTGGAACGCCAGATTCTTCAATACGAAGGCGACAACGCCGAGTTTCGCGCCAACACCGCTCAGCTTCGCTCGCAGATCAGCGAAAACCGGATGCAGCGGGAAATCCAGCAGCAGGAATTCCAGAAAGAAGTCGGCGAGCAGCTGCGCGAAGCCCAGGCGCAGATCGCCCAGGCCGAAGAGCAGATCGTATCGCTCACCGACCAGGTTCAGCGCACCGTGGTCACGGCACCGGTGTCCGGCACGGTGGTGGGCCGCCAGGTGCATACCATCGGCGCGGTCATTCGCCCGGGCGATACCATCATGGATGTCGTGCCCAGCAACGACGGCTTCGTGGTCGAGGCACGCATTCCCACCCGGGATATCGATAACATCTTCATTGGTCAGTTCGCCGAGATCCGCTTCAGCGCCTTCAACCAGCGCCTGACCGATGTGATCGACGGCGAAGTGATCTACGTCAGCGCCGACAGCTTCGAGGACGAAGCCACCGGCCAACGCTACTACCGCGCCCGGGTTCGGGTCACCGAAGCCGGCTCCGAGCAGATGAACGATCGTATGCAGCTGTTATCCGGCATGCCTGCAGAAGTCATGCTGCGCACCGGCGAGCGCACTTTCGCAAGCTATATCGCCAAACCGGTGACCGACATGCTGGCCCGCGCCCTGCAGGAGGATTAATGCACTTCATCCCGGCCCGATGGGGCGTAACACGAAAGCAAGGCGTGGCGCTGGGCGTCGTGCTCGGGCTAATGACCACGCAGGCCTACGCCCAGCAGGCGACCCCCATGGCCGAGCCCAGTGCCATGCAGGAACTGGCCGCTCTCGACGAGCGCCCGACCCAGGCGCCTACGCTGCCGTCACTGCCGGCGCTGTTCGCCAGTGCCCTGGAGCACGACGCGGACCTGTCGCGCCAGCGCTTCGAGCTGGCGGCCACCCGGGAAGAAGTGCCCATGGCCCGCTCGCAGCTGTTGCCGCAGGTCTCGGCGTCCGGGTCGTATCTCTGGCAGGACTCCACCAACATCCAGACCTCACCGGACGATTTCGGGCTCGACCAGCCCGCCCAGCGCCCCGGTGAAATCGAGGAAAACGTCTGGGGGGTCCAGCTTCAGCAGCCGCTGTTCAGCCTGGAGCGCTGGCGCGGGGTGGATGTCGCCACCGCCCAGGTCAGTGCCGCCGAACTGCAGCTGGCCGTGGTCGAGCGCGACCTGGCGCTGCAGGTGAGTGAAGCCTACGTGCAGGCTTATCTGGCGTCCCAGCGTCTGGGGCTTCTGGAATCCCAGCAGGAGGCGCTGGATCTGCAGGTACGCCAGGCCCAGCGCGCCTATGATCTGGGCATCGGGGATCGCATCAACCTGCTCGAAGCGCAGTCGCGGCTGGACCAGGCCGTCTCCGACGCCGTACAGGCGGAAAACGAACTCAACAACGCCCTGAGCACGCTGGAGCGGCTGACCGGCACGTTCCCCGAGTTCCGGCAGCTGGCCATCGGTGAGCTTTCCCAGGTGGCGCTGAACCAGGAGTGGGGCGAGCCGGACACCTGGGTCGCCCGCGCCGGGCAGAACCTGAACGTGCTGCTGGCCCGGGAACAGCAGCGCATCACCGAGGCCGACGCCAACACCCGCCGGGCCGGCTATTACCCGGAACTCAACCTGAACCTGTCGTACTCGGACCGCAAGAGCGACGACGCCCTGCGCGAAAGCGAGGACTACCAGGCAAGCGTGCAGGTCAGCGTACCCATCTATCGGGGCGGCTATACCGCAGCCAACGTGCGACAGGGCGAGCGGCGCATCGATGCAAGCCAGGCGGACCTTGATAACCAGCGCAACCTGGCCATACAGGAAGTCCGCCAGCGGCTGCGCTCGCTCAACGGGCACGTGCGCCGTATTCAGGCGCTGAACCAGGCAATCGCCTCCAGTCGGCTGTTTCTCAACGCCGCCGAGCGCGGCGAGCAGCTGGGACTGCGCGATCTGGTCGACGTGCTGGACGCCCGCGCCAGCCTGTACGATCAGCGTATCCAGTACATCGATACCGTCGGGGAATACGCGCTGGACAGCCTGGCGCTGCAGTCCGCCGTGGGGGACCTGAGCAGCCGGGATCTAAGCGATATCATGGCGCTGCTGTTATCATTGACGGACTTCACGGAAACAAGCCAAGGATAACGCCTTTGCATGAGCGCGTTAAAAGGAACACACAATAACGAATGGCTAAGACGCGCGATGCGCTGCTTCGACGCAGGCATCGCGCTGATGGTCTCCTCGATTGCGCTCTGGGCGATGCCCAACATCACCTATCACGGCGAGGAGTATCTCTTCTTGATGGTGATCGGCAGCCTGCTGCTGCCGGCGGTGGGCGAACTTCTCGGGCTCTACCAGCCCTGGCGCGGGCGAAGCCTGTATTCGATGCTCGGGGTCTACGGGCTGAGCTGGGGCATCACCATCGTGCTCATCAGCGTGTTGCTGGTCGCCACGCAAACCACCGAAAACTTTTCCCGCCTGTGGATGGGGGTGTCGTCGCTCACGGTACTGGGGGTGGGCAGCCTGATGCGCGGGGCGCTTTACAGCTACCTGCGCCGGCTGCGCGCGCAGGGCAAGAACTGCAAGCGCATCGTGATCATCGGCCGCCAGGACAACCTGTTTCGCCTGAAAGACCACTTGAACGCCATGATCTACGCCGGCTACATGCTGCACGGCGTTCACGTCGACGACGACTCCGACCGCTTTCACGCCCGGTTGAAGACGCTGGTCGACGAAAGCGGCTTCAACAAGGAGTTCGACGAGATCTGGCTGAGCTATCCGCTGAGCGATGGCGACAAGGTGCGCCTGGTCTCCACGAGCCTGATCAACATTCCGCTGACGGTACGCTACTTTCCCGACCTGTCCGATATTCGCCTGCTCAACCATCGCATGGCCCAGGTGGTCGGCCTTTACTCGCTGGAGCTGAACTACAGCCCGCTGGACAGCGGGCCGCTGCGGCTGATCAAGAGCATCGAGGACCGGGTGATCGGTGGATTGCTGTTTCTCGGTTTCCTGCCGGTCATGCTGGTCATTGCCGCGCTCATCAAGTGGAAGATGGGCGGGCCGGTGCTGTTCAAGCAGCACCGCCACGGCATGGACGGCAAGCGCTTTCGCATCTACAAGTTTCGCAGCATGAGCGTGCACCAGGCGCGCACCACGGTCGCCGCCACCCGGGAAGACCCGCGCATCACCCCGCTGGGCGCCTTTCTGCGTCGCACCAGCCTCGATGAGCTGCCCCAGCTCTACAACGTGTTGCAAGGGCGCATGTCGCTGGTCGGCCCGCGCCCCCACGCGCTGGATCACAACCAGTACTACAAGGGCGTGATTCAGAACTACATGCAGCGCCACCGGGTGAAACCCGGCATGACCGGCTGGGCCCAGGTCAACGGCTACCGGGGCACCACCGATACCCTGGAGCAGATGCAAAAGCGGGTGGAGTTCGACCTTTACTACATCGACAACTGGTCGCTGGGGCTCGATCTCAAGATCCTGGTGATGACGCTGACCCGGGGCTTTGCCAACAGTCAGCCCTGATGCAAGGGCTCCCATGAACAGTCCAGATCGTTTGTTTCAAGGATGAGTGATGATTTTGCCGGTTATCTTGTCAGGGGGCTCGGGGTCGCGACTGTGGCCGGTGTCCCGTGAGTACTACCCCAAGCAGTTCTTGAACCTCCACCGCGACGATGCCAGCCTGCTGCAGGAGACCGCCCTTCGCCTGGAAGGCGTCGCCTGCTCGGGGGAGCCCTTGATCGTGTGCAACGAAGAGCACCGCTTTCTGGTCGCCGAGCAGATGCAGCAGATCGGTTTCAGACAGTGCCAGATCATTCTGGAGCCCTGTGGACGCAACACCGCCCCGGCGCTGGCGTTGGCGGCACTGACGGCGAGCCTCACGCATCCCGACGCCGAGCTTCTGGTCATGCCGGCAGACCACGTCATCAAGGATACCCGGGCCTTCGCCCAGGCCATCGAGCAGGGGCTCGAGTTGAGCCACGAAGGCCGGCTGGTCACGTTCGGCATCACGCCGACCACTCCCCACACCGGGTATGGCTACATCAAGCGCGGCCAGGCCCTGTCCCAGGGGTTCGCCGTCGAAGCCTTCGTCGAAAAGCCGGAAATGACGGCCGCCGAGCAGTATCTGCAAAGCGGCGACTACCTCTGGAACAGCGGCATCTTCCTGTTCAAGGCCGAAAGCTTTCTCGCGGCACTGGCCGAGCACGCCCCGGACATCCTGAAAAGCTGTCAGGCAGCGTTCGAGGCGCGCACCCAGGACATGGACTTTCTGCGCATCGACGAAGCCCTGTTCGCCGAATGTCGCAGCGAATCGATCGACTATGCGGTCATGGAGCACACCCGCCAGGCGGCGGTCGTGCCCATGTCCCCGGGCTGGAGCGATATCGGCGCCTGGGACGCGTTGCATGAGCTGCGCGCCGCGCAAGACCCGGTCAACGGCAACGCCGTGCACGGCGATGTGCTGCTGCAGGACACCCGCAATAGCCTGGTATACAGCGATTCCCGGCTGGTGGCGGCGGTGGGGGTGAACAACCTGGTCATCGTGGAGACCGACGACGCGGTGCTGGTCGTGGACCGTCACCACGCCCAGGACACCAAGCACATCGTCAGTGCCCTGAAGGCGGCCGGTCGCAAGGAGTGTCAATCGCACCAGCAGGTCTACCGCCCCTGGGGGCATTACCGCACCCTGGCGCTGACCGAGAGCTTTCAGGTGAAGGAGATCATGGTCAAGCCAGGCGCGGCGCTGTCGCTTCAGATGCATCACCACCGCGCCGAACACTGGGTCGTGGTGCAGGGCACGGCCCGGGTCGTCCAGGGGGAAAGCCCGGGGGACACGGCAAGTCTGCGCAGCTTTCTGCTCTCCGAGGACCAGTCCACCTACATACCGCTGGGCACCGTGCATCGGCTGGAAAATCCCGGGGTGATCCCTTTGAAGCTGATCGAGGTGCAGACGGGCTCTTATCTCGGTGAAGACGATATCGTGCGTTACAACGACAAGTACGGTCGTGAATAGGTGCGCCGAGCCGTCATGAGAGTGGCCATCGTTCACGACTGGCTGACCACCTGGGCCGGCGCCGAAAAAGCGCTGGCCGAGCTTCTGGGCTGCTTTCCCCAGGCGGAGATCTTCACGACCGTCAACTTCCTGCCCACCCGGGACATTCCCGCGCTGCGCGACAAGGTCATCCACACCAGCTTCATACAGCGTCTGCCCCTTGCGCGAACGCGCTACCGGCACTACTTGCCGCTGATGCCCCTGGCGGTGGAACAGTTCGACCTGAAAGGCTTCGATCTGATCCTGTCCAGCAGCCACGCCGTGGCCAAGGGCGTGATTCCCGACCCGGGTGCGGTGCATATCTGCTACTGCTACAGCCCGATGCGCTACGCCTGGGACATGCAGCACCAGTACCTGCGTGAAATCGGCAAGGCCCGAGGTGTGATGAGCTGGCTCATGCGCTGGCAACTGCACCGCCTTCGACAGTGGGATTTCATCAGCGCCCAGCGGGTCGATCATTTCGTTGCCATTTCAAGCTACATCCAGCGGCGTATTGCCACCTGCTATCGCCGCGATGCCGATGTCATCTATCCCCCGGTCGACGTGGGCAAGTTTCGCCACGACCAGCCCCGGGAAGCCTTCTACGTAACCGCTTCGCGCATGGTGCCCTACAAGCGGATCGATCTGGTGATCGAGGCGTTCAATCGAATGCCCGACAAACAGCTCGTCGTCATCGGCGACGGCCCCGACTACGCCAAGCTCGACGCCCTGGCGGGCCCCAACGTCACGCTGCTGGGCTACCAGCCCGATGACGTGCTGGTGAGCCACCTGGAGCGCGCCCGGGCCTTTCTGTTCATGGCGGAAGAGGATTTCGGCATTCTGCCCGTGGAAGCCCAGGCCGCCGGGGCGCCGGTCATCGGTTACGGGGTCGGGGGCCTGGCTGAAACCACCCTGAACGGCGCTTCCGGGCTCTGGGTGGCCGAGCAGACAAGCGACGCGCTCATTGACCAGGTACGCCAGTTCGAGGCAAGGCGCGCGGCCGAGCCCGACGCCTTTTCGGCTGCGGTATGTCGACAAAGCGCCGAGCGGTTTTCCACCGCCAACTTCACCCGGTCCATGCAGTCGCTGGTGAACCGACACCTCAAGACGTGACGTTGGGCGTCAAGGCAGGTTCTCTTGGCAGAGTCTCGTAATGGTGTCGGCACTGCGCCATGGGCTGCTCGCCCAGCCAATCAATGATCTTGTGCGTATGGCGGGTGCGCGCCTCGTCCACCAGGTGAAAGTTGGTATCGAAAAAGTCGTCGGCCGCATACAGGGCCTGTGTCGGTTCCCCCACCCATTTCAGCCCGGCCCGGCGGGCCTGTTCGGGCAGGCTGGCGTAATACGCCGCCTCGATGGGCACGTGAGTATATTCGGGCTGGTAGAGCATCGGCGGGGGCATGAAAACCGGGCAGGCGCCCTTGGCCAGCAGTCGGTCGCGAAACCCGCGCAGCCGGGCACCGGCAAAGTGACCCTGGCGGGCCGTTTCGCCGTAGGTCTCCGGGGGTAACGAGGTGAGAAAATGCCAGTGGCGCGCTTCGCGCAGGGCCCGGGCGGTATGGCGCTGATCGCCGCGCTGATCCAGGTTGTGCGCGCCGTAATCGCCGCTCACGACAAACCCTTCGGGCAGGCCCCGATACCCCTCCAGGATGCGAGTCAGCGAGGTTTGCGCGACAACCCCCAATGAGCGTTTCAGGGGCAGCTGCAACAGGGCGTCCGGGTGGCTGTTGGCCCAGTGTACCAGCGGGCTCGTAACGCCTTCGTCACGGTTGTAGAGCGGGTACTCCAGAGGGAGCAGCACCAGATCCCCGGCCTGAATGACGGGCTCGGCGCTTTTTAGAATCACCGGCAGCGACAGGCCCGCATTGACCCCCAGATTGACGGTCGGGCGCTGGAAGGCGGCCTCCAGCGCGCCGCTGTCGATACCGAACATGGCGCTTGAGCCGGCCACCACCACGATTTTCGGTGAGGGGAGCGCCTTCGCCTGGGCCTGCTTGTAGCGAACCGCCCCCTCGATCCACGCATTGTTGGGGTGTGGCCGGCCAAGCTGCCCGGCCCAGAGGGCAAGCCAAAGGCTGAGGGCCAAAAAGCCACCCGCCAGCACACCTGTCAGAAAACGCCTCATGTCCACTCGCTCTCTCGTTCCCTGCACGGTCATCAGAAATTGAAATACAGAAATGCCTGACTGGGGAGATCGGTCATCGCCTTGGCCACCGCCACCAGCAGCGCCCCGACCAGCCCGCCTTGCCAGAGGATACGCGAGGGCGCGTCGAGCCACCGGGCGCAGCGCATGCTGCTCGGCATGACCAGGGCGATGAACGAACCCAGCAGCAGCACCGCCCCCGGCGAACGCAGCGCCATCACGCCCTGGGTCATGGCGCTGTACATATCGCCAAGCGCCCCCCACTGCCAGTGCCCAAGGCCTGCGTACAGCGCAAAGGCGTGCTCGAGGCTCGTCGCCCGAAAGGGTACCCAGGCCAGCATGACCAGGGTCAGGGTCAAAAGCCAGCTGACCCCGCGGGGCAGTCGCACGGGGCTGACCCGGCGCCACACCAAAAGCCCGGCCAGCAACCCGCCGTGCAGCGCGCCCCACAACACGAATTGCCACCCCGCCCCGTGCCACAACCCGCCCAGAACCATGGTGACCAGCACCGCCATGACCTGGCGCGGCGTGCCGTGGCGGCTGCCCCCCAGTGGTACATACAGGTAGTCGCGCAGAAACTGGGAAAGCGTGATGTGCCAGCGCCGCCAGAAGGCCTGAATATCCAGGGCCTGGTAGGGCGAGGCGAAGTTTTCCGGCAGCCGGATACCAAACAGCAGCGCAAGCCCCAGCGCCATGTCCGCGTAGCCGGAAAAATCGAAATACAGCTGCAGCCCGTAGGCCCAGCCTGCCACCAGGGTGTCCCCGGCAACGATACTGCCCGCGGGCTTGTCGTAAAGCTGCTCCACCAGGGGCGCCAGGTTGTCCGCCAGCAGCAGCTTCTTGGAAAGGCCCAGGGCGATCAGAACCAGCCCGCAGCGCACCCAGCGAGCCCTGGGCGTCGTCAGGTTGGCAAGCTGGGGGGCAAGTGTTTGGTAGTGAACGATAGGGCCGGCAACCAGCTGCGGGAAAAAGCTGACGAAGACGCCGTACAGCGACCAGGGCCCGCGGGTGATCTTTTCTTGACGAACATCTACCAGAAACGCGATCTGCTGGAACGTGAAAAAGGAAATGCCCAGGGGCAACACCAAGGGGCTGAGTGTCTGGGGCGCCAGGTTCACCGCCGAGAGCAGGAAAACCGAGTACTTGAACCCGCCCAGAAGCCCCAGGTTGAACGCGACCCCCAGCCACAGCCAGCCGGGGTGGGGCCGGGTGATGTGGCCGGCGAGCCAGTAGTTGACGGCCATGCTCGCCAGCAGCAAGGGCAGCAGGGTGATATCCCAGCTCGCGTAGAAGAAAAGCGACGCGGCCCCCAGCCAGCCAAGCAAAAAGCGCGGCGTGGCAAAAAGGCTCGCCAGATAGAAGACCAGCCAGACGACGGGCAGAAACACCAGAAGAAAGAGAGGAGTGCTGAAAACCATGCCGTAGGCTCGAACGGTCGCGGGGAAGGCGAGCAGAAGTGTGAAGCCGCGAGCATAGCACAGCCACCAGGCGCGCAAGGCGAGTAACGGTGGTGTGGTCTTCACGCTTGGCTTAACATGGCGCCCTTGTTCGAATTCCTGTTCAGCCTGGAAAGCCGTTCAGTACGCGAGCCAGCCAAGCCCGGGAACCCGTCCAGCACGGAAAAAGGTAACGCAATGCTAGCATCCCTTGGAGGGGCCTGGCGCTACCGCCAGTTTATTGCCACGTCCATACGCCACGAACTGGTGACCCGCTTTGCCCGCAGCCGCATTGGCGGCGCCTGGATGATCATTCATCCGCTGGCCATGGTGCTGATCTACGCGCTGGTACTCTCGGCGGTGCTCTCGGCCAAGCTGCCCGGCATCGAAAGCCGCTACGCCTACGCCATTTACCTGACCGCGGGGATGCTGGGGTGGAGCCTGTTCAGCGAGCTGCTCAACCGCTGTCTCGGGGTGTTCATCGATAACGCCAATCTGCTCAAGAAGCTGGTGTTTCCCAAGATCGCCCTGCCCATCATCGCCACCGGCGCCTGTCTGATCAACAACCTGGCGCTGTTTCTGGTCATTCTGGTCGTGTTTGCGGTGCTGGGCCATTTTACCCTTGCCACACTGCCCTGGGTGGTCGTTCTTACCGGCATCACGGTGCTGCTGTCGCTTGGCCTGGGGCTGACGCTGGGTATCCTCAACGTCTTCATTCGCGATATCGGCCAGCTCATGCCGATTGTCATGCAGTTCCTGTTCTGGTTCACACCGGTGGTCTATCCCGCCGAGATCGTGCCGGCATCCCTGCAGGCGATCATTGCGTTCAACCCGCTTTACCACCTGGTGGGGGCTTACCACGACGTACTCGCCTACGGTCAAGCGCCGTCGCTTATCGCCCTGGCGGCCCTGGCGGCGCTGGGAATTGCCCTGGTGCTTCTGAGCGCGCTCTTGTTTCGCAAGGCCAGCCCGGAAATGGTGGACGCCCTATGAGCCCATCCCCCACGAACGCCCCGGCGCTTCTGGAAGTGCGCGGGCTCGGCAAGGTCTACCGTCACTACAAGAGCGAACTCACCCGCATCGTCAACTGGTTCATGCCGGTCGCGCCCCAGGCCGAAACCTGGGTATTGCGGGATATAAGCTTCGATATCGCCGCCGGCGAAGCCGTGGGCATCGTGGGGCAGAACGGGGCGGGCAAGAGCACGCTGTTGAAAATGATCACCGGCACGCTGATCCCCAGCGAAGGCCACCTTCACGCCCAAGGGCGCATCGCGGCGATCCTGGAGCTTGGGATGGGTTTCAACGGCGAGCTGACCGGGCGCCAGAACGTGCTGCATGCCGCGGGGCTGATGGGCTTCACCCATGCCCAGGTGGCCGCCGCGATGGACGAGATCGAAGCCTTTGCCGAAATCGGCGACTACTTCGATCAACCCATGCGGGTCTACTCGAGCGGCATGCAGATGCGGGTCGCGTTTTCCGTGGCCACGGCGTTTCGCCCGGACATTCTCATCGTCGATGAAGCGCTGTCGGTGGGGGACGCCTACTTCCAGCACAAGAGCTTCGATCGTATCCGCGAGTTTCAGCGCCTGGGCACCTCGCTTCTGATCGTCTCCCACGACAAGGCCGCCATCCAGAGCCTTTGCGACCGGGCCATCTTGCTGGAGCAGGGCCGCGTGCTGCAGGATGGCCCGCCCCAGGACATCATGGATTACTACAACGCCCTGATCGCCCAGAAGGAGAACGCCCGGGTCGAGATCGAGCCCCTGGACAGCGGCCAGATACAGACCCGCTCCGGCACCGGCGAGGCGAGCATTACCCAGATCAGCCTGCACGACGGCGGGAAAGGCCAGGCCCTCGACGTGGTGGACGTCGGCCAGCCCGTCGAGCTTCGGGTGCAGGTGAACATTCACGACCACCTGCCCGAGCTGGTGCTGGGGTACAAGCTGAAAGACCGGGTGGGCCAGGACGTGTTCGGCACCAACACCTGGCACACCCACCAGGTAGAGCGCGCGCTTGCCCCCGGCGAGACGCTGACCTACCGCATACGCTTTCAGGCCAATCTGGGCCCCGGCAGCTACTCCGTGTCCGTCTCGCTGCACAGCAGCGACACCCACCTGGCGCGCAACTACCAGTGGATCGACCACGCGCTGGTCTTTCAGATGGTGAACATGGAAAAGGACTTTTTCCTGGGCAGCAGCTGGGTCATGCCGACCATCGAATGCGCGCGCCGTGACACCCCCCGTTTCGAATCTAACGAGTCAGCGTAATGGATTTCTACACCCGGTTTACCAACCATTTTCGTGGCGAAAAAGACGACATCAAAAAGCGCCTGGCCGTCTACGTGCCGCTGCTGGCACCCATCATGGCGCGCTACCCCAAGGCGTGGGCGGTGGACCTGGGCTCCGGGCGCGGTGAATGGCTCGAGCTGATGCGGGACAACGCCTGGCCCGCCCGGGGCGTCGATACCAACGAAAGCATGGCCAAGGCCTGCAACGAACGCGGGCTCGAGGTCGTGGTCGGCGACGCCCTGGCCGCGCTCAAGCAGACCCAAAGCGACACGCTTTCGGCGGTGACCGGGTTTCACATCGCCGAGCACATCCCCTTCGAGCGCCTGGTGGAACTCGTGCAGGAGGCGCGCCGGGTACTGGTGCCCGGGGGCGTGTTGATTCTGGAAACGCCCAACCCGGAAAACCTCACCGTGGGGCTCTGGAGCTTCTATCTCGACCCGACCCACCTGCACCCGCTGCCGCCGCCGCTTTTGCACTTCGTTGCCACGGATGCAGGCTTTGCCAAGGCCGATATCCTGCGCCTGAACGGCCCCCAGCCCCCGGAAAACGACGCCGCCGTTCGCGACTACCTGAACTGGGTCGTCTCCGCCTATCCGGATTACGCGCTGATCGCCCACAAGGGCGCAGACGAGCAAAGCGCGCCCTGGTTTGCGTACCTGGACACGTTGACCAGCACCCAGCAGGGGAGCCTGGAAACCCTGGCGGACAAGATTCAAGAGCAGGCCGACGCACTGGCGAAAGAGACCCAGGAGCGCCAGCACTACCAGCACAAAGCCCAGCAGCTGCTCGATGAGATCAACGGTATCTACCAAAGCCGCTCCTGGCGCCTGACCCAGCCGCTGCGGGGGGTGATGCACCTTCACCGCCAGTCGTTCGTGGCGCGCGGCCAAGGGGCGGGTGGCAAGACGCTTCGCAGAATGGCGCAGATCCCCTGGCTCAAGCGTCTGGCGCTCAGGTTCTTGAACCGCTTTCCGGCGTTGAAGATGCGCGTGCTCAAGCACATGGCGGCAAGCGATGGGCTGTTCAGCCGCAAGGGGCAGTTTCGCGACGAAGACTTCGTGAACCTGGAGGCCGATACCCCGGCCAAGGTACGCCTGGAGGCCCTGGCCCTGCGCGACGCCACGAACGCCCCCTCGATCAAAGGCGTTCGCCTGGAAGGGCATGTCAACGGAAGCTACAGCCTGGCCTCGGTCAACCGCCACCTGCTTGGCCGGCTAGCCCAGAGCGAGCCCGCGCCTGCACTGTGGCTGGCCCCCCACGAGGGCTCGGCGGACATACGGGTACACACCACCCCCGGCGGTACCGAGGAAGTGGCCCGGCTCAACGCGCTGACCGACCCTTCGGCCTGGCAGGCGCTGGCGCCCCATCAGCGGGTCGCGCTGTATCATCACTACCCGCTGATCACTCCGGACCCCGCCCACGGCAAGGCCGTGGCGCTGTTTTTCTGGGAAGAGTCCTGGGTGGCGCAAGACACGATAGACACCCTCAACCGCCACTATCACGGCGTGGTCGTCACCGCCTGGTTCGTCAAGAAGGCGCTGATGGACAGCGGCTGCACTCGCCCCATTCACGTGGTGGCGCTGCCGCTGATGGCCAACCCCCACGCCGCGGGCAGCCACGCAAGGGATCTGGCCCGGGTTGGCCGGCAACGCGCGGTACACCTGTTGCACGTTTCCTCGGCGTTTCCCCGCAAGGGGGTGGACGTGCTGCTGCAGGCCTTCGAGCAGCTGGCCGAGCAGGACCCCGAGATCACGCTCACCCTCAAGACCTTCCCCAACCCGCACAATCAGACCCAGGCCTGGGTCGAGGCCTACGTAAGCCACCGCCACCGCTCGCGACTTACCGTCATCATGGACGACTACACCACCGAGCAGATGGCCGCGCTCTATCACCAGGCGGATATCGTGGTACTGCCCACCCGGGGCGAGGGCCTGAACATGCCCGCCATCGAAGCCGGCGAGTTCTCCCGCGCCCTGGTCGTCACCGGCTACAGCGCCCATACGGATTTCATACCCGCTCGCCAGGCAGGCTTCATCGATTACTGCTTCGATCACGCCCAGTCGCACTTGAGCCAGGGCCAGGCGCTGTGGGTCGAGCCCAGCGTCAGCAGCACCGTGGCCCAGGTTCAGCGCCAGATCGAAGCGCTACGTCAGATCGAAACATCAGGTCAGGCCGAAACGTCACGCCAAAACGGCGAGCACGAAGCCCCGGCGGCAGGCGACCTGCACGCCGCCATTCAAGAGCGGTTTTTCGCCCCGGCGGCGGTTGCCTCGTTCAGCGCTGCCCTTGGCCGGCTGCAGGCACTGGCCGACACCGCGCCGCCTACGCTTTCCATCAGCCTTTACACCACCTGGAACGAGCCCTGCGGCATCGCCCAGTACAGCGCCCACCTGCTGGAGGCGATGCAGACCCAGGACGAGTCGGCGCTGCTCGAAGTACACGCCCCCACCAGACAACAAGTGGCCCCAGAAGGCGTGCTTCAGGTGGTGGAAAGCAGCTGGCAGAAGGGCGCAAGCCCCGCGTTGGCAAACGCCCGGGGCAACGTGGTCTGGCTGCAGCACCACTTCGCCTTTTATGAGCTGGACCGCGCCCTTCAAGAGGAGGTTCAGCAGTGTCGCAAGCTTGGCAAACGGGCATATATCACGCTGCACACCACCCGGCCGGTCATCGATTTCGACACCGCTCGCCGGCGCGCCGTGGCCGCCACCTTGGCCGAATTCGACCGCGTCTTCGTGCATACGCTGGATGATCTCAACCATTTAAAGCGTATCGGTTTGAGCGATAACGTGACCCGGATTCACCAGGGCGTGGCCGAGGGCACCAGCGCCCCGGTGACCCAGGCCCCCATTGAGGCCCCCATCATCGGCTGCTTCGGCTTTTTGCTGCCCCACAAGGGCGTCAATACGCTGATCGAAGCCTTCGCGACGCTGCTCGAGTCCAGAGCGCTGCCCAAGGCGGCGACGCTTCGTCTGGTTACCTCGGTGCGCGACGAAGCCAGCTCTCGCGAGGAGCTGGCGCGCTGTCGGCGCACCGCCCAGCGGCTGGGGGTCATGGCGCACATCGAGTGGGATACCGACTTTCAGCCGCTGGAAGAGGCCCAAACGCGGCTGGCCGAATGCAGCCTGGTGGTACTGCCGTACCAGTACACTCAGGAATCCAGCAGCGCCGCGGTACGTACCGCCGTGGCGGCGTGCCCGACCATTCTTACCACACCGGCGCCGATCTTCGACGAAGTGGCAGGCGTTGCCTGGCAAACCGACGGGTTCGAGCGCGATGCCATTGCCCGGGGTATTACCCAGGTGCTCGGCGCCCCCGCAAAACAACACCAGGAGTACTTGAACGCCCGGCAGCAGTGGCTCGACGAGCGCCGCTGGCCAACCCTTGCCAAGCGCTATGACGGGCTCTTGCGCGCCGCCCTGATTGACCAGAAACTGTAACCAATACCGGTTACACTTGGTCACAACCAGGCGCTGCCTTGCCAGGCGCGCCCCTGTGCGGCCTGCGCCCAAACGCGGCTGAACCAGAACGGCTGAAACAGGGCGGCGGTGTGAAGCGCCCATCGACTGACTTTAAGAGAAAAGGAACGCTGTCTTGAATGCGATCGTGACAGGGATAACGGGGCAGGATGGCGCCTACCTTGCCAAGCTGCTGCTCGAAAAGGGCTATACCGTCTACGGCACGTATCGACGTACCAGCTCGGTCAACTTCTGGCGTATCGAAGCGCTGGGGGTGCAGGACCACCCAAAGCTGCACCTGGTCGAATATGATCTGACCGACCTGTCGGCCAGCATTCGCCTGCTGCAGCGCTGCAAGCCCCGGGAAGTCTACAACCTGGCGGCGCAGAGCTTCGTTGGCGTCTCGTTCGATCAGCCCATCACCACCGCCGAAATTACCGGGCTGGGGGCGGTCAACCTGCTGGAAGCCATTCGCATCGTGGACACCAGCATTCGCTTTTACCAGGCCTCGACGTCGGAAATGTTCGGCAAGGTGCAGGAAGTCCCCCAGACCGAAACCACCCCGTTCTACCCCCGAAGCCCCTACGGGGTGGCCAAGCTCTACGCCCACTGGATGACCATCAACTACCGGGAATCCTACGGACTGTTCGCCGCCAGCGGCATTCTGTTCAACCACGAATCACCCCTTCGCGGGCGCGAGTTCGTGACCCGCAAGATCACCGACGCCGTGGCGCGCATCAAGCTGGGCAAGCAAACCCGCCTGGCGCTTGGCAACCTGGACGCCAAGCGCGACTGGGGCTACGCGAAAGAGTACGTGGAAGGCATGTGGCGCATGCTTCAGGCCGATACCCCGGACACGTTTGTTCTGGCCACCAACCGCACCGAAACGGTACGCGATTTCGTGACTCTGGCCTTTCAGGCCGCAAAGATCGAGCTTCGCTGGGAAGGCGAGGGCGAAAACGAAGTAGCGGTGGATGTGGCAACGAACACCCCGGTGGTGGTGATCGACCCGCAGTTCTACCGCCCCGCCGAGGTGGAGCTTTTGATCGGCGACCCGGCCAAGGCCTACCGGGAGCTGGACTGGAAACCCGCCACCCGCCTGGAAGCGCTTTGCAAGATGATGGTCGAGGCGGATCTGGCCCGGGTCGCGAAGGAAATCGGCGCCTAGCGGGCGCGTACACCTCAAGGCAAGGAACCACCATGACCACCAGCCTGGTTACCGGGGGCAGCGGCTTCACCGGCCGCTACCTGATCGCGCACTTGAAGCGCCAGGGCCACTACGTGGTGGCACTTGCAAGCCAGCCCTGCGGGGCGGATGAAACCCATCACGTCGATCTCAACGACGACGCCAGGCTGCAGGCCGTCGTGCAGAAAGCCGCGCCCAGCCAGGTGTATCATCTGGCCGCGCTCTCCTTCGTGGGCCACCCCACGCCGCTGGATTTCTACCGGGTGAACGTGCTGGGCACCGACACCCTGCTCAGCGCGCTGGCCAGGCTGACCACGCCCCCCCGGGTACTGCTTGCCAGCAGCGCCAACGTCTACGGGGCGAATGGCCAGGCTATCATCGATGAAAGCCTTGTACCGTTACCCGTCAACCATTACGCCCATTCCAAACTGGCCATGGAGCATATGGCCCTGACCTACAAGGCCCGGCTGCCTTTACTGCTTGCCCGGCCGTTCAACTACACCGGCCCCGGCCAGGCGCTGCATTTTCTGGTGCCCAAGATCGTCGATCACATCCAGCGCCGCGAAGCGGTCATGGAACTGGGCAACACCCACGTCAGCCGCGACTTCAGCGATGTCAGAGATATCGTGGCGATCTACACGCACTTGCTGAGCCACTGGCCCCAGGAGGCCGAAAGCGGCAGCGTCATCAATGTGGGCAGCGGCCGGGCGGTGTCGTTGAAGACGCTGGTCGAAACGCTGGAGCGCCTGGCCGGCCATACCATCGACATTCAGGTGAACCCGGCGTTCGTGCGCGCCAACGAGATACCCGAATTGAAGGCGTGCACGAAACGCCTGGATACCTGGGTACCCGGGCTAAAGCGCCGCGAGATCGAACGAACGCTCTCGGACATGCTGAAAAAGGATGAGACGTTGGCTTGAACGCAGGAGCGTGCGGGAAGTTACCAGTAACGCCGGTTCATCGACAGGCGCCGCTTCATGCGCCTTGACAAGCGATGGTGATGGCGGCCCAGCTGGTAGCCGGTGTACTTCAAAAACGTGCGCAGCGCCGCCTCGGGCAGACGCCAGGGGGCCTTGCGTAAGAGATAGCGAATTTCCGAGCGCACGAACCGGGCGCCTTCGCCCTCGGCGCGGCCCAGCCAGGCCAGCAGCCAGCCCTGTTCGCGGTGAAACACGCCGATATCGAAGTAGCGCTGAAACTCCTCCTTCAAGGAGTAGTTGTGGGAATGGCGCACCCGGGCGTTCGCGCAGTAGGCCAGCGCCCAGCCCGCTTTCAACAGGCTGGCGCCGGCCAGCATGTCTTCGCTCAGGATCGTGTTCTCGGCGAATCCGCCGCTTCCCAGCAGCGCCTCGCGCCGGTAGGCGGCGAACGAGTTGGACAGAAACGCCGTCTTGATCCCCCGGCGGGGAATGTCCGCTTCGCTTGCCTGGTAAGAGCCTTCAGGGTAGTTGAAAAGCCGCGCGTGGCGGGCGATGGGGGTGGCATCCAGATGCGGCAGCTGGCGCCCGAAGGCCGCCCCCACCCGGTCATCGGTGAAGGCACCCACCAGCGCATCGAGCGCCTCTGGCTCGGCCACCACCGCGTCCTGGGTCAGAAACACCACCACGTCGCAATCGCTCAGGTACTCGAGCGCCCGCTGGCGGGTGCCGCCGTGGTCGAACTCTTCCCGGGCAATACGCATTACCTCCCAGCCAAAGCGCGCCGCAAGCCCAGGGGTGTCATCGGAAGAACTTGAATCCACCACCAGGGTGCGCTGGGCGCCGGCCACGGCGGGGCGGCTCTGTTCGAGCCACGCAGGCCAGGCTTCTCCCGCGTTCAGGGTGGGCACACACACCCCGTAGCGCAGCCCGCGCTCAGCCATGGCGGCAAGCCCTCCCCAAGCCGGCACCTGGCGGCCGGGTATGGCCCGGCAAGGGCGCCAGGGGCGTGAGTACACGAGACATTACTTTTTCGCCTCGCCCAGCACCGCGCTTTTCACCCGCCGCTGAAGCGAGGGCGGAATGCGCTGGCTGAGAAAGCGCAGGCTGGGGCGTTCGCGCAGCCAGTAAAGCGCCTTGAGTAGCCGCTGGCGCTGGTAGCCCGTGGCCCCCATGGCCGACATGTGCGGGCGCCACACCGGCGTGGTGCCACCGGCCTTGGCCGCCTTGGGTTTCAGGGGGGCCGCATAGTCGCCGGGGTAGTAGCTCAGAAGCGGCGTGGGCTTATCAAGGCGGGGCAGGGCGTCTTGCAGCGCGCCTTCCTCGCGCAGCGTTTCAAAGCGGGCCACCCACTCCGCCGGGGGCGTGTTCCAAGGCAGTATCCAGCTCATCGGGCGGTTGGCCAGGCGCTCTTCGAACGCCCCCAGGTTCGAGGCCACCACGGGAATGCCCATGGAAAGGCAGATGCTCAGCGTATAGCTGTAGGTTTCCGGCCACTGGGCCGGGAACCACACCACGTGGGGCTGCCACTCCTCCAGCAGGCCGATCAGCTCGTCGCCCTGGTAAGGCCCGGTGTTGGACAGGTTGGGCAGCGTCTTGAGCGAGCGGTAAGCAAAGCCGAAGAGCTTGAACTCCAGCGCTGCCCCCTGGCGGTTCGCCTCGCTGGCGGTGTCCTCGAGTACGTCGGCGCCCTTGATCATGGAAAGCGCACCCAGCACCGCCACGCGCAGCGGCTCGCCCTTTTCAAGCGAAGGACGCACCGGCGCCGGGTAGGTGGCCAGCGTATCCGGGTGGGCGGCGGCGATGATCGAAAGATCCGGGTAGTAGCGGTTGATGCGCTCGGCGGCGTCCGCACTCGGGGTGATGATGCGCTGGGCGCGGGACAGCCACTGGTGGTGATAATCCCGCCAGCCCTTCAGGGTGGTGGCCTCGCTCACCGCTTGCGCCGGCAAGCACCCGGTGCACTTCGCGCAGTTATCCTCGCCGCAGTAGCGGCCCTTGTCGTCGGTCAGGCTGATTTCCGGGCACACGCTGTAGTAGTCGTGCAGCGTCACATCCTGCTCGACACCGAGTGCCTCGGCCAGCTGGTGAATGCGCTGATCGAAGCCCAGCCAGTGGTGCCAGTGCAGGCGCTGCACGCCCAGGTAGCTCAGCATCTGGGTAAGCGCTTTCCAGTCGTGCAGCAGGTGATAGCGAAGCGTGAGGCTACCCGCCTGCAGATCGCGACTCAGCACCACGTGGCCCTCGGTATCCGGGCGCAGAATCAGCCAGTTCACATCGCTTACCCGAGATACAAGCTCGCGACAGTGCTGTTCGGTACCGCCGCCGCGCTGGTGGTTGAGCATCAACACCGTAGGCAGCTGGCTCTGGTGAAGCTGTTCGATTTCCACCGCCGTGCGCGCAAATCGGGCCGGGTCATCGGCAATGAACGAGTGCACGCGGCGGTGGTAGTCCGGGTGCAGCTCATCGAGCACGGCGAGCGCCTTCTTGACCCGCTCGGGCTGGCTGTCGCCAAAGCTCACCCCGCCCTTGTGCCAGGAGAACACGTCCAGCGCGTGCACGTGGCGCCACCCCGCCTTCAGGGCGCGCATGCAGAAGTCGTTCTCCTCGCCGTAACCCTTGCCGAAGTTCTCCACGTCGAAAAGCCCCACGTCATCCAGGCAGTCGCGGCGGATGTACATGCAAAAACCGATGGCCGTGGGAATATCCACACTCTGCCCGGCGTTGGCCTTGGCAAACAGCCGGTCCAGGGTGGGCAGGTCGTAATCCAGCGGCAGGTCGTTGTCTTCACAAAAGCGCGGGTAGCTGCAGATCGTCGCGTTGTTGGAAAACGGCGTCACGCTGCTCACCGGGCGGGTGCCGGGGCGGTAGGCGGCGGCAATCATGCGATCCAGCCAGTCGTTGGCCACCTCGGCGTCGCTGTTCAACAAAAGCACATCGGCGCTATTTGAGTGCGCCATGCCGCGGTTCACGGTGCCCACGAACCCGAGATTCTCCTCGTTTTCCAGCAGCAGCATGGGGCGTGTGCGGGCCGCCTCGCGAAGCCACTCGGTAAGCTCGGGCTCCGGGCTTGAATCGTTGATGACCACCAGCCGGTAGGCGTGTTTCGGGGTAGAGGCCCACACGCTTTCCAGGCAATCGCGGGTTTCATCCAGACCCTTGTAGACCGGCACGATGATGTCCACCGGCCCCTTAGGTTCTGTCTGGGTTCCCTGGGCGATGGGCAGGTCGTCCTGGGCGGGGCCTGGGGTGTCGGGGGTGTCGCCGCGCAGGTGGCGAAGCTGGTCGGTCAGCCAGCGCAGGGGTCTGGTCAGGCGCATGGAGCGCGAATGGCGCATGGCGTGCAGCTCTTCCCCCAGCAGGTGAAGGCGGTGCTGGGCGTCTGCGTGGGCCTGTTCGAGCGTGGCGTGGGCGTGCCGGGTTTCGGCCAGGCGCTCCTGGGTGTGCGTCTGCTCGTCGATGCGCTGCTGCAGGGTCTGCTTCAACGTAGCGAGAGTTTGCTGAAGCTCGCCGTGGGTCTTTTGAAGGCCGTCGTGGTCTTTTTGCAGCGAGCTTAACCGCGCCAGGGCCTGCTCGTGTTCCTTGCCCAGGCCACTGAGCTTTTCCCAGGCGCCGCCGTGGGCCTGGTGAAGCTCGCTGTGCAAGCCCTGGAGCTTTTCGTAATGTTCGCGCAGTTCCAGCAGCTGGCCCAGGCGTTCGTGGTCGCGCTGGTGAAGCGCGGCTTCGCTGGCGTGAAGCTGCTGGGTGTCCCACTCCAGCTGTTCGAGTCGGTCGATCAGCGCCGCCAGGCCGTTTTGCAGCAGCGCCTCGTCCACCTGGGGCAGCCATTTTTGCCATACCGCGCTGCGTGCGCTCTGGTAGGCCTGCACGTCGCGCTGCTGGGAAAGCCCGGATTCCCCCAGGGCCAGCCGGTAGGTGGCGCTGGCGCCGGGTACGTGAACGAACGCCCCCTGGCGGGCAAGCTGCAGCCAGAAATCCCAGTCCTCGAGCTCGCTGAACTGCGTATCGAACCGGCAGGCGCCTTTTTCCACTGCCGCCATGCGAAACAGCACCGCGTGAATGGGCAGCGTGTTGTGCACCAGAAGCTCCCCGGGCACCCAGGGGGCGTCCGTGGTGGAAAGCGCCTCGCCGGTGGTCTTTTCCAGGCGCACGCCGGCGTAGGCCGCCGGGGCCTGCGGCTGGGCATCGAGCGCCTCGACCAGGCGCTCGATATGGTGAGGGTCGATCAGGTCGTCGTCGTCCAGAAACAGCGCCAGCGGCGTTTCGACCGCTTTCAGGGCCGCGTTGGCGGCCTCGGCCCGCTTGAGCGGGGTATCGCTTTCGATCAGCCGGCAGGGCGTGTCGAGTGTCGGCAAGGCGCGGTGGGGTTCGCCCTTGGCGTTGACCACCAGAATGTCCACGAAGGGGTAGCGCTGGGCATCGGCCGAGGCCAGCACCGAATGAAGGTGGTCACGGTCCATGCTGCGAATCAGCAGGCTGACGCGGGGAGTATCAAAAGACGTTGACATAAACTTCCTAGATAAATAACGCGCTAGCCGCGCCCTGATAACGATTTCAATCGCGAAAGCCAGCGCCAGCCGCGAGTGGCGTAAATGGTTTCCAGCATCTGCTCGGCGCCCCGGCGGGCGTGCTCGCTATTTTCGAGCGCCGCCTGGGTTTCGGCGGCCTGGGCCGAAAGCGCCTGGTACGCTTGCTCGAGCGCTTTCAGTTCTTGTGCCAGTTCGTGTGCCAGTTCTTGTGTCTGTTCTTGGTGTTCGTTTAGCCGTTCTCGAGACGCCGCTTGCGCTGCTTCTTGCGCCTGCGCAAGCTCACGCCTCAATGCCCCGACGGACTCGGCGTGGTCTTGCTGCGCCTGCAAGAGGGCGGCTTCGCAGCGCCAGAGCGCCTGGTCCTGCACCGAGGGCAGCACCACCTCGGCGTGTTCCTCGCCGGGCTTCAAGACGTGAAACGCCTCCGCCTGGGTGACTGCAAGCCCCAGGGTGTAGCTGCGGTAGCGGTTGAGCCCACCGATCTGTTCCGCGTAGCGCTGCTCGGCCAGTTGCGAGGCAAAACACTGCATGGCCTGGGCTTTTTGCTCGGCCACCGGGGAAATATCCACCAGGTGATTGACGCTGAGCGGCACGCCGATCTCGTAAAGCGCCACGGTCAGCGCCTGGCGCCCACTATAGCGTGCGGCGGCCGTCAGCGCCGCATCGCAGGCGGCGCGGTGGTCCGGGTGCATTTCCCAGCTCGAAGGCGCCAGCAGAAGATCCGCCTGGAATTCTTCGAGGGTCTGCCACAGCCGCTCGGCCAGCGCCTCGCGCGCCTGCTCCAGGCCCCGGTCCGCAAAATCCCAGTTCAGCGGGGTGGGGTAGCCCAGAAGCGCGGCGGCCTGGGTGGATTCTTCCAGACGCAGCGCCGCCTGGGGGCCCTGGGTGGCAATGATGACCTGAATCGTCGCCCCCTGGGCGGCCAGTTGGGTCAGCGCCCCGCCGCAGCCGAACACTTCATCGTCCGGGTGGGGGGCCAGCACCAGCACGCGCTGTCCTTGCAGCGCGCCCGCGTGGTAGGGAACGTACCAGGCTTCTCTCATCGGGCGGTTCTCATCGGGTGATCCTTTTATCCAGCAGTGCGCGTCCGTTTGGCCGTGCGTATTCATCCAGCCGGGCCTTGGTCGGTCAGCGAAAGTCCGTGTCGCCGCCCATCAGCCACCAGCGGTTCTCCACTTCCATGCCCAGTGCCAGGCCGTTGACCCGGCTGCCGGGCACGACCACTTCGGTGGGTCTCAGCGCAGGCTGGGTGGCATGAAGCATCTGGGCCACCGCCGGGGTCAGCCAGGCCATCAACCGGGTGGCGCCCATGCGCGCGGTCAGGTGCTGGGCGCAGGTCACGGTGCGGGCCAGCTGCCCCGGCGCGGCCACCAGGTCCAGAAGCTCGACGGTGGTGGCGTCGTGGGCGCGCAGCACGCACACGCCCACCGGGGCCCCGGTCAGGCGGTTCTTGACCAGCCAGCACTGATAACCCCGCCGGGGGGCATCCAGGTAGCGGTGCGAAAGCCACGCCCAGTCGCGCACGCCCACCGCGTGCTGCGAAAGCCCTTTGGCCATGCGCGCCCACAGCGTATCCACCTTGTGGGCGTGGTCAGGCGTCAAGGGCGTGGCGGTGGTCAGCACGCGCCGGCGGCTGAGCGCGGGCCACTGCGCTTCATCGATGCGGTCGGTGTCGCAGTAAAGCTTCAGGGCGCGGCCCAGCCGGGCATGGCGGGCGTGGGGAAAGCCGAAGGCGTAGCGCTGGGCCAGGCCCTCGCCCACCTGTTCGCTGAAAAACGCCTGCACCACCTGATAGAACGGCCCCTTGCGGGTCAGAATGCCCCGGTAGGCCGGGTCGACCATCACATCGCCCATCTGCACGATGGAACACGCCTGCCCAAGCACCGCCCCGGGCCGGGGCATGCCGCCGTTGAACGCGATGATCTGGTCATCAATTAGGCACACCACCCCCGGGGACGCCGCCAGCCGATACTTCCACTGCCAGGTGTCGGCATCCACGGATTGGCCGAAGGCGCGCTCGAACAGCGCCAGAAGCGCGGGTAAATCCTCAGGGGTGGCCCAGCGGGTCTGCCACATGGTTCAGCCTGCCTCTTGCTTGGCGCCGGGGGCAAGCGCCTGCCACTGGTGGGGCAGGCGCACCACGCCCCGGGCCACGCTTTGCTGGGTCACGTGGAAGCCGCTGATCGGGTCCACCCATTCGTAGCTGTGCAGGCCCCGCTCGCAGAAAAGATACGCCCCCACGTGGTACTCGCCTTTCAAAAGCGCAAGCGCCGGAAAGCCGATGGCAATGCGCCCTTCGCCGTTGGCGTTGCGCGAAAGCGTCACGCCTTCCTCCCAGCTGCCGGAGCTGGTCACGATCTGCCCGGAGGTCGTGGAAATCGTCACCGCCACGCCCGGGCAGGGAAGCGCCGGGTCGCTGGCAAACGCAATCTCGATCTCAAGCGTACTTTCGCCGCTGACCGCCGGGTAGCGGGCATCCGGCGTCTTGCCGTCGATCAGCACACTGGTGCTCAAAAGCCTGGCGCTGCCCTGGGGAATGACCCGGCGCTGCTCGTCGGCGGCGCTTTCACGCACGCCGTGGCCATGGTCGTTCTCGCCCATCAGGAACTGCTCGTAGCGGGGAATCACCACCGAGGGTATATCGTCGGCGAGCACCTCGCCGCCTTCGATCCACAGCGCCCGGTCGCACAGGTTTTCCACCTGATAAAGCGAATGCGAGCAGAACAGGATCGTCGCGCCGCTGTCGCGAAGCGCCATGATGCGATCGAACGACTTGCGCGCAAAGGCGCCGTCGCCCACGGAAAGCGCTTCGTCCACCACCAGAATGTCCGGCTCGACACTCGTGGCCACCGCAAAGGCCAGGCGCACGTACATGCCGCTGGAGTAGGTCTTCACCGGCTGGTCGATGAAATCACCAATGCCGGAAAACTCATGGATCTCGTCGAACTTGTCCTGCACCTGGCGCCGGCTGAGCCCGGCAATGGCCGCGGACATGAACACGTTCTCCCGCCCGGTGAACTCCGGGTTGAACCCGGAACCCAGCTCCAGAAGGGCGGCGATCTTGCCGTTGACCGTTACCTCGCCGGTACTCGGTGACAGCGTATTGCACACAAGCTGCAAAAGGGTGGATTTGCCCGCGCCGTTACGCCCGACCAGGCCGACCACTTCACCGCGCTCCACGGTCAGGTCCATGGGTTTCAGGCCGCTGATGGTATCGAAGCGCGCGCGCTTGCTCAGCGCCTTGAACTGCAATAGAAGCCGGTCGATGGGGCGCTGGTAGCGGTAGAAGGTCTTGCTCACCCCGGCAAGGGAAATGGCCGCGTCTGGCGCCGGGCGCGTGGGCGGGGCAGTGGCGCTGGCGTGAGTGGCCTTTTCAGCCGTGGTGGTATCAGAGCACATCGGCAAACCCTCCGCGCAGTTTATTGAAGGCCCAGCGGCCGCTGACCAGCAGCACCACGGCAACGATGACAAGCCCCGTGACCACCTTGGGGCTGGGCCAGGCGCCCATGAAGATCACATCACGCAGCTGGGTGATCAAAAGCGCCAGCGGGTTCAAAAGGTAAACGCCTTGCCACTGCTCCGGCACGTTGGAAAGCGGGTAGAACACCGGCGAGAGAAACATCAACACCGAGGTACACAGCGCCATGAACGGGCCGATATCGCGAAGATAAACCCCCAGGGCCGAAAGCCACAGCGAAATACCCACCAGCACCCCGGCAAAGGGCAGAATCACCAGCGGCAGGCCCAGCCAGGTGATGTTCACGCCCACCAGGTACGCGGTAATCAATAGCAGCAGCACCAGGCTGACCAGTGCCTGGAAGCTGGCCGCCAGCACCGAGGAGAACGCCAGCAGCGGCAGCGGAAACACCACCTTGGTGACCAGGTTGGGCTGGCTGGTGACCAGCACCGGCCCCCGGTTGACCACTTCGGCGAACCAGTTGAAGGATAAAAGCCCGACGAACACCTGCAGGGCGAAATCCATCTGCGGGGTGCCGGTGGCCTCCACCGGCCATTTCAAGTCGAAAAAGCCGTAGAACACCAGGGTGAACGCCCCCAGCATCAGAAGCGGCGACAAAAGCGTCCAACCCAGGCCCAGAAGCGAGCCCCGGTAGCGGCTGGTGATATCGCGACAGGTGAACTGCCACAGAAGATGCAGATGGCGATGAAACAGTAAGGCAGCCAAGGCGCGCTCCAGGGTGAACTTAAAGGGCGCTATCTTACCCCTGTGCTTGTTTGGTGCCAACCGGGGTAAAAATGAACAGTGTGGCGTTTTTAAACACTTTTTTATTAACCTGGCACACAAGGCGTTCAAGAACAGGTGGTTAGAGAACAATGTTTTTTAACATCCCGACGCCCCGCCAGGTCCCGCCGTCACGCAAATGTCACCCACGGCGAGTAGGCTGGCATAAGAAGCTTTCCAGCCGGGCAAACTTGCCTTAGCGAAGGAATGAAGGCATAGTGATATGTTACTTGCCAAGGTGCCTGAGCGCCGCTATAAAGAGTACCGTAGCGCAGCAACAGCAGTGGTATGCGCGTATACGGCTGCTACACAGGAAAGGCAAATCTGCTTCAGTAGTACCGTAGTAAAATGTGGTGAGATTTCTAAGGCTGTGCTAGCGTAGCCAGCGCGGCTTAGAGATGAGCCCGACAACGTTGTCAAGAACGCAAGGAGTTTTACCAAGATGGCTATTACCAAGACACAAGCAGTACAGGGCCTCGCCGCTCTGATGTTCGGCCAAGCAGTAGGTACCACCTCTGCCGCCAACTTCCGCGAGATTCTGGCTAACGACCCCAGCATCTACAACCTGGCCAACAACCTGGCACAGACTGACACGTTCAACAACCAGTTCCGCAGCGACGACCGTCAGGACAAGATCGACCTGATCCTGGGCCGCCTGGGTCTGCAGGAAGGTTCTGACAGCTACGACATCGCCAACGAATTCGTGACTACTCGTCTGGACGACGGCATTCCGGCGGGTCAGGTAATCGCTGAAATCGGCGAAAAACTGCTGGGCGATTCCATTCCGCGCGGCTTCGCCGAAGCGTCTGAAGTTCTGCGTGACGCCATCGAGCGTTCCAACGCACACCTGGAAGCCGGTAACGAAGGCAACGTTTCTCTGCAGCTGGGCGACGGCGTAACTACCGCTCTGCTGGCGCAAGCGATCGAAGAATACCGTACCGCTTTTGAAGCGCGTAACGACTTCCTGGAAGATGCTGCTGAAGTTGAAGGTGTTGCTGCACTTCTGGCCGATGAAGATGGCGTTGCTCCGGCATTCAGTGCTGAAGATACAGCTACAGCTGTTGAAGACTACTACGAAGCAACAGCTAGCACTCTGGGCGACCTGCTGAATGTGGGTGATCTGGAAGATCGCGGTGTGTCCACCCAGGACATTCTGATCTCTGACGCACAGACTTCAGCCAATGCGCAAGTTACCACCGCTGGTAACGCTCTGGGTACTTCTGGTGTTCGTTTGCTCAACACCGCTCAGAATCGTTTGGATGCGCTTAACACTGCTAATGACGCTGCAGTTACAGCACAAACAAACTTTGTAGGTGAAGTGGCTCGTTTTAACTCAGTAAATGGCCTTACTGTTGATGAAGACGGCAGTGGCGGTGTCTCTATTACTGAAGAAGACGGTGTAACTGTTCTACAAATTGATGGTGATACCGTTGCTACACGTGGTACCAACGGTACCTTCCGTGCTGATTCTGGTTTCAATGCCAGCGATTTCGAAGGCTTCAGTGCTCTTTTAGCAGCCGCTACTACTCAGGGTCGCGCTGCTGTAGCTGCCGAGACTGCTCAAGGCCGCGCTGATGTGGCTATTCAGAACTTGGCCGAGGCTCAAGGTTTCACTTTCACAACTGATGGAACTGATGACTTTAATTTTGACGATTTCACTGATACTGATGATGGTGATTTCGTTCTGGATGGCTCTGGTTTCGATATTGCTGACGAAGACAATCTGGTTAGCGCCTACATCAACGCAATCGAAGCTCGTAACACTCTGAACGAAGCTGTTACTGAATTCCAGGAAGCGCGTACTCTTGCCGTTCAGTTGGATGAGCTCGATACTGCTCTTGAAACTGCTACTACCACAATCCTCGAAGATTACGACTTTGTTATCCGTGGTTTCGACGAAGATGCTGGCAACGGTAATGATCTGTACATCTTTGCTGATAACGTTGGCAACTCTGACGATAACGACATCGATAACTTCGGTGACGAAGGTACTGACTACATCTTCTTCGGCGAAGGCTACACCGCTGTAGCACTGACCGAAGGCCAGACCATCAACAGCCGCGTTGGCGATGCCAACACACTGGAAATCTTCTGGCGTCAGGACGGTGACGATCTGGTACTCTACGTAGAAGCCGACGCAACTGCCGGTAACTCTACTAGCAATGCCGACATCACTGAAATCACTCTGACTGGCGTGAACGTACAAGACGTCGACTTCTCTAACGGCTTCCTGTCCGTTAACAACGCTGCCTAATAAAGGCTTTGTTGTCGGGGGAGGGGCTGCTTCCTCCCCCGTGTTCCTTTGAAGTCATCGGGGGGCCTTGCGGGGCCGCCGGATGCAGCAAGTATCAAGCTTGTTTGCTCAGAAGACGTACCATGGAACCCCCGGCCTCGGCCGGGGGTTTTTTATTGGGCGGCGTTCGTGTCGTCAGGGGGCACTCCCTTTTTCAAGCTGCACGTTCGAGAGGGGCGAGCGTCTTGGCGTGTTCTCGTACCGATACCCTGCGGGGCCGTGAAAACGTCCGATTATGCCCGGCTCGAAGCCCGGTGGGAGGCCGTTCTTGAGAGGATGGCGTTTCTCATTTCTAAAGGATGAATTCAGTAGGCGTCTGGCCGTGGCTGGGGTATCTTTCGAGGGCGGCTGGCCGCGTGCGAACAGCCCACCTCCTTTAACGCTGTGTTATTTTCGAGATGATAAAACGCCATGGCGATAACCCGTAATGATGCCGTGTTGGGCCTTTGTGCACTGATGTTTGGCAAGGCCGTTGGGGTTGAATCCTTTACTCGCTTCGAGGCGATCCTGGATGCCAACCCAAGCTTTAATGATCTGGCCGGTAGCCTGGCCGCCACGCAAGCCTTCGGCGCGCAGTTTGCCCCCGGTAGCCCCCGCCAGGAGAAGATCGATGTCATTCTAGCGCGCCTTGGGCTTGCCGAGGACAGCCCGGGCTACGCCCGCGGGAGTGATTTCATCAACCAGCGCCTGGACGCCGGAGCCTCGGCCGGGCAGGTGCTGGTCGAAATCGGTGAAACCCTGTTGAGCGACTCGTTGCCCCGTGGCCTGGAAGGCGCAGCAAACGTGTTGAGCGAGGCCATTATGACCGCCCGCGCACACCTGGAGGCGGGCAATGAGGGTAACCTCGTATTGCTCATGGGCGGGCCGGCTACCCCGGCATTTCTGGCCCAGGCGCTGACGACCTTGCAAGATGCCCAGCAGGCGCGCGCGGCGTTTCTGGAAGAGGTGGCCAGTACCGATGCCCTGGCGCCGCTGATTGGCAACAACTCGCCGCTGATCGCCGGCAACAAGGCCATTACCACGTTATACCTGGACACGGCAAGCGAGATCGTGCGCGTCACCGAGGGCTTCGTAGGTAACCAGTTCGCCAGCCGCTCTGCTGCCGTGCAGGATATCCTGATCGATGACGCCCGTTTGCAGGGTGACAAGGCATTGGTGAGTGCCCAGGTCGGCGTCAAGCCTTCCGTGGTGGCGGCACTGGATACGCTCGATACGGCCCGGGAAGCCATTATCGCACTGGGTAACGCTTACCAGCCGGTTCAACTGAATCATGACGGTGAGGTCGCGTATTTCGAAGCCATCAACAAGGGTGTCACGGTTAAACAGCTGTTGAATACGCTTTTCCTGAATGACGCGCAAACACCCGCCAATAACAGGGTGATTACCTTGTCGGCGGACGGCAGCTACACGCTGGAAGGGCCTTCCATTCGCGAACTCAAAGGGTTCGAGGCACTTTTGACGGCCTCGGTCGAGCTGTTCAAGGTGTCATTGGGCATCGGTGATGCGGAGTTGGCATTCTTGAGTGCGCTTACGAACGTCATCAGCCTGCAGGTCGGCATCCCGGCTGATCAACTGCCTGGGTTCCAGAATTATGTCGACATCGAATTGTCAGTAGGTGCTGACGACCGTAGGGATATCACTATCGAGTTCCGGCAAAACAGCGACGTGGGCCCCTTGCATGTGCTGCAGCAGGTGCGCACGGCACTCGACGCCCTGGAAAGCGCGGTCGACGCCTTCGAAGAGGCCCGCGCACTGCGCGATACGCTGGCCACGCTGAATGGTGAGGTGGAAAGCGCCGAGAACGCCGTCAGCGCACTGGGCTATACCCTGAAGGATTTCGCCACCGGCGAAAGCGCCGGCCAGGATGACGACCTGTACCTGTTCGTGGAAAGCACGGGCGAGGCTCGCGCCGTGACGATTCAAGGCTTCGGCGAGCAAGGCAGCGACAGCCTCTACTTCGGCGAGGGTTTCCAGGCGGTCAAGCTGGGGGAAGGGCAGGTAATCACCGACCGCGTCGGCGCCTTCGATCAGCTGGAAATCTTCTGGCGCCAGGACGGCGACGACCTGACCCTTTATGTCGAAGCCCACCCCACCGGCGGCAACGCCACCACCCCCGCCGATATCACCCAGGTAACCCTGAGTGGTGTGAACGTGCAGGACGTGGACTACGCCAACGGGTTCTTGACGGTGAGTGCGGCGTGATTCATCCACTGAGTTGAGTGGCCTTGTCATACCTCGGCCTCTGCCGGGGTATGACTCACTTATCGTTCAATAACAATGACGATTTGTGGCGTTTTAACATTCACTGCTGGCTCGTCTGACGTTTGCGGCGCGGGCGATTGCTGTTGCAAATGCGCGGGTGGATTGCAAACGATGTAAGCCAAGATGAGTGCAAGTATAAAAAACGTGCCGCCGCAAGCGGTTCGAGCTATTGAGCGACGCCTATATAATATCCGGTAAATTTCGATCAGCTTTTTTTGACTACCGACCTTGATGGCATCGGGTCTTCTGTCACTGAGCATTTCTTCCACGACCGAGGCGCGAGTAGGCAGGCTCTGTATCTCCCCATCGAGCAGTTTGCTCATGATGATCTGCATGCGACTTTCCAAGCCGGAAATCAGCGTTGCTCCGCAGGCAAATGCCAGGGCCCCTAGCGCGATGAAAATCGCTATCACGTCATGTATACCCACTCCCTACCTCGCTGGTCGATGAGCGCCTGGGGGTTCGATTGTCGTTAGCTGAGCGTACAGGCGCTAATTGGAATGAACAATATGGCGGGTGTCATGCTTGAGTACCAAATGACTACTCGAAGCCACCTGACCCCATGCCCTGGGTACCCGCTTTTCTCGACATCAGGCACTAATCCCGCCGGCCGGTGTCCCTCTAGTCGTCACGATTGATACACTACGTTCATTGCGTTCAATCCGTTCATTTCGTTCAATCCTTTTAATGGGGCCAACACGCTGTTGGGCCCGGCATTCACCGATTAGGAAGTTTCATGTCCAACCCGCTTGTTCTCAACCCCCGCGAGTGCGAAGGCAAGACCTGGCATCCGCCGCTCGATCTGAATTTTGCCGCGTCTCATGCCGTGATGCCCCTGCACGGCCGGGAGCTGGCCCGGGCGGCGGCGTCCATGCCGCTGGCGGCGATTCACGCGAACGATACCTGGCAGCTGGTGGGCGTGTGCGGCCTGGCCCCGGGCCATAACCTGTTCGTGCGCGAAGGCAAGTGGCTGGGCAACTACCGCCCGGAGTGGACGGCCACCTGGCCCTTCGAAATCCAGACCGAGGGCGAGCGAGGCTACATCACCTTCGAGCGCGACAGCGGCCTTGAAGACCCCCACGGTGCCGGGGAGCCGTTCTTCGATGACCAGGGCGAGATGTACGAGGCGGTGGCCAGCCGCGTGAAGACCCTCAAGGCGGGCTTTACGCGCCACCGGGCCACCCGCAAGGCCCTGAGCGCGCTGGCCAAGGCCGAAGTGCTCACCCCTTGGCCGGATTCGCTGAAAGAGTCCTCCGGCATGGCGGTCGAGGGGCTTTACATGATCGACGAGCCGGCGCTGGCCAAGCTCGATGACGCGGCGTTTCTGGCGCTGCGCCAAGCGCAGGCGCTGCCGATTGCCTACGCGCTGAACCTTTCCCTGGCCCAGACGCATCTGCTTACGCGCCTTGCGCGCATCAACCCCGGCCACGTGGCGGCGCCGGAGAATCTGGACGACGTGTTCGGCCACGACGACGATGACGAGTTCAGCTTCGATTTCGACAGCTGAGTGACCGGCGTTGACGGCCCGCTCTGAAAAAGCGCCCCTGGGGCGCTTTTTTTTGGGTTCCCCGAATGAAAAGGCATTGCGCCCGGTCAGTTCATCGCGGCGCGCCTTGTAGTACACTTTGCGCCTGCTTTTTCTGGTGATACCTGTCATGAACCATTCACTGTTCAATACGCTGCACTTGATCAAGGTGTTTGCAGCACTGCTGGTCGTGGGCACGCACTATGCCGACCACTTCTTCGGCGTCAATTTCTACAGCTACGGCACGGGCTGCTTTTTTATCGTCACGGGGTACTACGCGTTGAACTGGGAGCGTACGCGGGGCGTTCACTACATCCTCAAGCGCTTGATTCGCTTGTATCCGGCGTATCTTGTCGCGGTCGTGGCCTATATCGTCAGCCGGCCGTCCACCTGGGACGAGTGGCCGACCCTGCTGTTTCATCACCTCACGTTCTTGTTGTCCACGCCGGACAAGGCGACGGCGTTCGCGCTGAACCCGCCGTTCTGGTCGCTGCCGGTCTTCTTCACGTTTTTCGTGCTGGTGGCGTTCATGCCGCGCATCACCCCGCGGGGCTGGCAGGTGGGCGCCTTGATGCTGCTCGCCCTGGCGGTGATCCAGTTCTCGATCAATGAGTGGCGCGATGGCTATGTGGAGCTTCTGGTGCTGCCGCTGCACCTGTACGCCTTCTGGCTGGGCGGGTGGATGGGCCACCGGGCGCACCGTGACACCATCGTGGCTTCGAAGGCGTATTCGGCCCTGGCCCTGGGGTTGATGGCAATCGTGGTGGTGAGCGGTTTCTACTACCAGACCCTGGTGTTCAGCCTGTTCGAAGGGGAGGGCTTTTATTACCGGGTGATCATGGTGCTGATTCACGGGGCGCTTTTCTGGTCTGTGCTGCACAGCCATTGGGTCACGCGGCCCTCCCGGGTGCTGGCGTTTCTGGGCACGATCAGCTTCGGCATCTATCTCTTTCATAATCTGCCGCTTTACTGGCTCTACCCGCATCTGGGGGTGGGGAGCCTGGCCGCGGCCCTGGCGTTTTCCGTATTGCTGGCGTGGGGCTCCTGGGTCATGGTCGAGGCGCCGCTTCTTGGCTTTTGCAAGCCGCGCCTGGCGCGCTGGATGGGCGAGGCGCGCCAGTAAGCCCTCAGCCGAACAGAATCTTGGCCTTGGGTAGCTTGCTGATGGGGATGGACACCAGAAAGCAGACGATGAACGTGGCGATCACGGTCAGGGGAAGGTGCGCCAGGTCAGGCAGCCCCAGGTAGCGAGAGAAACCGGCGGAGAGCTTCTCCAGGGCGACTACGTGAATGAAGTAGATGATGAAGGTTCGCTCGGAGACGAAGTGGACGGCTTTCTCGAAAAGCCGGCGCGGCGGTGTCACCTGGCTGATGAGCACCATGAAGGAAAGCGAGGCCAGAAACACGTTGGGTGAAAAGTAGATGTAGGCCGTTTGAATGGCCCGGCCGTGCTGGACGGACAACATCCAGGTATAAACGAAGGTAAACAGCGTGGACGCCACGAACACCAGCAGGGCCAGCAGAAGTTGTGGCCGGGAAATGGCATGTCGGGTCAGGTAATCCTTGTAGTATCCGCCGATGATGAAAAAGCCGGCATAACCGAGCAGGCCGGTAGGAAACGTCAGGTTGACCAGCTGGTTGGGCAGCAGAATGGGCACGCAGTGAACCGCCATGAAAAGCACCAGAAAGTACAGGGCATAATCACGACGCTGGATCAGAAATTCGGTGATCGTCTGCAAGATGGGCAACAGCAGATAAACGCCAAACAGGGCATAGACGAACCATAGATGATACATGGCGGGTTTCTGAAAGATGCTCACTATATCGATGGTGCTTCTATCGTAATAATAGATGTATGACAGCAAGACGGTGCTCCACACCACCAGTGGAATCCCGATGCGTTGTACACGCCGCCAAAGCCCCTTGAGAGACGGGGCGTCCCGGTTCGGGGTGATGATGAGAAACCCCGAGATCAGGAAAAACAGGGGAACCGAGATTCGGGAGACGGCACCAATGGCGTTGGCGGATAACCAGTCGGCGGCGCCGATGGACGAGAACTGGTGAAAACTGGTGGCGCTGGCATGTATGGCAATGACCCCCAGTGTCGCTATGACACGGCAAAGGTCTATCCAGTATATCTTGGCCCCTGCCTTCTTGTCGTCTTTCGACATTTTTTATAGCCTTTTCATTTCTATAGCGGCGCGTCCAGGCATTTCATACGCTTTTAGCAGCGCTTGGTTGACGATCTCTGGGCTCAGGTGCAAAAAAGCCGGCGATGGTATCACGACAGGGTGTGCTTGAATAGTTGACGGCGGGCCGGGTAACCCGTGGGCAGGCCGGGCGTTTAAAACGTTCACGTGATCGACGAGTCTTGAATGACGGTGCCGGCTACGGTCATCGAAGATACCCTTGAGCAGGGGAGAGGGACCTTCAAGACCGAGACGCTTGTTTGATTGAACGGTGTTTTAAAAGAGGGTTAAAAAAGTGATTTTAAAGAGAGAACTTAAAAAGAGGCTTTAAAAAAAGGGGCTTTAAAAAGAGGCTTTAAAAAGGGGAGTTTAAAAAGAGACTTTAAAATGAACATGTCGCGTCTGGGACGTTGCTTGAATACATAAATCGTTTGAATATATAAATCGTTTGAATATATACGTTTGTGATTTATGGGTCAGATAGTGTTAATTTAGCGTTCTCTTTACCATGTTGCGCTGTTTGAAGTATCAGTGCCGCGTGTTTCATTCAGTCCTGGTTGAGCGTTAAACATCTCTTTCTCGCCATGTCGAGAAAGTCTTAGTATGATGCTGGCCTTTCCTGGAGGCTTGCATGCAACGACTTGTCGAGCTGTTCAATCGGGACATCTTTCAACCGTTCCGGTTTCTGGTGGTCGGCGCTCTGGCCACGGCCACGCACCTGCTGGTGGCGACTCTGCTGTTTGTCCTGCTTGGCGCGCCTTCCCCGTATCTGGTCAATGTCATCGCCTTTGTGGTGGCGTTCATGGTCTCCTTTCTGGGCCATCGATACATCACCTTCAAGACGAATGGCTCCCTTGGCCGTTTTTTCCTGGTCGCCGTGGGCGGGTTTCTGGCCAACAATGCGATCTTGACCGCTGGCCTGGCGCTCGGTATGGAAAGTCTACCTGCCGTTATCCTTGCCACGGCGAGTGTGCCGGTGCTGACCTACCTTGCGTCGTCACTCTGGGCCTTCAAGAAATAAAGAGAACACACCCTTATGGAAAGTACCCTTTCCCTTATCGTTCCTGTCTTCAATGAAGAAACCTCGATCACGCCGTTCTTGAAGGCGATCGATCAACACCTGGCCCAGCTGCCCGCCACCCTTGAAATCCTGTTCGTCGACGATGGCTCCACCGACCAGACGGTGGCGGAAATCAAGCGTGCCCAGCAAGGGGACGCGCGGGTTCGCTGTATCAAGCTGGCCCGTAACTTCGGCAAGGAAGCGGCCATGACGGCGGGGCTCGACCACGCCCGGGGTGACGCGGTGATTCCCATGGATGTCGACCTGCAGGACCCGCCGGAGCTGATTCACGAGTTCTACCGGCTGTGGCAGGAAGGCTACGACACGGTGTACGGCATGCGCCGCGACCGCCACGGGGATTCGACGGGCAAGCGTACGTCGGCCAGTCTGTTCTATCGGGTGTTCAACCGGCTTTCACATCTTGAGATACCCGCGAACGCGGGGGATTACCGGCTCATGAACCGCCGCGTGGTGGATGCGTTGAAAAAGTTGCCCGAGCGCAACCGCTTCATGAAGGGCTTGTTTGCCTGGCCCGGCTACCGCTCCATCGGGGTAGCGTACAGCCGCCCGGCCCGGCACACGGGCTACACCAAGTGGAATGCCTGGAAGCTCTGGAACTTCGCCCTCGATGGGCTTACCAGCTTTTCGACCTGGCCCTTGCGCGTGTGGTCTTACGTGGGCCTGTGCATTGCCGGGCTGAGCCTGATCTACATGGCCTTCATCATCGGCCGCACGCTGATCTTCGGGGCGGACTGGCCGGGCTATGCGTCGCTCATGTCCGCCGTCCTGTTCTTTGGGTCCGTGCAGCTGATTTCCATCGGGGTGCTGGGGGAGTACGTGGGCCGGCTTTATATCGAAAGCAAGCAGCGCCCGGTTTATCTGCTGGACGAGCACGATGACCACTGAGACCACTAGCACTAGTAAAGCCACCATGACCACCAGGACTTGCAAGAACGCGGGGCGCTTGCTGGTACTGTTTTCCGTCGTGCTGCTGGTTCAGCTGGCGACCGGCGGCCCCATGCTTGAATACGACGATGCCATGTACGCAGGCGTGGCGCAAAGCGGCGACATCCTAGGCTGGCTGGTCCAGCGCTACGCCGTCTGGTCGTCGCGCTCGTTGATCGATCTGGTCACCATCCTGGTGGTGACTCACGAAACCCTGTGGATGGTGCTGAACGCGCTGGTCATCACGGGAATGTGCCTGGCGATATCGGTGCTGGCAAGCCGCGACGGGTTAGTCTGTTTCAACAAGGCGGCGCTGGCGCTGGCGTGTTTCTGGCTGATTCCGGCGAACATGATGTACTGGAGCGTGTGGTGGCTGACCGGGTCCATCAATTACCTGTGGCCTGCCACCGCGGCGCTGATCTACTGGGCGGTGGTCAAGTACGAGCTGAGCGTCACGCGAACCAGCCTCTGGGTACTGGCGGCGGGGTTGGTGATGGCGCTGTTCAGCTCCTTCAGCGAACAGATCATGGTCGTCAACTTTCTGGTGCACGGCTACTTGATGTGCGTGCGCAAAGGCGGGTACTTCAGAAACCGGGCGGCGGTGGCCGGGCTGCTGGTCAACGCCGTGGGGTTTGCGTTTTTCATCCTTTGCGAGGGCAACGCCAGCCGGGCGCTGTTTTCGGCCCAGACCTATTTCCCCGAGTTTCTGGACATGGGCGTGCTCGAAAAGGCCTATTTCGGCATCAGCCTGGGGCTTTATCAGTTCTTCTACATGGGAAGCTGGGTCAGCATCATCTTCTGCTTCGTCATCGCCCTGCGCTTTGATGCCCCGTACGCCAAGTACATCGCCATGGCCGGTTTGCTGTTCATCATGATGACCTCGGGCTACATGCTGGGCTATACCGGCTCGGGGTTTTCAGAACTGACCGACAATATCGACTTCATCGGCGGGGTGTACCAGATCGACTACCACGACGCCTTCACCCACGAGTTCTACCGGGCCATGGCCTGGGGCGTGGCGTTCTCGGTGGCGCTGGCGGTGGCGTTGCTGGGCAACCTTGCGTCATTCAGGCACCTGCCCCTGCGCCAGGCCCTGGCCCAGGTGCACATCAATCGCGCCTTGCTGTTCGTTCTGTCGTTTCTGCCTTCCTGCATGCTGGGGTTTTCACCCACCATGTACGAGTCCCAGGAGAGGGTGCTGTTCGCATCAAGCGCCATCCTGCTGTTGCTGATCGTGACGGTGGCGGGCCGGGGGCGCTATAGCTGGCACTTTCTGGCGGCCACGACGGTGGTGGCGTTCTTTACCTACGCAGGTTGACCCTATCTGCGCAGGCTAGTCGTATTCGCTCAGGCCAGTCGTATTCGCCCAGGCTAGGGAGCCAGCCAGTCGGTATAGATCTCATCGGCCCCCAGCGCCTGGTAATGCTCCAGCTCACGTTGGGTATTCACCGTATGCACGTAAGTGGGAATGCCGGCTTCGCGCAAGGCGTGGCCGTCGCCGCGTTCGGCCATTTGGCGGGGCATGGAAAGCGCGTATAGCTCCATGTCCCGAGCGTGTTCCAGCACCTCTTCAAGTGCCAAGGGATACATCTGGTAAAGCCCCCAGATCACATCGTCGTAACCCAGTGCGCGCACTTCGGCGTACTGGTCGGGGTGGTAGATCTGGGCCACCACGTGATCCCCCACCTGGTCGAACTGCTCGGCCAGAAGCGCAAGCCCTTGCGCGGCGTTCTCCTTTAGATCCGGCACCAGGCGCTTGTCCGGGTTCTCCTTGAACCACTGAACCAGCGTTTCCAGGGTGCAGCTCTTGACGTAGGGGTTATCCTCCACGAGCCGTTCGAACTCGGCAAGCGTGGGGCGCGACGTGAAGCGGCGCTGAAAGATCCACTCGGCATTGTATTCCCAGTCGTGAATGCAGACGAGCTGGTCGTCGGCGGTCCAGAGAAGATCGATCTCGAATAGCTCGAAATGGTCGTGGTTGAAATTCAGCGCCTCGAAGGCGTTCGTGTAGGCCCAGTTGTTGTAACCGCCGCCGGCGTGGGCAATGCGCGCCACGCTGTTCGAAGGGGCGGTGTCTTCACAGCCGGCCAGAACGACGATGCCGGCCAGCAGGGAAACGCGAAAGGCAACCATGAGCAATCTCTTGTAGTATGCGTGCGCAAGGCACGGCGTGGGTGGGGTGTCGTCACTTGCCCGGGTATTTCCCCCGTAAAGCGCCGAAATGCTAACACGCCCGGGGGCCGTCCTGTCTGGAGGGCGCCGGATTTGTCTCGGCCCGCGGCTTTTTCAACCGGCCGGCGCTTGCTGGCGGTCATCTTCTTTCGAGTGTGTTGTATGAGTGCAAGGTTTCGCCGGTTGGCCTCGCTTGCTGCGAGGCGCGTCCGGGTTACGCCGCTGAGTGTCTTCGGGGGTTGCCTGGTCGCCGCTTTAGCGGTGCGTATCGCGGTATTGCAGGATATGTCGCATGCCGTGCTGAATTGCCGCTGGTGCGCAACTCCCGCCGTCATCCAGGCGGATGTGCCTTACTTGACGGTATTGGCGGTGCTGTTTGGCGTTTCCACCCTGAAGCCCTGGCGGGGGTGGGCGCTGCTCTGGCGTTTGCCGGCCATTGCCGGGTTATGGGTGTATGCCCTGGATATCGCCACCATGGTGCAGTTCAGCACCCGCTTCATGATCGCCGATGCCCGTATCTACCTGGCGGACAGCGAACTGGCGCTGAGCGTATTGCAGCAGGCGCCCGGGCTTGCCATGGCAACGCTTGCGCTCTTGCTCACTCTCAGCCTGTGGTGGCTCTTGCGGGCGCCGCCTCGGCGTTCGGCTGGCCGTCGCTTCTGGCTGGCCGGGGGGGCGCTTGCGCTGGCGGGTGCCGGGCTTGCTCTTTTAGTGCCTACACCGGAGTACGTGCACCAGTGGGCACTTGAAAACGTTCTGGTGGCCAACCGCTCGACCGGTGTCGATATCCCTTACGGCGAGAAGACCCGAAAGCGCCTGGCCGAGGGTGGGCCTTGGCCGCTTTACTGCTCCCCCGGGCCTGCCCAGCGCGACGATGTGGTGGTACTGGTGCTGGAGTCCTGGTCGCCTTATCACAGCAGGCGCTGGTCGGGGCTCAACGACTGGACCCCGCGGCTGGACGCCCTGGCGGGCGAGGGCACGTGGTTTTCCCGCCTGCACGCAGGCGGCTTCACGACCAACGAAGGGCTGGTGTCGCTTCTGACCGGGCGCCAGTTCTTGCTGCCGTTTACCCCGCCCACCCAGACGGACGCCTTCGAAGGCGCCTGGCGAAGCGCCCGCCAGGCGCTGCCGCACCAGCTGCGAACCCGCGGCTACCAGAGCACATTCCTGACCTCCGGGGATCTTTCCTATACCCGCAAGGGCGAGTGGCTTTCGCATATCGGCTTCGACGAGCTGCACGGCCACGATACGCCGGCCTTCGATGGCATGGCGCGTCATCACTTCGATGCGGTAGAGGACGCAGCGCTTTACGACCATGCGTTATCGTTCCTCGACCAGCGCCGCTCATCGCCCCAGCCGCAGTTTGTGGTGATCGAAAACGTCAGTACCCACCACCCCTTCATTCATCCTGACACCCAGGAGCGCAGCGAGGAGCAGGTCTTTCGCTACATGGATGATACCGCCGCGGATTTCATCGAGGCGTTGAAGCGTCAGCGGTTTTTCGATGACGGCCTGCTGGTGGTGGTCAGCGACCACCGGGCGATGACCCTGGTCACCCGCAAGGAGCAGGCGCTTCTCGGGCGTGCCGGGGCCTCGCGCATTCCAGGCTTCATACTGACCGGCGAAGAAGGCCAGGGCGAGGTGAGCGCGCTTTATCACCAGGCCGACTTGATGCCTACGCTCTTGCAGCATGTCAGCGAGTCCCCTTACTGCCAGGCGCGCCCGCTGCGAAGCCTTCTTGAGCCGGCCGGCACCTGGCCTCTGTGCGTGTTTCATGCCCGGGGCGACCAGCGCGACCGCGTTGATGTATTTTGCCCCCATGGCCAGGGCAGCATTCGGGTGGATGGTGACGACAGCCGCTTTGCAAGGGCGACGGGGCTTTCGGATACGCTCAAGCGTCATTTGCTGAGCCGCCTGGCTCACGAGCGGGAGTAGCCTCCATTACCGGGCGTTACCCCGCGCTTTTGCATGTTATGCTTATGCGTTGAATCGCTGCCCTGAACGGCCCGCCCCTCGGGCCTGTTCGATGCGGCAGTGTAAAGATCTATTGGGCATGATAAGGCGGTCACTATGAAGCTTCTAGTCACGGGTGGGGCAGGGTTTATCGGTTCTGCGGTCGTACGGCATCTGGTTTTCAACACCGACCATGACGTCGTCAATGTCGATGCGTTGACCTACGCCGGTAACCTCGAGTCCTTGACGGCCGTTGAAAACAGCGAGCGCTACGCCTTCGAGCAGGCCGATATCGGTGATGCGGCTAAAATGGCCGAGCTTTTCGAGCGCCACCAGCCGGACGCGGTGATGCACCTGGCGGCGGAATCTCACGTGGACCGCTCCATCGACGGCCCGGCGGCGTTCATTCAAACCAATATCGTGGGCACCTACATTCTGCTGGAAGCGACGCGCCACTACTGGAAAGGCCTGCAGACAAGCGCCCCGGAGAAGGCGGCGGCGTTTCGCTTTCATCATATCTCCACCGATGAAGTGTACGGCGACCTGGAAGGCCCGGAGGATCTGTTCACCGAGGAAACCCCCTACGCGCCAAGCTCGCCTTACTCCGCCAGCAAGGCAAGTTCGGATCACCTGGTACGCGCCTGGCACCGCACCTATGGCCTGCCGGTGCTCATCACCAACTGCTCCAACAACTACGGGCCGTACCACTTCCCGGAAAAGCTCATTCCCTTGATGATTCTCAACGCCCTGGCGGGCAAGGCGCTGCCGGTGTACGGCGACGGCCAGCAGGTGCGCGACTGGCTTTATGTGGAAGACCACGCCCGGGCGCTGGTGAAGGTCGTGTCCGAAGGGGTGGTGGGCGAGACCTACAACATCGGCGGGCACAACGAGAAGGCCAACCTGGAAGTGGTGGAAACGCTTTGCGACCTGCTTCAGGAGCTGGTGCCCGGTGAGCGTCGCTACCGCGACCTGATCACCTTCGTGGCCGACCGCCCGGGCCATGACGTGCGCTACGCCATCGACGCCGACAAGATCGAGCGCGAACTGGGCTGGCGCCCGGAAGAGACCTTCGAGACGGGGCTGCGCAAGACCGTGCAGTGGTATCTGGACAACCGCCAGTGGTGGCAGCGCGTGCAGGACGGCAGCTATCAAGGGCAGCGCCTGGGTAGTCTGTGATCTCGCGGATCATCGAACATTCTGACCCGAAGGAATTGGTTATGAAGATTTTAGTTACCGGTGGCAATGGACAGGTGGGTTCCGAGCTTCGCCGTCAGCTGGCCACCCTGGGCGAGGTGCTGGCGCCGGCCCGGGCAGCGCTTGACCTGGCCGAGCCCGAGGCGGTCAGCGCGTATCTGGCCAAGCATCAGCCGGATGTGATCGTCAACGCGGCGGCTTACACGGCGGTGGACAACGCGGAATCGGACCAGGCCATGGCCACGCGCCTGAACGCCACGCTGCCCGGGCAGCTCGCGGAGCACTGTGCGGCGAACAACGCGCTGCTGATTCACTACTCGTCCGATTATGTCTACACCGGCGAAGGCAGCACCCCCTGGCAGGAAAGTGATGCCACCGGGCCGCGCAATGTCTACGGGGAAACCAAGCTGGCCGGCGATGACGCGGTGATCGCAAGCGGTTGCCGGCATCTGATCTTTCGTACCAGCTGGGTGTACAGCGCCTTCGGCAAGAGCTTTCTGGCCACCATGCTGCGCCTGGGGGCCGAGCGCGAGAACCTGAGCATCATCAGCGACCAGATCGGCGCGCCGACCCCGGCACGCCTGATTGCGCTGGTCACCCAGCAGGCGCTGGGCAAGTGGCTGGGTGAACACGGCAGCCACCTGGCAAGCGGGGTGTATCACCTGGCCCCGCGCGGGGAAACCAGCTGGCACGGGTTCGCCTGCGAGATCTTCAAGGCCGCCCGGCAGGCGGGCTTGCCGCTGACGATCACGCCGGAGGGTGTCTCGGCCATTCCGACCACGGAGTACCCGACCCCCGCGGCGCGTCCGCTGAACTCTCGGCTGGCAGTTGCTAGAATAGAGCAAGCACTTGGCATCGAGTTGCCTGACTGGCAGAGCCAGCTGGCGTTAACCGTGGACGAAATAGCAAGCTCGCGTTGATTGCGGGCCACGAGCAAGGAAGGAATCCATGCAACGTAAAGGTATTATTCTGGCGGGGGGCAGCGGTACGCGCCTGCATCCCATTACCCGGGGTGTTTCCAAGCAACTTTTGCCCATCTACGACAAGCCGATGATCTATTATCCCATCTCGGTGCTGATGTTGGCGGGCATTCGCGACATTCTGATCATCTCCACCCCGGAGGATCTGCCCCAGTACGAGAACCTGCTGGGCGATGGCAGCGCCTTCGGTGTGAACTTCGAGTACGCCGTGCAGCCAAGCCCGGATGGCCTGGCTCAGGCGTTCATCATCGGTGAAGAGTTCATTGGCGATTCGCCGGTGTGCCTGGTACTGGGGGACAACATCTTCCACGGCCAGCACTTTTCCGACCAGTTGAAGCGCGCCTGCGAACAGACAAGCGGCGCCACGGTATTTGGCTACCTGGTCAAGGACCCGGAGCGCTTTGGCGTGGTGGAGTTCGATGACAGCGGCAAGGCGGTGTCCATCGAAGAGAAGCCGGCCAAGCCCAGGTCTCCCTACGCGGTGACCGGGCTCTACTTCTACGACAACGACGTGGTCGAGATCGCCAAGAAGGTGCAACCTTCCGAGCGCGGCGAACTCGAGATCACCAGTATCAACAACGCTTATCTTGAGCGCGGCGACCTGCGCGTGGAGCGCCTGGGCCGAGGCTTTGCGTGGCTGGATACCGGCACCCACGACAGCCTGCTGGAAGCCAGCCAGTACGTGCAGACCATCGAGCACCGCCAGGGGCTCAAGGTGGCCTGCCTTGAAGAGATTGCCTGGCACCAGGGCTGGTTGAGCGATGAGGCGCTTCGAGAAAGCGCCCAGGCGCTGTCCAAGACCGGCTATGGCCAGTATCTGTTACACCGTCTGGATATCGAAGGAGGCCAGTGATGCAGGTCGAAAAAACCTCCCTGCCCGGGGTCGTGATCCTGACCCCCAAGGTGTTCGGTGACGAGCGCGGCTTCTTCATGGAAAGCTTCAATCAGCAGGCGTTCGAAGAGGCCACGGGCTGTACGCGCAGCTTCGTGCAGGACAACCATTCCCGCTCGCGCCAGGGCGTGCTGCGGGGTATCCACTACCAGCTGGAACAGCCCCAGGGCAAGCTGGTGCGCGTGGTGCACGGCAGCGTATGGGATGTGGCGGTGGATCTGCGCCGCGATTCCGAGCACTTCGGCCAGTGGGTGGGGGTCGAGCTTTCCGCCGACAACAACCGCCAGCTGTGGGTGCCGGAGGGTTTCGGCCACGCCTTCGTGGTGCTCTCGGAAACCGCGGATTTCCTGTACAAGACCACCGATTACTACCACCCGGCCTCCGAGCGCAGCATTCGCTTCGACGACCCGGAACTGGGCATCGAGTGGCCTGAGCTTCCGGTCGAGTTCGCGCTTTCCGACAAGGACAAGGCGAGCAGCACCCTTTCCGCCGCAGAGGTTTACGAACGCTGAGACCCGCCCGGCATGACAAGCGCCCATCGCAGCAAAGCTGCGGTGGGCGCTTTTTTATGGGTAGCCATCAGGTTGACGGGGAAACACGTTACAGGCACAAGGGCTAATTTTACTTTTCAGCGAGCTGGGGGTAGGGTGTCCTGAAAGCTAATCGAATTTAACGTGAACATCGGCGGGGGCACCATGGCGAATACGGCAACCACATCCTCTCTTTCCACCCTGGTGCATCGGGGTGGCGCCAGCGGCGTGACCGGCAGCTGCCACCAGCTTTATGCCGGTGACGACTGCTCGCTGTTGATCGACTGCGGGCTGTTCCAGGGCGAGGACGCCGAGGCGGACAGCTTCGAGCAGCTCACCGTCGATTTCGAGATCGCCTCGCTCAAGGCGCTGGTGATCACCCATGTGCATATCGACCACGTCGGCCGGCTGCCCTACCTGCTGGCGGCGGGGTTCACCGGGCCGATCCTCTGCTCGGTGCCTTCCGCGAAGCTGCTGCCCCTGGTCATCGAGGATGCGCTGAAGATCGGCTTCACCCGGGATCAACGGCTCATCGAGCGGTTTCTGGCCCAGGTCGACCGGCAGCTGGTTTTGCTGCCCTATGACCGGTGGCATTCGGTGCTAGAAAGCGAGGCGCTCGATATGCGGGTCAAGCTGCGCCGGGCCGGGCACATCCTGGGGTCGAGCTACGTGGAGGTCTCCCTGGGCAAGCCCGCCACCGGACAGCGTGAGCGCGTGGTGTTCTCGGGGGATCTGGGGGCGGCCAACTCCCCCTTGCTGCCCGCGCCGAAATCTCCCGCCAGGGCGGATGTGCTGGTGCTGGAAGCCACCTACGGCGGGCGCTATCACCAGCAGCGCACCGACCGCGTGAAGACATTGAAGCAAGCCATCGAGCAGGCCCTGGAGAATCAGGGCACGGTGATCATTCCGGCGTTCAGCATCGGCCGTACCCAGGAGCTTCTTTACGAACTGGAAGGCATCCTTCACGGCGCTGGAGATCGCTCGCGCTGGGCATCCTTGGAGATCATCGTCGATTCGCCTCTGGCGGCGCGCTTCACGAAGGTGTATCGCACCCTGAAGCCCTACTGGGATGCGGAAGCGAAAAAGCGCTTGCAGGCCGGGCGCCATCCGCTGAATTTCGCGGCGCTTTATACGGTGGACAGCCACGACGCCCACGAACGGACGGTGCGCTACCTGGCGCAAAGCGGCCGGCCCGCGGTGGTCATCGCGGCCAGCGGCATGTGTGCGGGCGGGCGGGTCGTCAACTATCTGAAAGCCATGCTGGGGGATGCACGCCACCAGGTGCTGTTCGTGGGCTACCAGGGCGAGGGGACCCCGGGCCGCGATATTCAACGCTACGGCCCCCAGGGCGGATGGGTGACGCTGGACGGCGAACGAGTGGATATTCGCGCCGGTGTCACCACCATCAGCGGCTACTCCGCCCACGCCGATCAGGGGGATTTGCTACGTTTCATCAAGCGCATGCGCCACTGGCCGCGTAAGGTTCATCTGGTGCACGGCGATGCTTGGGCGCGGGAGGCGCTGAAATCCGCCCTCGAGGCCATGGCGGGGCAACAGGGCAAGGTTCTGGACGTGACGCTGCCGACAAACGCGCCCCGGTGAGTCCTGCGCCAGGGCTGTCGATGCAAGCTGTGCTACTATTTCAGCCTTTCGTCAGCGTCAGGTTGAAGTATCGGGCATGGAACAGAACACGGTGGTGAGGCCGTACGCCTCGGCGGACAGCGCGTTAGGGCTTTATACGAATGGGTGTGTGTTTTCGATGGGGGCGCTGGCGCTGATCGTGCCTTCGGGTTACTCCATTGGTGCGGCCTTGCTGCTGCTGGCCAGTGGCTGTCTGTTCCTGCGCCGTGTGGGGTTTGCAATGCTTACCCGACAGGACCAGTGGGTGATTGCGGTTCTGTGCCTTTACGGGTTGGGGGTCGGGGTGCTCTCGTCGGTCGAGCTTGGCTTGCGCGGGTTCGATCGACCTTCGCGGTTCTTGCTGGCCATCCCGGTGCTGCTGCTGATTCTGCGCTGCCCGCCGCGTCTGGAATGGCTCTGGGCGGGGCTGGCGCTGGGGGCCATCGGCTCGGGCAGCTGGGCGCTGTGGCAAAAGCAGGTACTGGGCGTGGAGCGCGCCGGCGGGTTCTTGCACGTCATCCAGTTCGGCAACTTGAGCATGCTGATGGGCGTGTTGTGCCTGGCGGGGCTGGGCTTTGCGTTCGTGCAGCGCCATCGAACCTTCTGGGTGGGACTGCTGCTGGCCGGGGCGCTGCTGGGCATGCTGGGCTCGCTGATGTCGGGCAGCCGCGGCGGGTGGATCGGGCTGCCGTTTATCGGGTTCGTGCTGTACCGGGGCTATGGGCGAACGCTGGCGCTGGGCTTGAAGGTTGGCGCCGTGGCGGTTGTGATGGCGCTGGCGGTAACCGTTTATGCGCTGCCGCAAACCGGGGTTCAGCAGCGCGTTCATGCCGGCTTCGACGATGTGGCGCAGTACCTGGGCGGGGGCGAGCGTGATACCTCCCTGGGCCTGCGCTTCGAGATGTGGCGCGGGGCCGGGCAGTTGATTGCCGAGCGGCCCGTGCTGGGCTGGGGGGAGACCGGCTATACCCAGGGCCTGAAGGCGCTGGGCGAGCGTGGGGTCATCACCATGGGGGCCACCGAGTTCGACCACGCCCATAACGAGTTCATCGATGCCACCGCCAAGCGCGGTATCGTCGGGCTGTTGATACTTCTGGCGCTTTATATCGTGCCCATTCGCATGTTCGCCCCGGGCCTTGCACACCCGAATTTCCGGGTACGCTCGCTGGCGGTGGCGGGTACGCTCTTGCCGGTGGCCTATATCGATTTCGGGCTCTCCCAGACGTTTCTGGCGCATAACAGCGGGGCGATGTTCTACGCCTTCTGGCTGGCGGTGTGGTGGGCGAGTTTCAGCGCGTACCGGCGCCGGGAAGCCTCGATCCGGTAACCCTAAGCGGCTGACCACGCAGGCCGTTTCAAGCATCGTTGTCTGGTCATATGCGCTGAAGTGGGCTATAGCTGACAAGGCTGGCAGCAGGCGAGGGGACGATGCGCGTATCCGAGCATCGTCTTTCAAGCGGACCATAGAGGCCGTGCCCGCTGCCCACGACAGGGAAAACAATGCTGGGAGGCATAACGATGCTGACACCGACACAACAACTGCAGTCCTATTACCTGGCCCTTTTTGGCCGCGCCGCCGACCCGGCGGGCCTTGCCTACTGGCAGGAACAGATGGATACCCAGGCCCTCGAACCCCGGGACGTGCTGTTCTACATGCTGCAATCCGACGAGTTCGCGGCGCAGCGCGAGGCGCTTTTTGAGCTTCCCGACAACGGCTGGGTCAACGAGATATACCAGCGCCTGTTCGCCCGAGACGCCGAACAGGCGGGCGTGGAGTACTGGAGCGAAAAGGCCAGCGAAGGGGTTTCACTTCAGGTGCTGATCGAATCCATCCTGGCCTCGGCCAGCGCCACGGACAAGGAAGCCCTCGATGCCTATACCTCGATTGCCCAGTTCTACTCGCAAAACGTCCAGGACGAGAACTACGACGCCGAGCAGAAGCTGGTCCAGGACGGCTTCAGAAGCAACGAACAGCTTTATGCCGACCTGCAGGCCCTGGACGAGCGCTTCGACACGCTGTCGCTGACCCAGGCCGGGGCGTCCGTGGAAGGGCGCCCGCTGTTTGCGGCAAGCGTGGGCGACGGGCCGCGCAAGCTGATGATCGTGACCCAGCAGCATGGCGATGAGCCGGTCGGCACGGAAGCCGCCATGTATTTTCTCGAATGGCTGAGCGGTGACAGTGAGGCGGCCCAGGCGCTTCGCGCAGAGGTCAGCGTGACCGTGATGCCCCGGGTGAACCCGGACGGCTTCGCGCGGTGGGAGCAGCTGGTGCTGGGCAATCTCGACCCGGAAACGACGCTGGACCCGCGTCGCAATTCCGCTGATATCGACCTGAACCGTACCTGGGACTCCTCCGAGGCCCTCGATGCCACGCTTGCGCCTGAAACCGTGGCCATTCGCGCCATACTGGCCGCGTTTGAACCCGAGGTACTGCTTGACTATCACAATCAGAACAACTACCTCAACGCGGCCGGCGAGCTGGAAACCATGTCTATCCTGTGGCCGACCAACGACGGCGTCGAGCCCGGCATTACCGTGACTGCTCAGCAGGCCGCCGTGGCGCTCGCCCAGGGAGTGGAGCTGTTCGACTATGGTTTTCTGTCCCTGTTTCCCGGCGGCGATGCGGCGGATATCGGCCGTAACGGTATTGCCATCGATGGAACGCCGGTGCTGTTGATCGAGCAGCGCGGGCTCGAGGAGTTCGAACTCAAGTCCCTCGAAGGGCTCGAGCTGGACTTCGACGCGGTGGCCAGCGCGCTGACCCTCGAAGGCGTGTTGAGCATGCTGGGTATTGCGCGGGCGCTGGGTAACGACGGCTTTGCCGGTCTCGACCCTCTGCTTGCCCTGGTGATTCCCGATCGCGGCGAGCGCACCCCGTTCGACCAGCTCTATGCCGAGGAGATCACCTGGGATATGGCCCCGGCGATTGCCGAAAGCTCCGACGCGCCCTGGATGGCGGATCAATCCGGGGCCTTGACGCTGACCGGTGTGGCGGACGCCCCGGCCGCGGAGTATCAGATGGCCTGAGCCTTTTCGTGATGCAGGGCGTGTCGTGCAGGACTTGCGGTGTCTGATGCCGTGCAGACGCGTCGTTTATAAAACGGGCAGGGCCTGGCGAGGCGCTATTTCGATAGCGCCTCGCTCTCTTTTTTCCGGGCCGGGTTTTCTCGTGTCATCACGTCTGGTGCCACCACGTCTTTTGCTACCGCTTCGGGCGCCACCACGGCAATGCGCGTCTGCTCCCGGGTCCACTTTCCGGCCTTTTTATCCAGGTACTGGAAATGCTCGTTGGTGAAGCTTCCCTGATGGCAGGCGTAGCGGTAGGGCACCGTGGGCACGGCATTCTTGTCCAGATGCTGGTTGAATACCCCCGGGCCGGTCAGCTCGAAGACATTGGTCTGCGTGCCGGTTTCGATATTGCGCTGCACCTGCTCGATCAGGGCCAGCAGGTGAGGGTTCTTTGCCTGGCTGGCGATGAAGTAGTTGCTGATGTCCCCCCGGCGGGTGGTGACGAAAAGCTCCCGGTTTTCTGTGCCCACCACTCGGGAAAGCGGCCAGATGGCGTGGGCGTCGATATCCATGTAGACGCCGCCGTGGTGGTAAAGCACCAGCAGACGCCAGAAATCCGCCTGGGCGGCGCCGATCTGCAGACGCGTATAGCTTTGCACGACCCGGGGGTCGAAGTGGCGCTCGATGAAGGTGTGGCGCGCCTGGGTGACCATGAAGCGGTACTCGAAGCGCGGCGCCATCAGCCGGTTGAACAGGTAATTGAGATAGACCGGCAGGGTGACCCGGTCGGTGAAGTTGGTCTGCCACAGCGTTCGCGGAATGGCCGTCGCGGGGGCCTGCTTCCAGAGCGGCGGGGCGTAGGCGGGCAGGGTAAAGCGCTTTTTGGGGAAAAGCGCATGAAACGGGTAGCTCAACATCTTGGTGATGTTGGCTACCAGCTTGATGAGGCGACCGACGGCCACGATAGCCGCCCTGGTTGCCCCGGCACTTTTCCTCATGCGAGCCGTCATGCGCGCCCCTGATCGTTGAAAAGCGCTATCTTACCGGTAACCGGGGTTTACCAGCCACCCTGGGTTTCGAGCAGGCTCAGCACGTTGTTGTTGATCGCCAGCTTGAAGTCGGCGCTGGCCAGCACCATGGCGTCCCCGGCGCGCACCACCCGGGTGCTGACATAGATGAAATCCTGGCCCTGGGCGTAGGTGCCCATCAGAATCGAGCGGGCATTGTGCTGAGCGCTCAGCCGCTGCACCTGGCGGGAAAGAATCAGCTCGCCCACGTTCTCCTCGATGAACATGCTGTCGCGCATCTTGACTTCGCGGACCTGCAGCCCCTGCTGGGCAAGCGCCGAGGCCATGATTTCCGAGCTGATCCGGCCAAAGGTCGACGACTGGGTCAGGTTGTCGATGCTGACAAAGGTGGCGGCGATCATCGGGCTGTAGCGGGCAAGGTCCGGATTGACGGCCAGCATGTGCGCCGCCGCCTCGTGGGCCAGTTCGGAAAGATCCGGCGGCGGCGGCGGCGGGGTGGACCCGCGCTGGTTCATGCCCGCGCACCCGGCCAGCACAAGAACGCCCACGGCGAGAAGGGCGCTGCGCCAAAGGGGCCGCAAGGTGCGGCGCTTGATGAAGGCAAACGGTGAAGAGATCGATGCGTGCATGGCCTTACCAGGTGTTGGTGAGCGGAATGGAGGGCTCGACGGGGGCATGGTACGCCTGGGGAGCGTACTGGCGCCGGTCGCCCTTGTTGATGTAGTAGATGTTGGAGGACGAGTAAAGAATGCGCTCGCCGTCGATCACCTGGGTGGTGACGATGATCTCTTCATTGCCGGTGTGCGTCCAGCTGCCGCTGGTGACATCGGCCACCATGCCTGCAGGAATCAGCCCCAGCGCCGGCTCGCTCCAGCGCTTGAGGGGAATGGCGGCCACGGCAATACCCGCCGTCAGCGCGGTGAAAGCGCCCACCGGCGGGCGAATGAAGCCGCGATCGCGATGCTCGACGATCTCGACATCGACCACGACCTCGGCGCTGTTGGCGGTGGCGGCGGTGGTCACGTTGGCGCCTCGGGTGACCAGCTCGCTGGTCAGGAAGGTGCGAAAGCCACGGCTGAACTCGCCGCCGCTATAGGCCACATACCCCTCCGGGGTCGGGTCCTGAATGTGCAGATCGCGAAATCTTACCCGCTCGCGCGCAAGAATCTGTCCGGCCTCGTGGCGGGCCAGTATTTCCCAGTGGTGGGCGGCCTGCATGCGCTGCTGTTCGGAGTACGGGTAGGTGGTCGCAATCGGCGCCTGCGAGGTGTTGGCGTAAAAGCAGCCGCTCAGTGCAAGGCTTGCAAGCCCCACGCCGAGCGCGCACCCGAAACGCGTTGTTACAGCTAATAGGCGGGTATACACCAGCTAGTTCCTTATCTTCGCAAAAGGGGTTTTTGATAGACTAGGTCGTCATGTTTACATCTAAATCGGCCAACGGGTAGAAAACTTGAATGAGTAGAGACACCTATGCTTGAAGATCACCGTGGGGGGCCGCGCCACGATTCTCTGCTGTCCGCGTACCCGGCAGACGATGGCAACAGCGGCTGGATGATCAGCTATATCGATATCATGACGATACTCGTTGCGCTGTTCGTGGTGATCATTGCCGCCTCCAATATCGACCCGGGCTGGTCCGGTGACGACCCCGTGGATACCTCGAGCCACGAGGTCCAGGTAGTGCCCGCCGCCGCGCTCGATGTACCGTTTCCCGAGGCGTTGACGCGTGCGGCCCCGGCGCTGCCTGCTTCAAGGCCGGGCGTGCTGAGCCCGGTGGCCATCAGCGCCGCGCTCGGCGTGGCCGGCCCGCAGCGGCGGGCGGCCATCGTGCCCGTACCGGTGCCCCCGGCGCTTCTGGCGCGCCAGCCTCTTGCCCCTGCGAACGTCCTGGCGCCTGACGAGCAGGCGCCGGTATTCGAATGGCTGCTGCCGGCACCGCTTTTCGCCTCGCGGGCCCGCGGCGTAGCACCAGAGCCGGGCGTCTCGCCGTTGGCCGACTACATGGTGATTCTGACGGACCAGCCGCCGGTGAACGCCTATCCGCTCAGCGACGCGGCGGTCAGCGCCGCGATCAGCGTGGCGCAGGGGCTCGACGAGCGGGTGGCGGATTCGCTCTACCTGCCCAACCTTGAAGGCGTGGAAGTGGCCCGGGTGGCCGAAGGCATCAGCCTGCGGGTGCAGGACCGGATGCTGTTCCCCTCGGCCACGGCGGAGCTGACCGAAGACGGCGCGTCGCTGGTGGGGAGCCTGCTGGAAACCATTCAGCGCTATGAGGGGGAAGTCTGGGTGGAAGGGCACTCGGACAGCCAGTCGATCAACACGCCGGAGTTCTCCTCCAACTGGGCGTTGTCCAGCGCCCGTGCGATTGCCATCGTCGAGGCGCTGCAGGCGGCAGGCGTTTCGGCTTCACGGCTTCGCGCCGTGGGCCTGGCCGCTACCCAGCCCCTGGAAGACAACGCCACCGCCGAAGGGCGCGCACGCAACCGCCGGGTGGAGGTGGTCATTCACGTTGAATAGGATGGGCCTGTACAGATCAAGGGAATCCGTTTGTACAGGTAATTGCCACGCATGAAAAAAGACCCGCCAGAGGGTGGCGGGTCAGTAAGGGCTTGGCTCGGTGTAGTCTGCTGGCATCAGGTGAGGGGTGTACAAGGCTGCCAGCAGGTACAATTTGAGTATAAACATTATCGCTCTCCTGCCAAGCTTTTTTTCAATTTTTTTCATATTTTGTTCAAGTGTTGTCTAACTTGAATGCACCAATGCGGTGCTGCAGGACTGCGCTTTTTTGGTGCTCGCCGGTTCAAGCAAGTCTGCCGGTTACTCAAGTGATTGAAAATACGATCCATTACTGCATTGGCACGCAATCTGCTAACGACTGGTAACGTGCCGCAGACTTCGGGGAGGGCCTTGAACCTCGAGTCTCCTTGAACATCCCCCGGCACTTCAACATTCGAAAAGGTGGTGTCATGACGGAACACGCCCCACAACCCCGGTCGACTATCGAACCCGCCAGCGCCGCGCGGGACCCGGCGCTGACACCGCGTCTGGTGGTCACGGACCTGGACGGCTCCCTGCTGGATCACGACAGCTACGATTTTTCCCCGGCCAGGGGGGCTCTTGCTCGGCTCAAGGCGCTCGGTGTGCCCGTGATTCCCGTGACCAGCAAGACCCGCGCCGAGCTTGCAGCGCTTCGTGACGCCTTGAACCTCACCGCCACGCCTTTCGTGGCCGAAAACGGGGCGGTGATCGGCCTGCCGCCGGGCTGGTGTCATCCGCGTCTGGATCGCCCCGGCAACGCCAGCGACAGCATCGTCGTCAAGCACACCGGGGTGGACAACACGTTCATTCGCGCGCGCTTGAACGTCTGGCGCCAGCGCCTGGGCATTCGCTTTACCCGCATGGGCGAGATGCCTCTCGAGCGGCTGATGGCGCTGACCGGGCTCGACGAGGCCCGGGCCATCGCCGCGCGAAAACGCGAGGGGAGCGAGCCGTTGGTCTGGGAAGATGACGCAAGCGCGCTGGAGACGTTTCGCAGGGCGCTGCAGGGCGATGGCCTGACGCTGACCCAGGGTGGGCGCTTTTATCACGTGATGGGGGCGGCCTCGGACAAGGGCAGCGCCGTGAGCTGGTTGATCAAGCGCTTTTGCGCGCTTCGGGGAAGCCGGCCGCTGACCCTGGGCCTGGGCGATGGCCCCAACGATATCGAGATGCTGGAAACGGTGGACCAGGCCGTGGTGATCAAGGGCCGCCATACGCTGAAGGTGGAGCCCGCGAACGCCTCGCTTTATCGCACCCGCGCGCCCGGGCCCGAGGGCTGGGTGGAGGGGCTTGCGTATTGGTGGGGCCGGGAGGATGACCGGCTCGCCGTGGCTGAAAAGGACGCCGCGGCGCTTTGACGAACTTTTATCGCGTAATGCACAAGCGCCAGGCCAGAGAGGGCACCCATGAGTGATTTTCATCAAAACGGACTGATCACGGATTTTCACAACCTGACCCGCCGCCCGGTCGAGGCGCTGGAGCAGGATCTTTGCCACTTTGCCAAGCGTCGGCCCATGGGGCTTATCCTGCCGTCGCTTTTTTCCGAGCTGGAGGGGCCGGCGCTGTCAGCGATCGTCGACGAGCTCAAGCACGTGCCCTACCTGAATGAGATCGTGGTCGGCCTGGACCGGGCCGACCGCGAGCAGTTTCTCTTCGCCCGGGAGTTCTTCTCGCGGCTGCCCCAGCATACGCGCATCCTGTGGAACGACGGACCACGCCTGAAGGCTCTGTACGCCGAGCTCGAAGAGCACGGGCTGGGCGCGCTTGAGCCGGGCAAGGGCCGCAACGTGTGGTACTGCGCGGGCTACATGCTGGCGTCCAGTCGCTCGGCAGTGGTGGGGCTTCACGACTGCGATATCCTGACCTACGACCGCGGGCTTCTGGCGCGCCTGATGTATCCGGTCGCCCATCCGCGCTTCAACTACAGCTTCTGCAAGGGCTATTACCCGCGCATTGCCGAGGGCAAGCTCAACGGGCGCGTCTCGCGGCTGATGGTCACGCCGCTTCTGCGCGCGCTGAAGACCGTGTGCGGGCCGTCGGCGTATCTGGACTACCTGGACTGTTTTCGCTACCCGTTGTCCGGGGAGTTCGCCATGCGCGCCGAGGTGCTGGAAGGCATTCGTATCCCTGCCGACTGGGGGCTCGAGATCGGCGTGCTCTCGGAGCTGCAGCGCAACTACTCGATGCGCCAGATCTGCCAGGTGGATATCGCCGACGCCTACGACCACAAGCATCAGCCGGTCAGCGAAGAGGACGCCAGTGGCGGGCTCAACCGCATGAGTCTGGATATCGCCAAGGCGCTTTATCGCAAGCTTGCCACACAAGGGGTGAGCTTCAGCAGCGAGGATTTTCGCACGCTGAAGGCTACCTACTACCGCCTGGCGCTGGATCTGATCGAGGTCTACGACCACGACGCCACCATGAACGGGCTGAGCCTTGACCGCCACAGCGAAGAGCAGGCGGTGGAGCTTTTCGCCAACAACCTGCTGGAGGCGGGCAACCTGTTTCTCGACAACCCCCGCGAGCGTCCTTTCATCCCCAGCTGGAACCGGGTACAGGCCGCCGTCCCCGACCTGCTCGCCCGCATGCGCGAAGCAGTCGAGCTGGATAACCAGGGCGACGTTTGAAGGGTGCCGATGGGGGAGAAATTCAGCTCGCGATCTCTTGAGCCGAGCGCCTGCCCGGCAGGCGCTTCTCGGTATTGGCCAAGGCCTTCAAGGAAATGCCCGGCCCGGCGATGTGGCAAGTCAGGCGGTGGGGCTAGAAGGAATCGAGGGCGATGGGGCGGCTGGGTAGCGCCTTCGATTCGCTTTGCTGGTAAGCCAGCGGTGGTTGGATACGGAAGTGGCTGACACGCTCGCGTAGCTGCGTACTCAGCTGGGCAAGGGCCTGGGTGGTGTGGTTGCTCTCTTGCACCAGTCCGGCGTTTTGCTGGGTCATCTGGTCCATCTGGGTGACCGCCTCGTTGACCTGTTCGATACCGCTACTTTGTTCATTGGTGGCCGCAGAGATCTCCTGAACCAGGGTGCTGAGCTGCTGGATTTCGGTGACCACGCTATTGATGAGTTCACCGGTATCGCGCACCTGCTGGCTGCCATTGGCCACCTTGAGGCCGGAATCCTCGATGAGCTTCTTGATCTCCTGCGCCGCCGAGGCGGAACGGCTGGCCAATAGACGCACTTCGCTTGCGACGACGGCAAAGCCGCGGCCCTGTTCGCCGGCGCGGGCGGCCTCGACCGAGGCATTGAGCGCCAGAATGTTGGTCTGAAAGGCGATGGCGTCGATGGTGTTGACGATACTGCTCATCTGAGCGGAGCTTTCGTTGATGGCCTCCATCGTACTCACCACGGTGGTCATGGCCGTGCTTCCCCGCTGGGCGTTTTCCGCCGTGGAGGAGGCCAGCTTGCGCGCGTGGTCGGCGTGCTCGGCGTTTTGCTTCACCGTCGCCGTCAGCTCTTCCATGCTGGACGCGGTTTGCGCAAGCGAGGCGGCCTGCTGCTCGGTACGCGTGGACAGCTCTTCGTTGACCCCCACGATCTGTTCGACCCCGCTGTTGACCTGGTCGGCGCCCTGATGGATGCCGCCTATCGTGTGGGCCAGGTTTTCACGCATGCGGTCGATGTTGAACAGCAGGCTGTTCTGGTCCGAACGGGGCAGCGTGGTCTCGCGGGTCAGGTCGCCGTTGGCGATATGGCTGACCACCGACGCCGCGTAGCGCGGATCGCCACCCAGGCGACGCCCTACATCGCGAATGATCCAGCCCATCAGTAGCGCCACGGGCGCGCCGATGAGCAGAAACGCGATCAGCGAGTGAATCAGGTTGCTGACAAAATCCGCATCGATGTCGTCGGTATAGATCCCCGCCCCGTAAGCCCAGCCCCACTCGGGCAGGTAGGCGAAATAGCTGACCTTGGAGAACTGCTGGTCACCGGAGTCGAGCCGGCGCGAGTAGTAGTCGACGTGGCCACCGCCGGCCCGGGCGGCTTCCAGGAACGCGCTGTAGAGATACATGCCGCGGCTGTCCTGGAAACTGCTCATGTCAGTACCACGCTCGCGCCGGGGGTGCGACACGATGTCGAGCTGATCGTCGAAGGCAAAGATGTACTCGTCATCGCCAAACCCGGCGTTGTTGATACTTTCGATCGCGCGCTGCTGCGCCTGCTCGACGGTGAGTTCGCCGCTGGCGGCCCTGGCCTGAAGCGATTCGAGCTGGGAACCTAGGCTCTCGACGACCTGCTGGATACTGGTACGCCGCTCCTCCTCCATGGTGTGTCGATTGTCCCAGGTGAGCCAGCCTACCAGGGCCAGCATGGCAAGACATATGATGGCCAAGATACCCCAGAGCCGTTGGTTCATCGTTAGTCGCGTCATGAGTTTCCCGAGCGTGAAATAGAGGACCTGTGTTTTAAGAACGAGGTTTTAAAACCAGGTCTTGAAAACGAGGTTCTGAATACATGAGGTTCTGAATACATGAGGTTTCGAACACACGGCTCTTTATATCGGTGCGGGGCAATAGGGCATGAGTGAAAAAAACGTTTAATTATTGCTCATATCGAAGCATAAAAAACCGCTCAGAAACGAGCGGTTCATAATCAAGGCCTTGGGTGATTTTCATGCGAGCCCCGGTATTACTCGGGTGCCTCGCTTCCCATCATTTCGATCAGGCGCGGCTCGTCCGGCAGCCCTTCGATGCGATCGAGGCGCGTGTAGCCCTCGTCGGTGTCGCGCTGGAAGGCGCTGGTGGGGGTGGCGTGGAGGCCCAGCTCGTCGAACAGCTGGTTGTTGGTGTACACCTGCTCTTCGATCTCGAGGGCCTGGGCACTGGCCTCGACCGGCTCGCCTTCGCTGTGAGCCTTCAAGGCCGCCGTCGGGTCGTCGGCGGCGAGCAGCGTGGCGGCCAGCGCCGGGCTGTTGGGTGCGAGAATTCCCACCATGATGTGACGAATCTGGACCTCGCCGGCCTCGACCCAGGGGCGGGTCGCTCGCCAGAGCCGTTTGCAGTAGCTGCAGTTGGCATCGGTGAACATGTACACCGTGCGCGTTGCGTTGCTGTCGCCATCCTGAATCCAGTGGCTTTGCTCGAGGCTTTGCCAGGTCTGGGCTTCGAGAGGGGCGCGCACGTGGGCGGCCAGCTGGGCCTCGGTCAGGTTGGTGCCCTGGCGGTCCATCAGCGTGCCGATGATGACGTGCTCGCCGTCCGGGGTGAGGTAGACCGCCATTTCCTGGCCGGGTGTGCTGGCGCCAAAGCCGGTAAGCCCGCCGGGGGCCTCGAAGCGTTCGTGAATCTCCACGCCCTGGTTGCGAAGCGCCTCGACCGGGGCGGGCAGCGGCTCGGCCCTGGCCAGCACCGGCCCCAGGCATAGACTGGCCAGGGCGATGTTTGATGCTCGTTGGAACGTTACCCGCATGGTGGCTCTCGTGTAATGGGTCGTGAGTCAGGAATACCTGGTCGAGGGTGCAAGTAGCGCCCGGTTCTCTTCTTTCAAGTTCTTTTGGCCACCAGCCAGCGAACGGCGTAGGGGGGCAGGGCCTTTTCAGGCAGCCACTCGTGAGGCGCGTCCAGTGACCGCCAGGGGCCTTGGCCGAGCGCTTCGTCGAGCGCCTGTCCGGCCTCATCGAGCGGTGCGGGCTTGTCGGTCACGTTGAAAAGCGCCAGCAGCCTTCGGCCATCTTCCAGCGGGCCGCGTTCAATGGCCAGCACGTTGTCGCCGGTAGCCAGCACGCGCTGGGGGGCGTTGGGGTGAAAGCAGGGTTCCTGGCGGCGCTGTCTCAAAAGCTCGCGCAGCGCGAAGAATACATCATGTGTCGGCGTGGTGGGGTTTTCGAGTAAAAGCTCGAGTTCCTCTCTGGCCCAGCGATGACGGTTGATCGAGCGCAGTCGGCCGCTTCGCTCCACGCCTTCCTGGTCGTTGAGCGAGCCGGTCAGGGTATGAATGTAGAGCGCAGGAATCCCCTGAAGGGTGAGCATGATCGCCTGGCTGCATACAAACCGGGCGATCTGCCACGGGTCCGGCCCGCGGCGGGTGCCGCGCATCGCCTCGAACCAGGTGATGTTGATCTCGTAGGCCGTGTCGGTGCCGTCGGGGTTGCTGCGCATGCTGACAAAGCCGCCGAAGCGGTGCATCAATTCAAGCAAGGCATCGCGCTCGTGATCCGGCAACAGGCCTTCCAGCGGGCGTACCCCGATGCCGTCGTGGCTGGCGGTGAAGTTGAGATAGGTGCAGTGGTCGGGAAGCGCCGGCAGGGTGGCAAGCCAGGTCTGAAGCGTGGCGGTTTCTCCCCGGGTGAGGGTGTGCAGCAAAAGCGGCGGCAGGGCGAACTGATACACCATGTGCGCTTCATCGGCGGTCTGTACGGGGCCGCCGGGGCCGGGCAGCAAACGCTCGAGGCCGAAGTAGCTGATGTTTTCGGCGTGGGGCACGTTGGTTTCGGTGACGATGAGCGTGCCCGGGGCGACCTCGTCGGCAATCAGGCGTAACAGCCGTACCACGGTGTGAGTTTCGGGCAGGTGAATGCAGTTGGTGCCCAGGCGTTTCCACAGAAATGCCACGGCGTCCAGACGAATGATCCGGATGCCCTGACGCAGGTAGAACAGCAGAATGCCCACGAACTCGAGCAGCACATCCGGGTTTTCGAAGTTGAGATCGATCTGGTCGTCTGAAAACGTTGCCCACAGATGGCGGGTGCCTCGTCGGGTCGCCACGGGCACCAGTAGCGGGTTGCTGCGCGGGCGGGTCACTTGGGAAACGTCCGTGTCGGGTTCCACTTCGATGAAGAAGTCCCGCCCGGGAAGACTGCCGCTCAAGTAATCGACGAACCACAGCGATTCCCGGGAGACGTGATTGAGCACCAGATCGCCCATCACGTCGAAATGGCGGGCAAGCTGGCGGATATGCGACCAGTCCCCAAGCTCCGGGTTTACCTCCCGGTAGTGAATCACCGAAAAGCCGTCGTCGCTGCTCCAGGGGAAAAACGGCAGTACGTGAACGCCGCTGATGCAATCCGCCAGATAATGGCGTAAAAAATCGTCGAGCACGGTGAGCGGGGCAGTGCCATCGGCGGTGATCGAATCACCGTAGCTGATCACCCACTGGTCCTTTTCGCTCCATAACGGTGCGTCTTGTGAATCGAGGCGGCGCGTGTGCGTCATCAAAGCGCCGTCCTGGCTTGCGCTTTGATTTTCACCCGGACCTTCGCCCCGCGTCTGGACCTGGGTCCCGGCCTGGGCGTGGGCAAAATATTCCAGGTGCTGGCCGATACGTCGGGCGACTTCCGTGGCGCGCTGGCCGTAAAGGTGAGTCAGATGGCGGTGAAGCGTCTGTTCGAAAAGCGTCATGGTCGGCTCCTTGAGGTAAGCTGTAACAAACGCTGCAGCTTGTGTGCCAAATCGTTACAATGCTAGGTTATGGCCGCGTTGAATAGAAAGGGCGCCGTGTTATGACTTCGTTACCTTTTCTGCTTTTTTGATAACGCGCTCAGACGGCAACACTCCATTACTGCTCTAACCATAGGTTGACGGCCATGCATTGCCCTTTTTGTGGTGCTAATGATACTCGGGTTACCGACTCGCGCCTGGTAGCGGACGGCGACCAGGTGCGCCGGCGTCGGCAGTGTGCCAGCTGTCACGAGCGCTTCACGACCTATGAAACCGCTGAACTCATCATGCCACGGGTGGTAAAATCGGACGGCTCCCGAGAGAGCTTCAACGAGGCCAAGCTGCGCGCCGGCATGCTGCGCGCCCTCGAGAAGCGCCCGGTCAGTGCCGAGGCCATCGAAGCCGCGGTCGAGCGCATTCGCCAGTCGCTGCGTGCCCAGGGCGAGCGCGAAGTGAACGCCCGGGATATCGGCGAGGCCGTCATGAAAGCGCTGAGCGGGCTCGATCAGGTGGCCTATATCCGCTTTGCCTCGGTGTATCGCAAGTTTCAGGATCTGGAGGAGTTTCGCGCCGAGATCGACCGGCTGGCGCAATCGCCTCATGAGCAGGGCGAAAAATCGTGATGGGTGCGTCGTTTTCAGAGCGTGATCATGTCTATATGGCCCGGGCGATCACCCTGGCCAGAAAAGGGCTTTACACCACCGACCCCAACCCGCGGGTGGGCTGCGTGATCGTCGAGTATGACGACTCGAACGCCCACGGGCGTATCGTCGGGGAGGGCTTTCATGTCAAGGCCGGCGAGCCCCATGCGGAAGTTCACGCGCTGGACGCCGCCCGGCACCAGGCCCGTGGGGCGACGGCCTACGTCACCCTGGAACCCTGTTCCCACGTGGGGCGTACCGGGCCCTGTGCTGCGGCGCTGGTAGAGGCTGGGGTGGCCCGGGTCGTGGTGGCCATGGTGGACCCCAACCCTCAGGTGAGCGGGCGCGGTATCGAGCGCCTCGAAGAGGCGGGTATCCAGGTGGACGTGGGGCTTCTGGAGCCGGACGCCCGGGCCCTCAATCCCGGGTTCGTCTCGCGGATGCAGCGCGGTCTTCCCTTTGTTCGGCTCAAGATGGCCATGAGCCTGGATGGACGCACCGCCATGGGCTCCGGCGAGTCCCAGTGGATCACCGGGCCCGAGGCGAGACGCCAGGTGCAGCGTCTGCGGGCGCGCTCCAGCGCCATTCTGAGCGGCGTGGAGTCGATCATTCTGGACGACTCGCGCCTGACCCTGCGCGCCGACCAGCTCGGCCTCGTCAACGCCGAGGCGGTGGCCACACGCCAGCCGCTGCGGGTCATCATGGATTCCACGCTGCGCCTGCCGCTGGCCGCGGCGTGTCTGAGCGAGCCGGGCCAGACGCTGATCATCACCACCGACCAGCACAGCGAAGAAAAACGCCGTAAACTGGAAGCGGCGGGGGCTCACATTCATGTGATGCCCGCTTACCAGGCGGGCCGGGTGTCGCTTTCCGACATGCTGCATTTTCTGGCCAGCGAGTACCAGGTGAACGAGGTGCTGGTGGAAACCGGCGCGACCCTGGCCGGGGCGCTGCTCGATGCCCGCCTGGTGGACGAGCTGCAGCTTTTTGTCGCGCCGACGCTTCTGGGCGGCGAGGCCCGGCCGCTTTTCGCCCTGCCGGGGCTGACCGAAATGGCGCACCAGAAGCGCCTCGAGATTCAGGACATGCGCGCCATTGGCAACGATTGGCGCATTATTGCCCGGCCCCTTGGCCGTGCCGACGAACCAACCGGCTGAACCGCTTTTCGGGCCGCACCCCGTGCAGCTCACTTGACGGTAAAGCCTGGCGCGCGTGGGCCAGCCAAGGTACCCTTCGCGCAAAATCGCACGCACTGCGACCACTGTTTGGGAGATTCCATGGTGCACGCCTCTTCAGAGGGTTTGTCCCCGATTGCCGAGCTGGTGGAGGATATCCGCCAGGGCAAAATGGTGATTCTCATGGATGATGAGGATCGCGAAAACGAAGGCGATATCATAATGGCGGCCGAGAAGGTTCAGGCCGAGCATATCAACTTCATGGCGCGCCACGCCTGTGGGCTCATCTGCATGCCCATGACCCGCGAGCGCTGCGAGCGTTTGAACCTGCCGCTGATGGTGGGGAACAACGGCTCGGGCTTTGGCACCAAGTTCACGCTCTCGATCGAGGCCCGGGAGGGGGTGACCACGGGCATTTCCGCGGCGGATCGCGCGCGTACCGTGCAGGCCGCCGTGGCGCCCCAGGCCAAGGCAGCCGATATCGTGCAGCCAGGACATATTTTCCCGCTGATGGCCGAGCCTGGCGGCGTTCTGCGCCGGGCCGGACACACCGAGGCGGCCTGCGATCTGGCAGCACTCGCCGGCTGTGATCCCAGCGGGGTGATCTGCGAGATCATGAACGACGACGGCAGCATGGCGCGCCGCCCCGAGCTTGAGGTGTTCGCCCGGACTCACGGGATCAAGATGGGCACCATCGCCGATCTGATTCATTACCGCATGGTGAATGAGCAGACCGTCGATCTGATCGAGACCACGCCGGTTGCGACCAACCAGGGCGAGCTGACCCTGCACGTGTTCCGCGACCGGCTTCAGGGCGGCCATCACTTGGCGCTGGTGAAAGGCCGGCCCGTGCCGGGGGAGATCACCACGGTGCGCGTTCACCTGGCCGACACGCTTCGCGATGTGTTGGGTTTGAAGCACGAGACGTCGTATCGCTGGCACGCCCACCGGGCGCTTGAAGAGATCAGCCAGGCCGACGCCGGTGTACTGGTGCTGATCGACGAGGGCCATCCCGCGCCGGGGCTGAAAGACCAGCTGGACGTGTTTCTGGGTCGCGTACAGCCGCCGCGCACCAGCGACACCGATGGCTCCGGCAATTACATGACCATCGGCACCGGCTCGCAGATTCTGCGCCATCTGGGCGTGGGAAAGATGCGCCTGCTGAGTTCGCCGTGGAAGTTTTCAGCGCTGTCGGGGTTTGATCTGGAAGTGGTCGAGCTTCTGGGCCCTGACAGCGGCACCGATGCAACGTCTTAAAGAATATTGAGCAGGATTAAACAGATGCAATCCCTTACCCAAGTTGAAGGTACCTTTGTCGATGTCGACGGTCGCTATGTGATCGTCGTGGGGCGCTTCAATCATCACGTTGTCGATAGCCTGGTAGAGGGCGCGGTGGATAGCCTGACGCGCCACGGCGTGGACGTCGAGAACATTCATATCGTTCATGTGCCCGGCGCCTGGGAGCTTCCCCTGGCGGTCAAACGTGTCCTGAAGACCCTCAAGCCCGACGCGGTGATTGCGCTGGGCGCGGTGATTCGCGGCGGCACGCCGCATTTCGAGTACGTGGCGGGCGGCTGCAACACCGCCATCAATCAGCTTCAGCTCGAGTTCGAGACGCCAGTGGCCAATGGCGTCTTGACGGTGGAATCCATCGAGCAGGCCATCGAGCGCGCAGGTACCAAGGCCGGCAACAAGGGTACCGAAGCAGCCATGGCCGCCATGGAGATGGTGTCGCTTCTGCGCGCATTGTCTGGCGGAGAGCCCTCATGAGCGAGCGCCGAGAGCGTCAGCCCAGTGCCGCCCAGCAGGCGCGCCGCGCCTCCCGTGAGCTGGCCGTTCAGGCGCTTTATCAGTGGCACATGACCGGCAAGTCCGCCTCCACGGTGGAGGCGGAATTTCGCAGCCAGCTCGCCGACGATGACCTGGAAGACCACGAGAACTGGGTCAAGGTGATGGAAATTTCCGACCGGGCGCTGTTTCATACGCTGTTGCACGAAACCGTGCGCCACAAGGCGGAGCTTGACCGGGAGATTTCCCCGCTGCTGGACCGCCGCCTGGAAGACCTGGACGCGGTGGAGCTGGCCATTTTGCGCCTGGGCGCTTATGAGCTGGCCAAGCGCCCGGAAGTGCCTTACCGGGTGGCCATCAATGAAGGCGTCGAGCTGGCCAAGGCCTTTGGCGCCACCGACGGCCATAAATACGTCAACGGCATACTCGATAAGCTGGCCAATCGCTTACGCAGTGCCGAGGTAAGCGCCCGCCGTCTTTGAGGCGGGTTCGCTTGTATTGCGTTAAGGGGCCTTTGTGCTTGGCGAATTCGATCTCATTGAACGGTTTCTGAAACCCGCCCGCGCGCCCGCCGGCGACAGCGGCGTGGCGATGGGCTGTGGTGACGACGCCACCTTGTTGACGCCCCGGCCGGGCTGCCAGCTGGTGGTCAGTGTCGATACGTCGGTCGTTGACGTTCACTTTCCCGCCGACGCCCCGGCCAGCGCCATCGGCCACCGCGCCCTGGCGGTGGCCCTGAGCGATCTGGCCGCCATGGGGGCGACGTCGCGCTGGTGTCTGATGGCGCTTGGCCACTCCCTGAATACCTTTGCCGATTCGGCCATGGCCACACGCTGGTTCGAGGCGTACGCCCAGGGGTTTCATGCTCTTTGCGAGCGGTATCACACCGTGCTGGTGGGCGGCGATGTGACCTCCGGGGCGCTGAGCATCGGCGTGACCGTGATGGGCGAGGTGCCCAGCGGACAGGCGCTGACCCGCGCTGGCGCCCGGCCTGGCGATGCCATCGCCGTGACCGGGGCGCTGGGCGGCGGTGCCGGGGGCCTTGCGTTATGGCAGCAGGGCGAGCGGGATATGGCGCACCCGCTCGTGCAGCGGTATCTTCTACCCACGCCTCGCCTCGAGGCGGGAGTGGCATTGCGCGATCTGGCAAGCGCGGCGCTGGATATCTCGGATGGGCTTCTGGCGGATCTGGGTCATCTGCGTCGGGCCTCCCACGTGGGCGCCGAGCTTTTCCCCGATGCGCTTCCCAGGGCCGAGGCCCTGGTGGAGACGCTGGGAGAAAAGGCCGCGCTCGAGGCGATGCTGGGCGGTGGCGACGACTACGAGCTTCTCATCACCCTTGCCCCTGACAATATTGAAAAAGCCCGGTGTGCGCTGGCCGGGCTTGGCGTGGCGCTTACCGTGATCGGGCGCGTGAGCGAGACGCCGGGCGTGCGCGGCGTGGACAGCGCCAGCGCGCAAGGGTGGCAGCATTTCACTAGGGAAACGCCATGAACCAAGCACCTGGTAGCGTCTGGCGACGCCCTACCCATTTTTTCGCCTTTGGCCTGGGCAGCGGCATGGTGCCCTGGGCGCCGGGCACGTTCGGCACGCTGGCCGCCATTCCCTTTTTCTGGATCATGGCGGATCTGCCGCTGGGCTGGTATTTGAGTCTGGTACTCGTTGCCTTCGTGGTGGGAGTGTGGCTTTGCGACAAGACCTCGCACGATCTCGGGGTTCACGATCACTCCGGTATCGTTTGGGATGAGTTCGTCGGGTACTGGATCACCATGGCGGCGGTACCGTTTTCCTGGGAAGCCGCGCTTTGGGGGTTCATCGTCTTTCGCATCTTCGATGTGTTCAAGCCCTGGCCGATTCGCTGGGCCGACCGGCGGGTGGCCGGCGGGTTCGGCATCATGATCGATGACGTGATGGCCGGCATCTACGCCTGGAGCACCATGCACCTGTGGTTCTGGCTGCATTGAGCCTGCGTGGCCGACCTGGTGCCGACGCTCTTCAAGAGCGCCCTGTATAAACGTTACTATCTTCATGAGTGTTACTGTCTTTAGCGTAAGGATGTGCCAGCCCTCGGGGTAAGGCAGCGCCGACCATGTAAGCTGTCCAATGAAAGCTGTCCAAGGAGATGGCATGCGTAAGGAACGTCTTATCGTCCCGGTCATTGCGGTAGCGGCGCTTTTATGGGCCGTGGCGCAGTTGATCTCAAGCGTTCTGTTCGAGCGCAGCCTGAGCCAGGCGCTGGAGGATCTGGAAGCCCGGGGCGAGTGGCGGGTGAGCCGTCCGGAAAGCAGTCCCGGCTGGCTGACCTCCCAGGGGCGGTTGCTGCTTTCACCGCTTCTGGGCCGGCCCTGGCGCCTGGAGCTGACCTACAATGCCCGCCACGGGCTTTTGAGCACCGACGTGGAAGGCACGCTGGTGCCAAGGCTCGACAGCGCGCTGCAAAAGGCGGTCGGGGAGGTCTCCGTGCTTTCGCTGCCCCGCTGGGAGGGGCGCTACCATACCCTGAGCGGCAAGAGCGAGCTGCGCCTGGCGCTGGCGCCTTTCGTGATCCAGCAAAACGGCCGCGAGCTTGACGTACGCGGTGCCCGCATACGTCTGGAAGGTGTGTTTGGCGACTGGCGTCTGCGGGCGCTTTTCGACCAGCTCACCTTGAGCGATGGTCAGGCGCACCTGACGCTGGGCCCCACGGCTCTGGAAAGCCGCTACACCTATATCGAAGACGCCTATCATTTCGCCCAGCGCGACCATCTGCATATCGATACCGTCGCACTTTACTATCCCGCCTATGAAGTGCAGGTAGCCCCCATCGACGTACACAGTCACATGGTGCTGGACGAAGGGGAGTTGCGCCTGAAAGGGCGCCTGGCCGTGGGCGATGTTCGCGTACCCAGTGAAGCGCCGGAAACCTCGCTCCTGAGCGGCGAGATCGAGGCGGAGATTTCACGTTTGAACGCCGATGCCGTGCGCCATATCATCCGGCGCTTTCGCCAGGAGGCCTCCTGGGGAGATTCCAGCCGGCCCATGGCCGAGGGGTTCATGGAACGCCTGGAGCCGGATGTGCAGCGCCTGCTCAGCGATTCACCGCGCCTGGATGTCACCCATGTCGCGCTCGAAAGCCCGCTTCTGGGGATCACCGTTGCCGCCGACGGCGCCCTTTTCTTCGACGGACGCAGGTCCGAGGCGCTGAGCGTGGTGAACCTGAATGACCCCCGGGAGCGCACGCGCTGGAAAGATCGTATCGACGGCGATTTCGTCTGGTATGACGCCCCGACCGTGGCTGCGCTGTGGCTGGGACTGCCGCTGGGCACCCGGGAGCTTCAGTTTGACGTGATCCGGGGTAACTGGCGGGTCAACGGGCGCCCCTTGCCCGAGCTTTGGCCCCAGTAGGGGGGCAAAGCGTCCCGCTACTTTCGGGTCAGTCGTGTTCCAAGGGTTGAAGTTTCATCGCGCTGCCCACATTCCATGGGTAATGTCAGGCGGCGGTGCTGCCGGTCTCAGTCGATGGAGGGCGCATGAGCGACCAGGATTTTGAACACGATAACGATTCACCCGAGTGGTTGACCGATGACGAGCCGGGCGGTGACGAGGCTGCCGGCGACCCGCAACGTTCGGATGGCGAGAAGGTTCACTCGCTGGTGTCGGCCAGCGAAATGCTGCCTGAGCGCATCTATCTGCTGCCTATTCATAACCGTCCTTTCTTCCCGGCCCAGGTTCAGCCGCTGGTGATCAACAAGGAACGCTGGGAAGAGACCATGCGCCGGGTGGGCAATACGCCCCACCATACCCTCGGCGTGGCCTTCGTGGGCGAGCAGGGCGTGGATGAGCTGGACGAGGCGAGCTTTCCCGAAATAGGCACGGCGGTGAGGGTTCACAAGCTCAAGAGCGAAGACCAGCAGATCCAGTTCATCGCCCAGGGCGTGCGGCGCTTCAAGATCCAGCGCTGGCTCTCCCGGCAGCCCCCGTATCTGGTCGAGGTCACCTATCCCAAGGAGCCGGTAAACGCCGAGGACGAAGAGACCCGTGCCTACGCCATGGCGATCATCAATGGCATCAAGGAACTGTTGCCGATCAACCCGCTGTACGGCGAAGAGCTCAAGCATTATCTGAATCGTTTCAGCCCCAACCAGCCCGGCCCCTTGACCGATTTCGCCGCGGCCATCACCTCCGCCAAGGGCCCGGAGCTTCAGGACGTGCTTTCCACCTTGCCGGTGGCGGATCGCATGCACAAGGTGCTGCCGCTGCTGCGCAAGGAGATCGACGTTGCCAAGCTGCAAAGCGAGATCAGCGAGCAGGTCAACGCGCAGATGCAGGAGCGCCAGCGCGAGTTCTTTCTGCGCGAGCAGCTCAAGGTCATCCAGCGCGAGCTGGGTATTTCCAAGGGCGACCGGGAAAACGATGTCGATACCTTCCGAAACCGCCTGGAAGAGCTCAAGGTGCCCGAACGCGTTCAGGGCCGCATCGATGACGAGCTCAACAAGCTCAGCGTACTGGAGACCGGCTCGCCGGAGTACGGCACGACCCGCAACTACCTGGATTGGCTGACCTCGCTGCCCTGGGGGATCACCAGTCAGGACAAGCTGGATCTCAACCACGCCCGGCAGGTGCTGGACCGCGACCACGACGGGCTGGGTGATGTGAAAGAGCGCATCGTCGAGTTTCTGGCCGAAGGCACCTTCAAGGGCGATGTAGGAGGCTCGATCGTGCTGCTGGTGGGCCCGCCCGGGGTCGGCAAGACCTCCGTGGGCCGTTCGATTGCCGAGGCCCTGGGGCGCAAGTTCTACCGGTTCTCGGTCGGCGGCATGCGCGACGAGGCCGAGATCAAGGGCCATCGGCGTACCTATGTCGGCGCGATGCCCGGCAAGCTCGTCCAGGCCTTCAAGGAAGTCGAGGTCGAAAACCCGGTCATCATGCTCGACGAGATCGACAAGCTCGGCCAGTCGTTTCAGGGCGACCCGGCCTCGGCGCTGCTGGAAGTGCTCGACCCGGAGCAGAACGTCGATTTCCTCGACCACTACCTCGATGTACGCATGGATCTTTCCAAGGTGCTGTTCGTCTGCACGGCCAACACCCTGGACTCCATTCCCGGCCCGCTTCTGGACCGCATGGAGCAGATTCGTCTGTCGGGCTATATCGCCGAAGAGAAGATGGAGATCGCCAAGCATCACCTGTGGCCGAAGCTGTTGAAGCGCAACAATCTGCCCAGAAAGCGCATCAATCTGACCGATGCGGCGCTCAAGCAAGTGATCGAAGGCTACGCCCGAGAGGCGGGGGTTCGTCAACTCGAAAAGCAGCTTCATCGCATCGTCAGGAAATCCACCGTCAAGCTTCTCGAAGAGCCCGAGGAAACGGTGAAGATCTCGGTCAAGAACCTGGAAGAATTCCTGGGGGCGCCGCTGTTCAGAAAGGAGAAGGTGCTCAGGGGCGAAGGTGTGGTCACCGGCCTTGCCTGGACCTCCATGGGCGGGGCGACGCTGCCGATCGAGGCGGGCAAGGTGCACTCGCTGGATCGCGGCTTCAAGCTGACCGGCAAGCTGGGCGACGTCATGCAGGAGTCGGCCAATATCGCCTATAGCTATACGGTGGGGCATTTGAAAGAGTACGGCGCCGACCCGGAGTTTTTCGACAAGGCGTTCATTCACCTGCACGTGCCGGAAGGCGCCACGCCCAAGGATGGCCCCTCCGCCGGGGTGACGATGACCACTGCGCTCTTGTCCCTTGCCACGAAAAAGGCGATCAACCGGCCGCTGGCCATGACCGGTGAGCTGACGCTGACAGGTCAGGTACTGCCGGTGGGTGGTATTCGCGAGAAGGTGATTGCCGCCCGGCGCAGCGATATCTTCGAGGTGATTCTGCCCGAGCCCAATCGGCGGGATTACGATGAGCTGCCCGACTACCTGAAAGAGGGCATGACGGTGCACTTTGCCAACCGTTACCGGGATGTCGCGAACGTGGTATTCAAGTAACTCGTCACAAGCAGGATGATAAATGTAGAACGCCACTCTAATGAAAAAGAGTGGCGTTTTTTTTATGGCTATTCATCGAATTAAAACTTGGGAGGTGCCGGATAATAGAGTTAACCATTATTAATATTTGTTAACGGGAAGCCAAGGTGCGCAACAACCAACCTGTGACTCAAAAAGAGTACGTGCTCGACGACGAGAGCGTCTTGATTTCCCGTTCCGATCTAGAGGGAAATGTTACCTACGCCAGCGCGGCATTCGTGAAAGTCAGCGGCTATTCGCGCAACGAGCTGATGGGCTCGCCCCACAACATGATCCGCCACCCGGACATGCCCGAGGCGGCATTTCGGGATTTCTGGAATACGATCAAGTCCGGCCATACCTGGCAGGGGCACGTCAAGAACCGGCGCAAGAACGGCGACCATTACTGGGTGAATGCCACGGTGGCCGCGCTTCGCGACGGCGAACGCATCGTGGGGTATACCTCGGTACGCCGCAAGGCCGCAGCCGGCGATGTCGCCCTGGCCGAAAAAGTGTATGCGGAAATGCGCCAAAAGGGTAAGTCGCGCCACTACCAGGTCAACAAGGGGGCGATACAGCGCAAGGGAGTACTCGGGCTTTTAAGCCGGTTTCAGTTTGGCAGCCTGCGGGCAAGGCTTGTCGGCATGGTGGTCATGGCGCTTGTCCTGCTGGGCCTGGCCGGGGCGTCGGGGGTGATGGGACTCGTCCACTCCGGTGAGCGGCTGGACCGGCTCAATCAGTCAGGGCTTCAATCCATTGCCAACATGCAGGACATCGAACGACACGTTGGTCTGGCCGTGGGGCTTGTCGAGCCTGCCGTGCGTAACCCCCGCCGTGCGGACATGCAGGCAATATCGGTTACCGTCAGCGGCTATTTTCAGGACATTGAATCCCGGTGGGCGGCGTACCTGGGCGCAGAAGATGCGCAGAACCCCACTGTTCAGGCGTTCGATGCCACCCTTGACCGGTGGTCTGAAGGGCTCGAGCAGGCAGTACAAGCCACGGCGGCGGGCAACGGGTTTGCCGCCTTTGAAGCCTTCAACGACGTGGTCGTACCCGCCGCCGCCGAGATCCGCGACCTCAGCAGCCAACTGGTGGATCAAAAGCGCCTCACCGCCGAGGCCCTGGTAGAAGAGGCCCGCCAGTCGCGTCAGCAGATGGTCGTGGGACAGCTTGTGCTGATGATCGTGGGCCTGGTGATCATGGTGGGCCTGAGCCTTCTTATCCTGCGGTCGGTCTTCAGGGGGCTCAACGGCGCCCGTTACATGACCTTTCAGGTAGCCGCAGGTAATCTGGCCGCGCGCAACCAGCCTCGCAGCCACGACGAGCTGGGGGATCTTCTCTACTCGCTGGATACCATGCGCTTTAGCCTGGCCGCCGTGGTCGGCGAGGTGGAAAACCGCGTCTCGGTAGTTACCCCGGCCGTCGAGCAGATTGCCCTGGAAAACGACAGCCTGGCCAGGCGGACCGGCCAGCAGGCTGCCTCGCTTGCCCAGACCGCCTCGAGCATGGTGCAGATGACCGCCACCGTGGCGCAGAATACCGATAACGCCCGCCAGGCCAGTGAACTGGCCGAGCAGAACGCCACGAGCACCCGCGACACCCGCCAGCAGATGGTGCAACTGGTCGAGCGCATGCAGCGTATCGCCCAGAGCGCCGACAAGATGGCCGAGATGATCGGGGTGATCGACGGTATCGCCTTTCAGACCAATATCCTGGCGCTCAACGCCTCGGTCGAGGCGGCGCGAGCCGGCGAGCACGGCCGGGGCTTCGCCGTGGTGGCAAGCGAGGTTCGCAACCTGGCCAGCCGTTCGGCCTCTGCCTCCCAGGAGATCCGCAAGATGATCGACAGCGCGACTCAGGAAGTCAGCGGCGGGCATACGGCGGTCAGGCAGGCGGAAGCTTCCATCGAGAACGTCATGCAGCAGGTCAGCCAGGTGAGCGCCCTGATGGCTTCGATCACCCACGCCTCGGACGAACAGAGCAGCGGCATCAGCCAGATCAACGCCGCCGTGGCACAAATGGACAGCACCACCCAGCAAAATGCCCACAAGGTTCAGATGATCGCCGACTCCGCCGATAACCTGGCCGTCGAGGTGTACGAGCTGGCCAACGTGGTCGATGCCTTCCGACTGAAAGGTGCCCAGGAGGAGAACACCCAGGCGGCCATCGAAAAGCTTGAAAAGGTCAATCAGGCGCTTGAAAAAACTGCCCTGACCCTGCCTTCCCCCTGAACGCCCGAGGCGACATCGCAACCCTCGGGCGCTGGATGAGCGGGCTATATGAACGCCTGCTCATCTAGCATCGAAAGTGGTACTCATGCCACAATTCCACCCGCTGGATTCACCCGCCTGAAGCCTCACCCCAGGCTATTAAATGATCGCGCCGTTGATCGCGACACTAGAAAAAGCAGTAGAGGACACCATGCCCGAGTATCGCTCCCGTACCACCACCGCCGGCCGCAACATGGCCGGCGCCCGCGCGCTTTGGCGCGCCACCGGCATGAAGGACGACGATTTTCACAAGCCGATCATCGCCGTGGCCAACTCGTTCACCCAGTTCGTGCCGGGCCATGTGCACCTGAAGGACATGGGCCAGCTGGTCGCCCGTGAAATCGAGAAGGCCGGCGGCGTGGCGAAGGAGTTCAACACCATCGCCGTGGACGACGGTATCGCCATGGGCCACGACGGCATGCTCTATTCGCTGCCGAGTCGCGACATCATCGCCGACAGCGTCGAGTACATGTGCAACGCCCACTGCGCCGATGCTTTAGTGTGCATTTCCAACTGCGACAAGATCACTCCCGGCATGCTGATGGCCGCCATGCGCCTCGACATTCCGGTCATCTTCGTGTCCGGCGGGCCGATGGAGGCGGGCAAGACAAAGCTTCTGGACCACGGGCTCGACCTGGTCGATGCCATGGTCATGGCCGCCGACGACAGTGTGGATGACGAGACACTCGCCGAAGTCGAGCGCAGCGCCTGCCCCACCTGCGGGAGCTGCTCGGGCATGTTCACCGCCAATTCCATGAACTGTTTGACCGAAGCGCTGGGCCTGGCGCTGCCGGGCAACGGCACCGTGCTTGCCACCCACTCTGATCGTCGCCGCCTGTTCGAGAGCGCCGGCCACAAGATCGTCGAGCTGGCCAAGCGCTACTACGAAGGGGAAGAGGCGCACCTGCTGCCCCGGGCGATTGGCTCCAAGGCCGCGTTTGAAAACGCCATGACCCTGGATATCGCCATGGGCGGCTCGACCAACACGATCTTGCACCTGCTGGCCGCCGCCCAGGAGGCCGAGGTGGACTTCACCCTCGCCGACATCGACCGCCTCTCCCGGGAGGTGCCTCAGCTTTGCAAGGTGGCGCCCAACACCCAGAAGTACCATATCGAGGACGTGCACCGCGCCGGCGGCATCATGGCGATTCTGGGCGAGCTTGACCGTGCCGGCGTGCTGGATACCTCGGTACCCACCGTGTATGGCGATACCCTCAAGGACGCCCTGGACGAGTGGGACATCATGCGCTCACCAAGCAGCGATACGGTCGAGTTCTTCAAGGCAGGCCCTGGTGGTGTGCCCACCCAGACGGCGTTCTCGCAAAGCGCGCGCTGGCCGAGCCTCGACGGCGACCGCGCCACTGGCTGTATCCGCGATCTGGAGCACGCGTTCTCCCAGGAGGGCGGCCTGGCCGTGCTCTACGGCAATATTGCGCTGGATGGCTGCGTGGTCAAGACTGCCGGAGTGGACGACTCGATCTTGCTGTTCGAAGGCAGTGCTCATGTGGTCGAGTCTCAGGATCAGGCCGTGGCCGACGTGCTGGAGGGCAAGGTGAAAGCGGGCGACGTGGTGGTCATCCGTTTTGAGGGCCCCAAGGGCGGCCCGGGCATGCAGGAAATGCTTTACCCGACCTCGTACCTGAAATCCAAGGGGCTTGGCAAGGCGTGTGCGCTGCTCACCGACGGGCGCTTTTCCGGTGGCACCTCGGGCCTTTCGATTGGCCACGTATCGCCGGAAGCCGCCGCAGGCGGGGCGATCGGCCTGGTCGAGCAGGGCGATATCATCGTGATCGATATCCCCAACCGGACGATCAACGTCAAGCTGACTGACGCTGAACTGGCCGGGCGCCGCGAAGCCATGGACGCCAAGGGCAAGGAGGCCTGGAAGCCTGTCGAGGCTCGCCCACGCAAGGTGACGCCGGCGCTGAAAGCCTACGCGCTGCTGGCAACCTCCGCCGATAAAGGCGCCGTGCGCGATCTCACCAAACTCGATTAGAGAGTGTCGACCCCGCCCGCGGGTGCGCCTGACGGCTTACCCGCGCTACAGAACGGGGTTCATGCAATGCTGCCCCGTAGCGCGGCGTAACGAGCTTGCGAGGCACCCGCGTGGCGGCGCCAGCCGCTTGATACCGCCACGAGGGCCGTTGCCGCCCTCAAAGCAGCTCCGTGGCCTCCAGGCGCTTTTCTTCTCGAAGCTTGTCTCGTGCAATATAGAGCGCGGCGATGGCGCGAGCTTCGTGAAAATCGTCGCGCAGCAGCAGGGCGGGCAGATCCTCGATTGCGTGGGTTTCGACAATCAAGGGTTCCGGCTCGTCGCCGGGCAGGCGTTTGGGGTATAGATCCGTTGCCATCAGCACCTGCATTCGGTGGCGCATGTAGTTGGGCGCCACGGAGAGCTCGACCAGTGGCTCGATACGGCCGGCGCCGAAGCCGCACTCTTCCATCAACTCGCGGTTGGCGGCGGCAATGACATCCTCGCCCGGGTCTACCAGCCCCTTGGGCAGGGTGAGCACGTACTCCTCGAATCCCGCGGCGTACTCGCGAATCATCAAAAAGTGTTCCGGGTCCGGCATGGCGATCACCATCACCGCGCCACGGTCGGTGCCGGTCAAACGCTCGAACCGGCGCTCCTCGCCGTTGGAGAAGCGCAGATCCAGCGCCTCGACATGAAAAAGCTGGCTTTGCGCCACGCTCTCTCGCGAGAGGATGCGCGGCTTGACCGGATGGCCGGTTGACGTATCCGCCGTGGACGAATCCTGGGGTGTGTCCTGGGCCGTCGTGGGGCGGGGGGGATCGCGGTGGAACATAGGGCCTCCATGGCTCGAAAAAACGCCTTACGTTACAATAGCACGCTTACCGATTTGACACCGGAGTGGCCATGATTGATTGGCGCGAGATCGATACCGTCTTGCTGGACATGGACGGTACGCTGCTGGATTTGCACTTTGATAGCCACTTCTGGCTCGAGCACCTGCCCAGGCGTTACGTCGAGCTTCACAAGCTCGATCAGGCCACCCAGGAAACCCTGCGCGCGCGTATCATCGGCGAGCAGGGCACGCTGAACTGGTACAGCCTGGCCTACTGGAGCCGTGAGCTTGACGTCGATGTGGTGGCGTTGAAGCGCGAAGTACAGCACCTGATCGGCCTGCGTAGTGACGCGCTGGATTTTCTGACCTGGCTTAAAAGCGCTCACCCCCGGGTGGTGCTGGCCACCAACGCCGACCGGGCAAGTCTTGGCCTGAAACTCCCGCTCACGGGGTTGGAAAAGTACCTGGACGCCATCATCTCATCAGAAGATGTGGGCGCGGCCAAGGAGGAGCAGGCGTTCTGGTTTGCCCTGCAAGAGCGCGAACCCTTCGACCCGGCCCGCACACTCTTCATCGATGACAACCCCCGGGTGCTCGAAAGCGCCCGTGAATTCGGCATCAAGTACCTGATGGGCATCAAGCAGCCTGACAGTCAGCGCCCCGAGAAGGAGCTGCAGGCGTTCATTGCCCTGGACCGATTTGCCCAACTGCTGCCCGGTGACACCCCAGAGCAGCAAGGAGAGCGTTAATGAGCGACAGCGTTCGCTTGGATAAATGGCTATGGGCCGCGCGGTTCTTCAAGACCCGGGCGCTGGCCAAGAAGGCGATTGAAGGCGGCAAGGTGCACTACGATGGTGCCCGCGTCAAAACCAGCAAGAACGTGGAAGTCGGCGCCGTGATTCGTGTGCCTCAGGGCTGGGATATCTACGAGGTCGAAGTGCTCGAGCTTTCCGACCAGCGTCGGGGTGCCCCCGAGGCCCGCAAGCTGTACGGCGAGACGCAGGAAAGCGCAACGCGTCGTGCCAAGGAAGCCGAAGCCCGCCGTCTTACCAACGAGGTGATGCAGCACCCGCTCAAGCGCCCCGACAAGAAGCAGCGCCGGGATATCCAGCGCTTCCAGCGCCATCAGGGGGAGTGAGCCCTGAGGCTGCCTTGGTGCCTGTTTCTCAATGTTTATCTATTTCTCAATGGCTATCTATGTCTGATCAAATCCAGCGGTTTCTGTTTGACCAAACCAACGTGCGCGGCGAGATCGTCAGCCTCGCCTCGACCTATCACGAAGTGCTCAGTCGGCATGGCTACCCCCACGCGGTCAACGTGCTGCTGGGCGAGCTGCTTGCCGCCGTGGCGCTACTGACCGATACGGTGAAGCTTGACGGCACGCTGAGCATCGAAGTGCGTGGCCAGGGAGATCTTTCACTTTTGATGGCCGAATCCAACCCTGGCGGCGAGCTTCGCGCCATTGCCAGGTTGAAAGAGGAAGGCGCACTGCCCGACGAGCGCGCAAGCTTTCGCGACCTGGTGGGAGATGGCCAGATCGTCATTACCCTGGACCCCAGGGAGGGCAAGCGCTATCAGGGCATCGTGGCACTGGAGTTCGATACATTGAGCCGCTGCCTGGAAGCGTACTTCAGCCAGTCCGAGCAGTTGCCCACCCGTCTGTGGCTTGCCGCGGACGGTGAAAAGGCCGGCGGGCTCTTGCTGCAGCGTCTGCCGGATGCCTCCCAGAATCAGGATATCGATGCCTGGGAGCGCAGCGTGCACCTGGCCGAAACCATCAAGGACGAAGAGCTTCTGGGCCTTGAGCAGCGTGAGGTGCTCTACCGGCTTTATCACGAAGAGACCGTTCGGGTATTCGAGCCCAAGGCGCTGCGCTTTGGGTGTACCTGCTCGCGGGAGCGGATGAGCCATGCGCTTCACACTCTGGGGGAGGCCGAACTCAAGGATATTCTGGCCGAACAGGGTGAAATCGAGACGCAATGCCACTTCTGCCACACGAAATATCACTACAGCGCGGCGGAAATTGAAGCGCTGATCGACCGCCCCGACGCACCTTCGCCGGTGATTCATTGAGTTTGTAGTCAGGCCTGCAAGCACAGGCCGAATTCACGGTGCCTGATCGCCCAAGGCAGGCCGTGGGCTCTAGCACTAAAGGCAAACAGGTGTTTGAAAAATTACTGCAGCGCAACACGAAAAAGCGTGTCTTTGTAGTAGTTTAACTACAAAACGTTTGTCTCGAGCCCCCGTTTCACGGGGGCTTTCTTTTTGCCATAATGCGCCGGTCTTCAGCGCCTGGCCCGCTCGTCTTGGGCCAGGGAGAACTTACTCAGTGTCGCAGAGCGCCTTTTCATCCTTGCGCTTGTAACGAGAAAACGGCCTTAAAGCCCAGGAATTGACATGACCACGACTCAAGCCACCGCTCAAGCCCACGTCAATCTCAGCAGCGCCGAACTGATCGAGCGCGCCGTGGCCCGTGGCGAAGGCCGCCTTTCCGCCGACGGTGCCCTGGTGGTAAACACCGGCGAGCGCACCGGGCGCTCCCCCAAGGACCGCTTTATCGTCGATGAGCCCGGAACGCGTGACAGTATCGACTGGGGCAGCGTCAACCGCCCCTTCGACGCCGACAAGTTCTCGACGCTGTGGTCGCGGGTGGAAGAGTATCTGGGTCGTGACGAGCACTTCGTGGCCGAGCTGCACGTGGGCAGCGACGCCACGCACTACCTGCCGGTTCGCGTAAATACCGAGACCGCCTGGCAGAACCTGTTCGGCCGCACCATGTTCGTGCGCCCCTTGGCCTACAATCCGGCGGGTAAAGAGGTCTGGACGATCCTCAACGCCGCGGGATTCGAATGTGACCCCGGCCGCGATGGCACCAACTCCGAGGCCGCCGTGATCATCAACTTCGCCGAAAAGAAGGTGCTGATTGCGGGTATGCGCTACGCCGGCGAGATGAAGAAAGCCATGTTCTCGGTGCAGAACTTCCTGCTGCCCGAGTCTGACGTGCTGCCCATGCACTGCTCCGCCAACGTGGGTGAAGACGGCGAGACCTGCCTGTTCTTCGGACTCTCCGGTACCGGCAAGACCACGCTTTCCGCCGACCAGGGCCGTTACCTGATCGGCGATGACGAACACGCCTGGGGCGACGATATCGTCTTCAACATGGAAGGCGGCTGCTACGCCAAGTGCATCGATCTGTCCGAGAAGAACGAGCCGGTCATCTGGAACGCCATCCGGTTCGGCACCGTGCTTGAAAACGTGGTGCTGAATGATCGCCGCGAACCCGACTACGCCGACGACAGCCTGACCCAGAACTCCCGCGCCGCCTACCCGCTGGAGCACGTGGAAAAGCGCGTGCCGGAAAACCTGGCCGGCGAACCCAGCGCCATCGTCTTTCTGACCTGCGACATGTCCGGGGTTCTTCCGCCGGTATCCGTGCTTTCCAAGGAAGCCGCCGCCTACCACTTCCTGTCCGGTTACACCGCCAAGGTGGGCTCGACTGAAATGGGCTCGTCTGAGGGCCTGGCCGCCACGTTCTCCACCTGCTTCGGCGCGCCGTTCTTCCCCCGCCCGGCGCGGGAGTACGCGGATCTTCTGATCAAGCGCGTGGCCAAGAAAGATGCCCAGGTATATCTCGTCAACACCGGCTGGACCGGCGGCGCCTACGGTGAGGGCGGGTCACGCTTCTCCATTCCCACCACCCGCGCCATCATCAGCGCCATCCAGTCCGGCGTGCTGCGCGATATCGACACTCAGCACATCGATGGCCTGAACCTCGAGGTGCCCACCTCCGTACCGGGTGTGGACGGAAGCCTTCTGAACCCCCGCGATACCTGGGCCGACCAGGACGCCTTCGACCGCCACCAGAAAGAACTGGCCACCAAGTTCGTGGACAACTTCAAGAAATTCGAAGGCGTGAGTGAGGCCATCGTTCAGGCAGGGCCGCAGTTGACCTGAAGATCGAAAGCGACATTACCGTGTCATGAAAACCTTGGCAAACGCCGGGGTTTTTTTTATGCATCTTATCCTGCGTAATTGAGCCTGGCGCCGGCATGATGCGCCTAGAGTGCTTTCGCAAGGGTGTAAACAAGACTAAAGAATAAGGCCACCGCAGTGGTTGTCAGTTGACTTTGGCGTCAACTGTTAATAGTTTATAGTCAACTGTAAACAATAAACACAAGAAAGGTGGCTTCATTTATGAGCAAGATTCAGGCTTCAACCGCGCTAAAGCGCTTTCGCGTACTCGATTTATCTCGAGTAAGAGCGGGCCCTACCTGCGTTCGTATGCTTGCCGACTTCGGCGCCGATGTCATTCGAATCGAACCGCCCATGGGTGTCGATCCAAATGCAAATATGTTTGCGGATGTGCGTCTAGGCGGTGACTTTCAAAACCTCAACCGTAACAAGCGTTCCTTAACCCTGAACCTTAAAAAGGATGAAGCCAAGAAAGTGCTTTATCAACTGGTGAAAGACGCTGATGTCATCGTCGAAAACTGGCGCCCCGATGTTAAAGCCCGGTTGGGGGTGGATTACGAGTCTTTGAAAGAAATCAACCCGCGAATCATCCTTGCAAGTATCTCAGGGTTTGGGCAAGACGGTCCGTATGCCAAGCGGCCAGGATTCGATCAAATTGTGCAGGGCATGGGCGGTATGATGTCGATTACCGGCTTGCCCGGGCAGGGGCCCGTTCGGGCAGGTATAGCCGTAGCCGATTCGAGTGCAGGGTTGTATACCGCCCTGGGTATTCTCACCGCCTTGCTTGAACGCGAGGAGTCCGGCGAAGGCCAGTGGGTACATACATCGTTATTGCATGCGCAAATTGCCATGCTGGATTTTCAGGCGGCCCGTTACCTCAACGAAGGAGATGAGCCAATTCAAGCTGGTAATGACCACCCGACCAGCTGCCCGATGGGGCTTTTCTACGGTAGTGATGGTCCTTTCAATATTGGCGTGTCAGGAGATGGTCAATGGATAAAATTCTGTGAAGCACTGGATAAAAACGAATGGCTGGAGGACGCTCGTTTCGAAACGATCGCTGTGCGTCGCCAGCATCGCCAAGAGCTTAACGAACTGATCCAGGAAGCGTTTAAAGAGCAACCCGTAGAGCACTGGGTGCGTTTGCTCAATCAGGCCGGGGTCCCTTCAGGCCCTGTCTATACCGTACCCCAGATGTTCAACGATCCTCAGATTCAACATCTCAAAGTGGCGAAGGCGGTCGAGGATGATCAGGTGGGTATAAAACACTTTATTACTCAACCCGTGAATTTATCCCGTACCGGGGCTGATGTAGTCAAAATTGCCCCCCAGTGGGGCGAGCATACCGATGAAATTCTAACTGAGCTGAACTACAGCACTGCCGATATCGCTCGTCTTAAAGAAATCGGCGCCGTCTAAAAGGAGTGTACATAATGCAACAGGATAGATCTGCCGGTTATATCAAAAGCGAAATACTAAATCATGTGTTGCGAATCACGATATGTAATAAAAGTCGCTATAACGCCATGTCTCTTGAGATGTGGCAAACCCTGGGTCAAGTCGTGAAAGAGGCTCAGAATAATAGCGATGTACGTTTGATTGTATTGCGTGGGGAGGGCAGCAAGGCTTTCATGTCCGGCGCTGATATTAGTGAATTTGGAGAAAAGCGTAACAATCGCGAACAGGCTCAGGTGTACGCTGATAGTGTACATTCCGCACAATCGGCGCTTCGCAGCAGCCAAAAACCTACCATTGCTGCCATTCAAGGTATCTGCATGGGCGGAGGGATGGGGCTTTCTCTCTCGTGTGATCTTCGTTATTGCAGTGAATCGGCTAAATTCAGAATGCCGGCAGGCAAGTTGGGCGTCGGGTATTCCCTTGACGGTATCAAGCGTTTTGTCGATGTCGTAGGAGCCTCACGAACCTATGAACTCTTTCTAACCGCCAGAACGCTCAACGGGCAAGAAGCCGCGCGTATTGGGTTGGTCAACCAGGTAATCCCCGAAGAACAGTTTGAACATCTGGTGGAAGCGCGTATCGATGCAATTTCCCAACATGCGCCGTTAACTATGAAAGCTGTTAAAAACGGCGTGCGCTGTATATTGAACGAAGACGAGGCACCTACATCGCAGCAGGTGGCCGAAATGGTCGTCGCATGTTTTGAAAGCGATGACTATAAAGAGGGGCAACAGGCTTTCAAGGAAAAAAGAAAGCCCAGGTTCAAGGGAGAGTAAACAACTTCATGAAGTAATCGCTCACATTAAACAAGTATATCCTCAAAATAATTTTAAATAAAAGGTATGAAAAAATGATGACTAAAAGAACAATACGTCAACGAGCTTTAATTCCCGCTGTACTTGCTGCTGGAGGAGTGCTTCTATCCTCGGGCATGGTAATGGCTGAAGACTATGATCCTACACAACAGCTCAATGTCACCATTGCTTTCGGGCCCGGAGGGGGCAACGATGTTCTCGCCAGAACATTAATCGATATTCTCGAAAAGTACGATCTTTATGAAGGCGATATTGTGGCGACCAATCGCCCGGGCGGAAGCGGCGCCGTGGGCTGGGGGTATCTTTATAGCCAAAGCGGCAATCCACACCATATTTCCACTACCAGTGGCAGTTTCATTGCCACACCTCTTCAAGCCGATACCCCATGGAATACTCTGGACTTTACACACGTTGCGCTTATGGCGGCGGATGACCAGGTACTCGTTGTCAACTCTGAAAGCGATATAACGTCTTTCGACGAGTTTGTCGAATCTGCCCAGAGTTCCCCTCTAGCCGTAGGTGGTATCGGATCGGTCAATAATGATTATATCGTCGCTCAACTGCTGTCCGAGGAGGCCGACTATGACTTTGACTATATACCTTTCAATCAGCAGGGAGAGTTGACCACGGCCTTACTCTCCAACTCGATAGATGCCATGGTGGCAACGCCCGGCTCCATTATTGGCTTGATCGAAGCCGGTGATTTTCGAGCCCTGGCGTTTAGTGCTGACAATGTCCCCCAGGCGCTTGAAGGTGTGCCGAGCTTTGAGGCACTAGGTGTCGGCGAAGCCGCCGTTCCCATGCCTCGTGGATTGATTCTACCGCCAGATGTTTCCGAGGAAGCGCGGCAGTGGTGGATCGCCACCATTCAGGAAGTAGTGGAAACACCTGAATGGCGCCAGTATGTCGAGGCCAATTTCCTGACGGAGAATGTTCTCCTCGGGGACGATTTCACCGATTTTCTCGAGACCTCTATCAATAATTTCAAAACCATTCTATCAGAGACGGGTTCGATCTAACGCGGTTGAATCTGTTCGATCATAGGCCGGTACTTTACTCACCGGCCTTTTAAACTTTATTAGGAGAATGGTCATGAGGCTGCTGTTCTATGCTTTTTTACTGATAATTGCTATTGCCTATAGCTATATGGCTTTTAATGATCTTTCGTTTCTGACCAATCGCGGACGTGTTGGTCCTGGTTTTTTTCCTCGGTTCATTGGTGTACTTCTCGTCCTGTCTATCGTCATTGCCATGTTCAACGCAGCCAAGGGAGGTAAGTTTTTTAAAAAAGAGGCTGAAGGTCAAGTCAAGGATGTCACCGTATTAATAGGTTTATCGGTTTCCTTCGGTATTTTACTCATGTTCGCGGGTTATCTGATCGCAACGGCTCTATTTGTCGGCGGCGTATTGGTCTACTTCAACTCCAGGCATCTTCTGATGAATGGCGCGATTACCCTGACAGTGCCTTTTGCGGTTTATGTGCTGTTCGGTCAGATACTCAATGCATCACTGCCAATGGGTATCTGGTGATAGTTCCCACAACAAGAAGAGTGTAAAAATGGAAATCTTCGACAATCTGTTGATGGGACTATCGGTTGCCATCACGCCAATGAATCTATTCTACCTGCTCGCTGGGGCGTCTATCGGCATGATAATCGGTGCTATACCCGGTTTTGGGCCTTCAGCGGGTATCGCGATCTTGCTGCCCTTGACGTTCAGCATGGATCCTATTTCTGCCGTCATGATGTTAGCGGCCATCTACTACGGGGCTATGTACGGAGGCACTATCACCGCCATTTTGCTCAATACACCGGGAGACTCCACCACAGTCGCCTCGACCTTCGATGGCTTTCCGTTGGCGCAACAGGGTCGTGCGGGGCCCGCGCTGGTCATGCAGGCGTGTGCCTCGTTCGTGGGTGGAACAATAGGTGTCATTCTCATTACCCTTCTAGCACCGATATTCAGTCTTGTAACGCGTAGTTTCGGCCCCCCTGAATTCTTTCTGCTGTGTGTAATGGGATTATTGACTTTGGTTGCCTTGATGTCCGGCAACTGGGTGCTCGGTGTGATATCGGCCCTGATAGGTTTCGCACTGGGCACGGTAGGAGTGGACCTGGAAACGGGAGACCAGCGATTTACCTTCGGTTCTGTTGAGCTGATTGGCGGGGTTCACTTTATTCCTGTCGCCATTGGATTGTTCGGTATTGGAGAACTTTTTTACGCCTTCTTCAATGGTGCCCATAAAAGCGGTAGCGGAGGTATTATTCAGTACAAGAATGAAAACCGCTTTTGGCCCACACGTAACGACTTTAGCTCCTGTAAATACACGATGCCCAGAAATTCACTATTGGGCTTTCTGATCGGGATTATACCCGGTGCGGGGGCAACCATTGCCTCGCTGATGGCTTACTCTCTTGAGCGCTCCTTCTCGAGGAACCCGGAAAAGTTCGGTAAAGGAGAGATGCGTGGTCTGGTAGCTCCTGAGTCCGCCAACAATGCTGCTTCATCCGGAGCCATGGTACCGCTTCTTACATTGGGTATTCCGGGGTCTGCCTCAACAGCGGTGCTGCTGGCGGCTTTCTTGATGTGGGGGCTTCGCCCGGGGCCGCTGCTCATGGAACAAAACCCCGAATTTGCCTGGGGGCTGATCAGCAGCATGTACTTGGGTAATATGGCGTTGCTCGTGCTCAGTATTTTCGCCATTCCACTGTTTGTTTATATCATCAAGGCTCCTTATCGAATCCTCGCCCCACTGGTGTTGGTGGTATGTACGTTAGGAACCTTTAGCGTCAATGCCAGCCTCATCGAAACTTTCATTATGCTGGGCGCCGGCGTCGTGGGCTTTTTTATGAAGCGCTTTGGTTTCTCTCCTGCAGCGGTCGTATTGGCACTGGTTCTTGGGCCAATGGCTGAAGAATCTCTACGTCAGACGCTTCTCATCAGTCGCGGCTCTTTCGACATTTTTTTCCTGCGCTCATCATCGCTTTATATTCTGGCTTTCTTTATGGCAGTCATTCTGGGGGGGGCACTGCTCAATTCACAGCGCCGCCGTGAGAAACTAAAGGAGAAAAAAGCATGATGGACACCAACGCGACAAGAAAAATCGTCGAGCACGCGCTTGCAACTGAACAACCTGAATTCGGGCAGTTCTTTCTAGCTAAATTACTTCAGCTCGATATTCGATACGAAGGGAACAGGTGTCATGTCACACTACCCGTGGCTTCTCACCTGTATAACCCTCAAGGAAGCCTTCATGGTGGAGTGATTGCAACTGCCATGGATATTTCGATGGGACATCTCATCCATCATGTAATGGGGCAGGGCGGAAGCACGGTCGAAATGAAAGTTCAGTTTTTAAGACCTATTCATAAAGGTGAGCTGCGATTTGAAGGTAGTTTCATCAAGCGTGGACGTGCTCTGGCGTTCATGCAGTCAAAGGCATTGAGCAATGACGGCAAGGAAGTAGCATTTGCCACGGCTACCTGGATGATGCCGGCGAATGGCTAATGTATGGACATGGCTGGATATGCTGTCACCCTTATCCAGCAGTGCCAACCTGATGCTTGTTATACTTAGCCTTGTGACGGCTTGGATCAACAGTGCAATGGGTATCGGCGGGAGCGCGCTTCTTGTGATGACAATGGCGCAGATCATGCCCCCCGCTGCCGTTATCCCCGTGCATGGAATGGTGCAGCTGGGTGCCAACAGTAGTCGATTCTTCTTTATCTGGAGAGATGTAGACTACAGACGGTTACTGGCCGTTGTACCCGGCATCCTGTTCGGTGCCTTGATGGCCGCTTGGCTGCTGGTGCAGTTGCCTCCTGGAATGCTGGAACTGCTCATCGCGGGTTTCATGCTCTACATGTGCTGGGGCCCGGCCTTACCTGCTCGCTCCATTGGGCTGGTGGGCAGTATGATAATGGGGGCGCTAACAACGTTTCTTTCAAGTTTTGTCGGCGCTGCGGGCTCTATTGTCGCGGCATATCTTAAGCATATATCACCCGAACGCCTGGTCAGAGTAGCCACTCACTCTGCTATCATGTCCCTTCAACATCTTACCAAAGCGTTCATCTTCGGTTTCGCCGGCTTTGTTTTCCTTGACTGGCTCTTGCTGATGATAGCCATGATTGCAGTCGGGTTTCTAGGAACATGGGCAGGGCTGAAGGTGCTTAAAAAGATATCCAATAATCGTTTTGATTTTCTCATGAAGTTGATTCTGACCATTTTGTCGGTGCGACTCATATGGATAGCCTTTGAAAAATTATTTATATGATTGAAATATTTACTATTTAACTAGAGATGTTGCTATGGATCCTGTAAGCCATTCGGCCAACCTTATATCTGAAAGAAAACTGACGTCTTTAACAACGATTGTTGCACAAGAGCTTGAACGACTTATTATCACTGGGCATCTTAAACCTGGAGATCGTGTTAACGAATTAAGGCTTGCCGAAAAACTGAACGTCAGCCGTGGTATTGTACGAGAGGCGAGACGAGGCCTGGAGCGTGCGGGCCTGTTGACGAGCATTCCCAACCGCGGTGTTTTTGTAAAACAAGTCTCTAAAGAAGAGTATATAGAAAATAGCGATGTTCGAGCGTTTATAACCGGTTTTGTATGTCAGTGTGCTGCAGAAAGGGGCAGCCTTGATCAGAGGATGAAACTACGCAAGATGGTGACGGATATGAGCGCCGCTATCGAAGAAGCACGCGATCAGGATTATTATCACATGAATCTTGAATTTCACGAATATATCTTGCAAGTTGCCAACCATAAGCGCGCCGCTGACGTTTACGACGACTTGGTGAAAGATTCACATTTGGTTAGAAAATTTACTCTCAAGAATAAAGTAGCAATGGAGCAATCCAATGCAGAACACGATGATATTGTTTTGGCCATCGAGGCTGGTGATTCAATCGCGGCCTATACCGCTGGTTTTGAACATGTGAAAAAGGGCCTGGTCAGGTGGTTGAGTAAGGCGTCGTTAGAAGAAGACCAGGAAAATAGATAATTAATTCTCGATAAAACCACAATGCGCAGGAAATCCATATGCAAAATACAAATATTAAAAATGTCTGGTCACCTGTAATGACGCCCTTTCTATCTGATTTTTCTGTTGACGATAAACAGTTTATACAGCATTGCCAATGGCTGTTGGACAACCAGGTAGGACTTGCTATCTTCGGCACCAATTCAGAAGCCAATTCACTACCAGGCAAAGAGAAAGAGCGGCTACTTCGACTACTCGTTGATGCCGGGATTGATGGAGCCGATCTTATACCGGGTACGGGCAGTTGCAATATTGAAGATACAGTAGCACTTACGTGCAGTGCCGTAGCGGCGGGGTGCGCCGGGGTGCTTATGCTGCCCCCTTTCTACTATAAAGGGGTATCAGATGATGGACTCTTTGCTTATTTCTCCGAAGTCGTGGAACGCGTCAACGACCCACGTTTGCGCATCTATCTTTATCATATCCCCCCCGTTGCACAGGTGTCGCTTTCTCTGAATCTGATTGAACGCTTGCGTGAGTGCTATCCAGGCGTATTTGTGGGTATGAAAGATAGCGGCGGTGATTGGACATTCACGCAGACCGTTATAGAAAGGTTCGCACAAAGTGGCTTTAAAGTGTTTGCGGGCAGCGAACGTTATTTACTGGATACGTTACGGGCCGGTGGCGCCGGTTGTATCAGCGCGACCGCTAATGTCAACCCCGAAGCGATTGCTCGGTTAGGCGTTACTTGGCAAAACAACGATGCAGAGCAGCAACAGCAAGCACTCAATCGTGTGCGTGACGTGTTCGAAGGTTTTCCCATGATTGCCGCCATGAAAGCCGTCAAGGCGCAGGCGGTAAGGTACGATAGCTGGCAGCAGCTCAGGCCCCCCTTGGCGCGTCTGGATAATCATTCACAGGAGCTTCTGCAGCAAGCACTTGCTGCAGAAGGCTTTGCGATACGTCACCCAGTATAGGAGAAGTATCGACGTGAATTTTATGACTCGGCGCGCTCTTTCGAAAATCCACAATCTTCACGATGTCGAACACCTTGCCCGAAGCAAGTTACCCCGACCCATTTTCGGTTATATTGACCATGTCGCTGAGGATGGACGAACCCAGCGTACCAATCGGGGGGCGTTCGATGCTTACGATCTGATGCCCAACGCGTTTATCAATGTCTCGCATATCAATTTAGGCACTACCTTGTATGGGCAGCATTATTCGGTACCTTTCGGTATCGCCCCTATGGGCATCAGCGCTCTATCTACCTATCAAGGCGATCTGGTTTTAGCGCGTGCGGCGGCAGCGCGAAACATGCCCATGATCATGAGCGGTTCGTCATTAGTACCTATGGAGGAGGTGGCTAAAGTCGAAGGAGCTGAATGGTTTCAGGCGTATCTACCTGGCACCACCGAGGGAATCGAAGCACTCTTGCAGCGCGTGGAACAGGCAGGGTTCAAGAAGCTCGTTATCACACTGGATTATCCGGTACCGCCGAACCCTGATAACTTTCGCAAGGCGGGGTTCACTTCGCCGCTCAAGCCAACGCTACGCTTGGCACTGGATGGTTTGACGCGACCTGACTGGCTTTTCAATACGTTTTTACGCACGCTTATTCACCATGGTATGCCCCACTTCGAGAACAATCATGCCGAGCGGGGCGCGCCGGTTATCTCACGGCGTGCCGCCCGCGATTTTTCAGGCCGCCGACACTTTGACTGGAGTTATCTCGACCTCGTTCGTCGTTTATGGCCCGAAACACTCATTGTCAAAGGCGTGCTCAACTCAAACGACGCAGTGCGAGCTCAAGAGGCGGGCGTGGATGGAATCATCATCTCTAATCATGGTGGTCGCCAACTGGATAGCACGGTTTCACCGCTTAGCGTACTGCCCGAAATAAAGCGCCGGGTAGGCAATATTCCCGTCATGATCGATAGCGGATTTCGTCGGGGAACAGACGTGATCAAGGCCTTGGCTCTAGGGGCCGACTTCGTGTTTCTCGGGCGGCCCTTCAACTATGCAGCCGCCTGTGCCGGTCAGTCGGGAGTCGAGCACATAGCCGACCTGCTTCAACTCGAAATTGAACGGAATATGGCACTTCTAGGAGTGACGTGCCTATCGGAGATCGGGCCCGCATGTCTGTATCAATCTGCTAAGCAGGACGCCCATTTCACTGGTGTCGATACGTCTGACGTAGCTGACAAGGTAAGCTAATGATTATAAAAAATATCAGGGCGACGGTTCATTATCATGATGTGCATATGCCTGGGGTCAACGAGTCTGTCGAGCGACGTATCTTCGTGTATGTAGAAGTGAGTACTCAGGAAGGATTGACAGGGTTTGGATTGACCGGGGCCATGTTGCCTTGGGCGGTCGTCAACTGCATCGAGCATCATCTTGCACCGGCGCTTATGGGTAAAAACGCCCTGCATCGCGAGGCGATCCATAGCCATATTTGGCACCATCTGAACTCACGGGGCTACACTGGCGTGATCTCCAATGCTTTATCAGCCATCGATATCGCCTTATGGGATCTACTCGGCAAGCACACGGGAAGTTCCATTCACGAACTGTTGGGCGGATATCGTGACTGGGCGCCAACCTATGTCACCTTTGGCTACCCTTCATTGGACGATGATGAATTGATCGTACAGGCCAAGCGCTCTTTGGATGAAGGACACCGTACGTTGAAGATGATCGTGGGAGGTAATCCGGATCGTACCTGGCAAGATGACGCTCGAAGAGTTAGACACGTTCGCGATGCAGTAGGCGACGATATCGGTCTGGTAATCGATGCTAACTGCCGTTTCGATCCTTTGGAAGCTCGCTATTTAGCTATGGCTGTGGAGTCCTGCAACCTTTTGTGGTTCGAGGAACCCTTGTACGTTAACGATGTTGATGCTTTATGCGATTTGCGAGCTAACGTCCGTGTGCCTATTGCGGTTGGGCAAATGGAAGGTCACCGCTTTCGCTATCGAGACCTCATTGCAAAGCGCGCCGTGGATATCATTCAGCCCAATGTTATCTACAACGGCGGCTTCACCGAGTCGTTGAAGGTAGCATATATGGCTCAGGCGTTTAACCTTCCTATGTCGAACGGCGGCGGCTGGCCTATTTTTAATATGCACTTACTATGCGGAGTGATGAATGGCGGGGCAGTTGAGTTCCACTATGGTATTTGGCAGGTAAGTAAGCACTTTTTCACCGGAACACCTGATCCCATTGATGGCGTTATGAAGCTTTCTGGTCTGCCCGGACTTGGATTCAAGCCCAATTACGAAGCGCTAGCGGCGGCGCATGTCGCTGAACCGCGCCAGTTGTTGTCAGACCACCACGATGCGCACGGCTATAGAGTAAAGGTGTGATCATCAATGAGAACCCTCTTCTATAAATGGTGCCAGGCTATCTTTTCGTGGTAATCAAACGCTACAGTCAGGTGGAAACAGCTAGTCTTCAATTACTACGGTTTGAAGCGAGGTGAGGCTTGGGCAACTGCAGGCCATACGGTAGAGGGGCCTGCGTTACCAGATAAGCAGTTCAACCTAGTAAGCCTGTGCCGATGACTAGGCGCTGGTAGCGACACTCATATTGCCGTAATACGGTCCTTGTCTCGAGAACGCCATTTCATGCCACCGCCATCCCTTTGTGGTACCGTGTCGGCATTTAAAAGTCGGCAATGAGTCAGTGGCACGTATGGATGTGAAACAACGAATTATTTCGCGCTTGGCCGAGGAGCTGGGCGTCAGGACGGAGCAGGTAAAGGCTACGGTGGCGCTACTCGATGAAGGCGCGACCGTGCCTTTCATTGCCCGCTACCGTAAAGAGGTGACCGGCGCCCTGGATGACAGCCAGCTGCGCCAGCTCGATGAGCGTCTGCGTTACCTGCGCGAGCTGGAAGAGCGCCGTGGCGCGGTACTGGCCGCCATCGACGAACAGGGCAAGCTGGACAGTGCGTTGAAGGCGAGTATCGACGCCGCCGAGACCAAGCAGCGCCTGGAAGATCTGTACCTGCCATTCAAGAAAAAGCGTCGCACCAAGGCACAGATTGCCCGGGAAGCGGGCCTTGAACCCTTGGCCGATGCGCTTCTGGGCGACCCGACGCTTGCGCCGGAAGGCGAAGCTCAGCGCTATTTCCGCCCGGCCGAAGGCGACGTACCTGCCATCGAGGACGCCAAGGCGGCGCTTGACGGCGCCAAGCAGATCCTGATGGAGCGCTTTGCCGAGGACCCGGAGCTGATCGGTCGATTGCGCGAGCGGCTTTGGCAGGAGGGCGAGCTGAGTGCGCGTATGCTGGATGGGAAGGCGCAGGAGGGCGCCAAGTTCTCTGATTACTTCGAACACGACGAGAAGCTGGCCAAGGTGCCTTCGCACCGGGCGCTGGCCATGTTTCGTGGGCGCAACGAAGGCATTCTGAGCCTGGCCATTCGTCTGCCCGGTGAAGACGAGGCGAAGGTTCATCCTGCCCAGGTGGCTATCGCCAAGCAGGTGGGCATTGAAGATCAGGGTAGACCGGCCGATAAATGGTTGGGCGAGGTGGTGCGTTGGACCTGGCGAGTGAAGCTCTACACGGCGCTTGAAACCGAGTTGCTGGGGCGTTTGCGTGAACAGGCCGAGCAGACCGCCATTGATGTCTTTGCGGCGAACCTGAAGGATCTGCTGCTGGCCGCGCCGGCGGGGCAGAAAGTGACCCTGGCGCTGGACCCGGGCCTGCGCACCGGTTGCAAGGTGGCCGTGGTGGATGCCACCGGGCAGTTCGTGGATCAGGCCACGATCTTTCCCCACGCGCCGCAAAACCGCTGGGCCGAGTCGCTGGCGGAGCTCACCCGGCTGGTCAAGCGCCATGACGTGGAGCTGGTGGCGGTAGGCAACGGCACCGCGAGCCGCGAGACGGACAAGCTGGCGGGGGAACTGGTCAAGGCGCTGGCCCCGGAGCAGCGTTTGAGCAAGGTGATGGTGTCCGAGGCGGGGGCTTCCGTTTATTCGGCTTCCGAGTACGCCTCCAGGGAGCTGCCGGACCTGGACGTGACCGTGCGCGGGGCGGTGTCGATAGCCCGGCGTCTGCAGGACCCGCTTGCCGAGCTTGTCAAGATCGAGCCCAAATCCATCGGGGTCGGGCAGTACCAGCACGATGTTTCCCAGCTGCAGCTCTCCAAGAGCCTGGAGGCCGTGATCGAGGACTGTGTCAACGCGGTCGGCGTGGATCTCAATACCGCTTCCAGCGCGCTGCTTTCTCGTGTCGCGGGGCTTTCCGCGGTAATTGCGGAAAACATCGTGGCCCAGCGTAACCAGCTTGGCGCGTTCAAGAGCCGCAAGGCGCTCCTGGATGTGAGCCGACTGGGGCCGAAGACCTTCGAGCAGTGCGCCGGCTTCTTGCGCATTCGCAATGGCGATAACCCTCTGGATGGCAGCGGTGTTCACCCCGAGGCCTACACGCTGGTCGAACGGATTGCCAAGCAGAGCGGGCGCGATGTGAAAGGTCTGGTGGGTGACAGTCAGGCCCTGAAAGGGCTTGACCCGGCAGCGTTTGCCGATGAGCGTTTCGGGGTGCCGACGGTCAGCGATATCTTCAAGGAGCTGGATAAGCCCGGCCGCGACCCGCGCCCGGAGTTCAAGGCCGCCGAGTTTCGTGAGGGTGTCGAAAAGCTCAGTGACCTGACCCTTGGCATGGTGCTGGAGGGCACGGTGACCAACGTTACGCATTTTGGCGCCTTTGTGGATGTAGGCGTTCATCAGGACGGTCTGGTGCATATTTCCGCGCTGTCCGAGAAATTTGTCGAAGACCCGAGGTCCGTCGTGAAAGCGGGGGACATCGTCAAGGTCAAGGTAATGAGCGTGGATATTGCGCGCAAGCGGGTAGGGCTTTCCATGCGCATGAGCGATGAAATCGAAAGCGAACAGGGCAGCAGCAAAGACGAAAGCCGCAAGGCCCCCCGGGCGCAGAAAAGCGCGCATGGCAGCCGTGAAAAACCCGCCGCCGAGTCATCGATGGGCGCGCTGGGGGCGGCGCTACTCAAGGCCAGACAGGGCAAATAGTCGCGCGTCTTGAATATTCCGGTTACCGCGCCATATCCTTGGCGCTATTAACGACTAGTCTAACGGCTGGTCCTGCAGATTTTACCAAGGCCTGCTGCGCGGGCCTTTTGACAAGGAGTGTTCGTTTTGACTGAGCCTCTCAATGTGCCACCGTCACTCACTGCTCAGGTCGAGCGCTTGCTGCCTAGCGCCCGCCTGGGCCGGTTGGGGCGGCTGCGGCGTGGATTGGAAAAAGAGGGATTGCGGGTGGACGCCAACGGCCATATCGCCCAGACCCCCCATCCCGACGCGCTTGGATCGAAACTGACCCATCCGCATATCACCACCGACTACTCGGAATCACTGCTGGAGTACATTACCCCGGTCTACTCCGAGCCTCGGGAGGCGCTGGCGTTTTTATCCGACCTGCACACCTTTACCTACCAGCATCTGGACAACGAGTGGATCTGGCCGGGCAGCATGCCCTCCAGGCTGTCAGGGAACGACAGCGTGCCTATCGCCGATTACGGTTCTTCGAATGTCGGCACCATGAAGCATGTCTATCGAAAAGGGCTGGATGTTCGCTACGGGCGCATCATGCAGGCCATTGCCGGGGTGCACTACAACGTATCGCTGCCCGAGGATATGTGGCACGCCCTGCGCGAGCTTGAGAAAGCCACCAATATCCCGTTCAACGACTACCGCTCCACGCGCTACTTCGGCATGATCCGGCATTTTCGGCGTCACAGCTGGCTGCTTTTGTATCTTTTCGGCGCCTCGCCTGCGATCGATAAAAGCTTTCTGCCGGATGGCAAGATACCCGACAAGCTCGAGCCGTTGGGCGACGATACCTACTACGCTCCCTATGCCACCACGCTTCGCATGTCGGATCTGGGCTACCAGAACAAGGTGCAGGAGCAGCTCAAGATCTGCTTCAACTCGCTATCGAATTACGTCAACACGTTGCGCCACGCCATCTCGTCGCCCTGGCCGGACTACGAGAAACTGGGGGTCAACATCGACGGCGAGTGGCGTCAGCTCAATGCCAATATCCTGCAGATCGAAAACGAGTACTACAGCGACATACGCCCCAAGCGCGTGGCCAGGCACAACGAAACGCCAAGCCAGGCGCTCGAGGCGCGCGGCGTCGAGTATATCGAAGTGCGCTGCCTGGATTTGAACCCCTTTGATCCACTCGGCGTCACCGAAGACCAGATGCGCTTCGTCGATACCTTCCTGCTCTGGTGTCTGCTGAGCGATAGCCCCTGGATTTCCGATGAGGAGTGCGACCGCCTGGACGACAACCGTCGTCTGGTCGTCGAGCGCGGCCGCGACCCGGCACTCAAGCTGCTGCGTGACGGTGAAGAGATCTCGCTGCCCGCCTGGGGCGAACAGATCTTTGCCGAAATGGGCGAGGTGGCCCGCCTGCTGGATGCGGTGGAGGAGAGCGCTTTGCACCAGGCGGCGTTGGCCGCACTCGCCCCGCGGCTTCAACATCCCGAGCAGACACTCTCCGGCCAGATGCTGGCGCGTTTGAAAGAGGGTAACGGCTCACTCAGCGATACGCTTTTGGCGCTTGCTCAGGAGCAGAGCCAGGCGCTGAAATCGACGCCCATGCTGCGCTCCCGCGAGGCATTGCTGGCGCAGTTGATCGAAACCTCGCACCAGCAGCAGCACGATATCGAAGCGGCGGATGAGACATCCTTCGATGAGTTTCTGGATCGATACTTTACCAAGGCCCGCGAAACGCGCGCCTTTTCGGCGATCACGCCAGAGGAATCAGAATGATAGCTTCCGCCATCCGTCCCATCGCCTGGGGCGGCGTTGCCTTCTGTGCACTGATGATGACGGTGGCACTGGTCCTTGAGCACCTGGTGGGACTGGACCCGTGCCCGCTGTGTATCTTCCAGCGTGTCGCGGTCATTGCAGCCGGCATCATCTTCTTGCTCGCCGCGCTGCATAACCCTAAAGGGACGGTGGGTAAAAGCGTATACGCTGTGTTAGGGCTTTTAAGCGTGGGTACCGGTGCGTTCATCGCCGGGCGCCACGTATGGCTTCAGCACCTGCCCGCCAGCGAGGTTCCCTCCTGCGGGCCGGGCCTTGATTACATGATGGATATCCTGCCCATGCAGGAGGTCGTCGCCATGGTGCTCACCGGCTCCGGCGAGTGCGCCGAGATCGACTTTACCTTCCTGGGTCTGTCGCTGCCGGCCTGGACACTGCTCGGTTTCATCATTCTCGCGGCGGTGCCGCTGCGTATGCTGTGGCTGGCGTTTCGCCATCGGTAGAGGAGAGCGGGCGTGCTTTATCGACATTACGCGACGCAAGAAGACATTGACCGGGCTTACGACCCGATGCTCGGGCGAGACCCCAGCGTACTGGTCAGTGATTGGCGCAAGCGCAGCGAAGTATCGCGTGCCAGGCACCGCGTAACCCAAGACCTGGCTTACGGGCCTACCCTGGCCGAGCGGATGGATATCTTTCATGCATCGCGCCCGCAAGCGCCGGTACATGTGTTCTACCACGGCGGCTATTGGCGCTCGCTTGGTCATCGTGAATTCAGTTTTATCGTCGATGGCCTGGTGGCGTCGGGGATTACCGTCGTCGTGGTCAACTATGCGCTGTGCCCGCAGGTACGCTTTAGTGAACTGGTTCGTCAAAGCCAGGCGGCAATCGCCTACGTTTACCGAAACGCCGCTGACCTGAATGTCGACCCTGACCAGTTGAGTGTGTCAGGCCATTCCGCGGGCGGGCACCTGTGCGCGATGCTGGTCGCAACGGACTGGGCGCGTGTTTTTGGCTTGCCCAATCACATGATTCGCGGCGCGCTGTGTGTAAGCGGGCTTTATGACCTGCGCCCGTTTCCATGGTCGTGGCTGCAGCCCAAGCTTCAATTGACCGGACGCGAGGTCGAGGAGTTCAGCCCCTTGGGGTTGACGCCATATGTTCAGGTGCCCGTTCATCTGGTAGTAGGCGGGCAGGAGCCCGAAGGGTTTGAACAGCAGATGGTCGATTTCGGTAATCATCTGGCGCAAGCGGGCCAGCAGGTGGGCCAGCACAGATTCGAAGAAGACGACCATTTCTCGATTCTCGAGCACTACCGGGAAGGTAGCTGCTTTGTTGAGTGGATTAAAGCGTTTCACGCTATTGGATAGCGCCTCGGCTGGGGCGCTATCCATGTGGCAGCTCAGGTCTTGGGAGTTGGATCCTGGGGAATTGGATCCTAGAGAATCAGGCCCTAGGGAATGACCGCCGTGGCTTCGATTTCCACCTTGGCCTCGTCTTCGACAAGCCCGGCTACCTGCACCATGGTCATCGCCGGGAAATGCTTGCCCAGCACCTCACGATAGGCCGCTCCCACTTCCTTGAGGCGCGCTAGATACTCTCGCTTGTCTGTTACATACCAGGTCAAACGAACGAGATGTTCCGGCCCGGCATTGGCTTCTTTCAGGATGGTTACAATGTTTTGCAGCGCCTGATTGACCTGAACGACAAAGTCGTCGCTCTCGAAGCGCTGATCGGCGTTCCAACCGATCTGACCCCCTACAAACACCGTCTGCCCGGAAGCCACCACGCCATTGGCGTAGCCGATGGCAGGCTTCCAGTGGGAAGGGTGAAGAAGCTTTAGAAAGCTTGAGTCGCTCATGAGAATTATCCTTGTCAGTTATCTAGGGTAATGTGCTGGCGTATCCCTTCGGCCCAGGGTATCGAGTGACCGCTATCGAGATCCATGAACACCAGGGTGGAACGGCTGGTCAGTCGCTTCTGCTCATCGCAGTAAGCAGTGATTAGAAGGGTCAGGCTGCTGCGGCCGATGGCCTCTACCGCAAGCTCGAACCGGAGCAGCTCGCCCAGGCGGCTAGGCGCATGAAACTGGGTCTCGATCGAGACCGTAGGCACGCCCTGGCCGGTTTCCACATGCAGATGATTGAAGTCGTGGTGCAAGACCTCTTCGAACCAGTCTTCGACCACTGAATTTATCATCTCGAAATAACGCGGGTAAAACACGATCCCCGCCGGGTCGCAGTGCTGAAAACGGACTTTTCGCTGTGTGGTAAAAGGCATCGGTTGTCTCTTTGCCGGGTTGTTCGGTTACACGCCCAGGTAGCGGTCACGGATGCTGGCGTCCAGGGCGCCGGGCTTGTCATCCCACACGGTGCAGCCTTTCTCCAGGATGGTGCAGCGGTCGGCAATCGGCAGTATCTCGCTCAACGATTTATCGACCAGCAGGGTGGCCTGACCCTGCTCCTTGAGCAGGCGAATCGCCCGCCAGATTTCCTGTCGAATGACCGGCGCCAGCCCTTCGGTGGCCTCATCGAGCACCAGAAGGCGTGGATTGGTCATCAGCGCCCGGCCAATGGCCAGCATCTGCTGCTCGCCGCCGGAAAGCGTCTTGGCCATCTGGGTGCGGCGCTCTTCCAGGCGCGGAAACAGTGTCTCCACCTTGTGAAGCGTCCAATCCCCCGGGCGGGCGGTAACCTGCAGATTTTCACGCACTGTCAGATTGGGAAAGCAGCGCCGCCCCTCCGGCACCAGACCCAGCCCCGCCTTGGCGATGCGGTAAGCGGGCAGGCGGCACAGATCCTTGGATTCAAACTCGATGGTGCCGCCGCTTGCCGGCGTAAGGCCAAATATCGAGCGAATGGTCGTGGTCTTGCCCATGCCGTTGCGGCCCATCAAGGCCACCATTTCGCCGGCCTTTACCTCGAGGCTTACACCGAACAGCGCCTGGGAGGGGCCGTAGAACGTTTCGATATCGGCAACCTTAAGCATTGGAGTCTCCCAGGTAGGCTTCACGCACGCGCGGGTCTTGCTTGATCGTATGGCTATCGCCGTGGGCGATGATGCTACCCGAGACCAGCACCGAGATGCGGTCGGCCAGGCGAAACACCGCTTCCATGTCGTGCTCGATCAGCAGGATCGGCACTTCCCGCTTGAGCACCTCGAGAAGCTCGGTCAGTTTGGCCGAGCCTTCCGGCCCAAGCCCCGCCATGGGCTCATCGAGCAGCAGGGCGCGGGGCTTGAGCGCCAGGGCACAAGCCACCTCCACCTGGCGGCGCTCGCCGTGGGAAAGCTCGAATACCGGCGTCCAGGCGCGATGAGAAAGTTGCATGTGCTCCAGCGCCTGGTAGGCGGGCTCGAGCAGTGCCGCATCGCGGGAAACGCGCTTGAGGAAGCGGAAACTGTGCCCCTGCAGCGCCTGTACGCTCATCATCACGTTGCGCATCACCGAGAGCGGCTCGGCCAGCGACGATACCTGAAAACTGCGCCCGAGCCCCAGGCGCGCGCGCTGGGCCACGCTCATGGTGGTGATGGTGGTACCCGCCAGGTGGACGCTGCCTTCGTCCGGGCGGATATTGCCGGCGATCTGGCCGATCAGGGTCGATTTGCCCGCGCCGTTCGGGCCGATCAAGGCATGAATCTCCCCCGGGCGTAAATCCAGCGACACATCGTTGGTCGCGTGCAGAGCGCCAAAGCGCTTGTGCAGGTGCTCAAGTGAAAGGACCGTATCATTCATGGCGTTCTCTCCCGGCCAGCAACCCCATGACGCCGTGCTGGGCAAACAGCACCACCCCCAGCAGCACCAGGCCCAGGAAAAACTGCCAGTACTGCGTGACCCCGCCCAGGAGTGTCTCCATCATCACGAACAGTACCGCCCCGGCCAGCGGCCCATAAAGTCGCCCGACACCGCCCAGAATCACGATGACCATCAGCTCGCCGGAGAAATGCCAACTGAGTACGGTGGGGCTGACGAAACCGTTCAAATCCGCGTAGAGCGCTCCGGCAAGCCCGGTAATGGCCGCGGAAATGACGAAAGCCACCAGGCGGATGGGGTAGGGGCTGATGCCCGACGTGGCCAGACGGACGTCGTTGAGCCTTGCCATGGTCAGCGCTGCGCCAAAGCGTGATTTCATCAGCCGCGAGGTCAGCGCCATGGCCAGTACCAGGCCGATGAAGCAGATCAGAAAATAGGTCAGTGCGTTGCTGGTATCCAAAAGCGGCAGTGTGTTGCGGATATAGATCGGCAGGCCGTCCTCGCCGCCGTAGGTGGGCCAGGAGTTGGCGAAGTAGTAGATCATCTGGGCAAAGGCGAGGGTGATCATGATGAAATACACCCCGGTCGTGCGCAGCGAAATGGCGCCGATTACCAGGGCCAGCAGGGCACACAGCAACGCCGCTGCCAGCCAGATGACCAGCAGATTATCGCTGCCCGGTACGCTGATGGGCCAGCTCATGACGGGCGTGAAATCAAAAGCGTGGTAAGCGCTGATACCGGCGACGTAACCGCCGAGGCCAAAGTAGGCCGCGTGGCCGAAGCTCACCATGCCGCCATAGCCAATCGCCAGGTTAAGCCCCACTGCCGCCATGGCGATGATGGTAATACGTGATGCCAGGTTGACGTAGTAAAGATGCCCCAGGAAGTAGGCCACCACCGGCAGTACCAGCAGCAGGCCGAGCAGGACCATCTGCACAAGCCCCTTGCGGTCAAAATGGCGCTCGGTTCCCGGGGCCTTTACGGCACCGGGGGCGCGTCGGGAAGTCGTGTCAGTCATGAGCGGAGAACAATCCTTTTGGCTTGAACGCAAGAATGATTGCCATGAGGATATAGATCAGCATGGCCGCCAACGCAGCGCCTACCCCGGATGCCTCGGAAGGCGGCATGAACGCACGAAAGAATATCGGCAGATAGACGCGCCCGAGGGTATCCACCACGCCCACGAGCAAGGCACCCAAAAGTGCACCCTTGATCGAACCGATGCCGCCGATGACGATTACCACGAAGGCCAGAATCAGCACCGGCTCGCCCATCCCCACCTGAACCGACTGCAAGGCGCCCACCAGCGCCCCCGCCAGCCCGGCAAGGCCAGCGCCGAGGGCAAACACCACCGTATAGAGCTTGGAGATGTTCACCCCGAGCGCACCGATCATCTCGCGGTCGCTTTCGCCGGCGCGGATACGCATTCCCAGGCGCGTTCTGGAAATCAAGACGTAGAGCGCAATGGCAATGACGATACCCACGCCGATCAATACCAGCCGGTAAATGGGGTAGCGGGTGTCACCGGGCAGCGTCACGAAGCCGGTCAGCCAGGACGGCGGGCTGAGCCGCAAGGGGGACGACCCGAAAATCCAGCGTGTGCCTTCCGAAAAGATGAGAATCAAGGCGAAAGTGGCCAGCACCTGGTCCAGATGCGGGCGGTGATAGAGGCGGCGTATGACGATCAGCTCCACCAGTGCCCCCGCCACGGCCGCCGCCGCCATGCCTGCTGCAAGTCCGATCAGAAACGAGCCGGTTGACGCGGTCACTGCTGCGGTCGCGTAGGCGCCCACCATGTAGAAGGAGCCGTGGGCTAGATTGATCAACCCCATCACGCCGAACACGAGCGTAAGGCCGCTGGCCATCAGAAACAGCATCGTGCCAAGCTGCACGCCGTTGAGTAATTGCTCGATTAGCAGAGTAACGGACACGTTGGGTATCCTTGATCGAGTGAAGAGAAGGGCCGGGTATCAGCGCCCGGCCCGAGTGAATCACATCTGGCACTGCTCGTAATAGACGTCCTGAATGTCTTCGATGGCAACGCCAATCAACCGATTGGTTGGCTGGCCGTCGTCACCCTCGACGACTTCACGCACGTAGATATCCTGGATCGGATGATGGTTGGGGCCGAAGCGGAACTCGCCACGCACGCTGTCAAACTCCGCCGCCCGCAGCGCTTCACGAAAGGCGTCCTGGTCATCCGGGTGGGTGGTTTCAAGCGCGCTCAGAATCAGGTTGGCGGTGTCGAAGCCTTGAGCGGCATACAGGGTGGGCGTGCGGCTATAGGCCTCGCGGAAGCTATCCACGAACTGATGATTGGTTTCGTTATCCAGGTCGTAGGCCCACAGGGAGGTATTGCGCGCCCCGATGGCGGCGCTGCCGACGGCCTTGATCAGAATTTCATCGAACGAGAACGCCGCGCCAAAGATCGGAATGTCCACGCCAGAGCTTTCCCACTGCTTCATGAAAGAGATGCCCATGCCGCCGGGCAGGAAGAAGAACAGGCTGTCGGCGTCGCTGGCACGGATCTGGGCAATCTCGGCGGCGTAGTCGGTCTGGCCCATCTGGGTATACAGCTCGTCGACGACCTCACCTTCGTAAAGGTGCTTGAAGCCGGCCAGGGCATCGGTGCCTGCCGGGTAATTGGGCGCCATGATGATGGGGCGCTCGAAACCTTCGTCACGCATGTAAGCGCCCATGGCACCGTGCAGGTTGTCGTTCTGATAGGCCACGTTGAAATAGTTCTCGTGACACATGCGCCCGGCAAGATCCGAAGGACCGGCGTTGGGCGAAAGATAGAAGGTACCCTGGCGGGTAACGGCAGGCACCACGGCCATGGCCAGGTTCGACCAGATGATGCCGGTCATGATGTCCACGCCGTCGCGCTGCATGAACTCGTTGGCGAGGCTGCGCGCCAGGTCCGGGCGGTTGGCGTCATCCTGAATAAGTACTTCGATGTCGTCGCGGCCCGACTGCTCGATAGCCAGCATGAAGCCATCGCGAACATCCACCCCCAGGTGAGAGCCGCCCCCGGAGAGCGTCGTGATCATGCCGATTTTGACATCGTCAGCCTGAGCTGCCATCACGCTGGATGAAAGCAGCAGGCCAAGGCCGAAGCGGGTAATGTTTTTCATGTTGATTCCCTCATTTTGTTGACGTTTTATGGCTGAGAGGTGGTCTGGTTGATGCTCGGTGCGCTGCTGTCGCTATCCTCGCGGGTTTGGGTCAGCCGAAAACGCTGCACCTTGCCGGTGGCCGTTTTGGGCAACGTATCGATAAAGCGTACCGAGCGCGGGTATTTGTAGGGCGCAATCGTTTGTTTTACAAAATCTTGCAGCGCCTGCCTGCAGGCATCATCTTCTTCAAATCCAGCGTTTAATACCACAAAGGCTTCGACGACCTGGCCGCGCTGCGCGTGCGGGGCGCCAATCACGGCGCACTCCTTGACCGCGGGGTGGGCAAGCAAGGCCGACTCCACCTCGGGGCCGGCGATGTTGTAGCCTGCCGAGATGATCATGTCATCGTTGCGGGCCGCGAAATGGAAGTATCCCTCGTCGTCTTTAAAAAACGCGTCTCCGGTAATGTTCCAGCCGTCCTTGACGTAATGACGCTGGCGTCGGTCGGCCAGATACCGGCACCCCGTGGGACCGCGTACAGCAAGCTTGCCTATGGAGCCCACGGGCACGTCCTGCATCTCGCTATCCACGATACGCGCCTCGTAGCCGGTGACCGGTTTGCCGGTACAGTTGGGGCGGTGGTCATCCAGGCGATTGGAAATGAAGATATGCAGCATTTCCGTGGCGCCGATCCCGTCGATGATGGGCGTGCCGGTCTGCTTGATCCAGTCGTGATAAATCGGCGCCGGCAGGGTTTCACCGGCAGATACCGCCACGCGCAGGCTGCCAAGATCCTCATGGCGGGTGGGGGAGGCAAGCATCGCTCGGTAGGCGGTAGGTGCCGTGAATACCACCGTCGCCCGATACTCGCGAATGATCTCCATCATGTTGGGCGGGGAAGCATGCTCGAGCAGTACGGCACACGCCCCAAAGCGCAGTGGAAAGATCGCCAGGCCCCCCAGCCCGAAGGTGAATGCCAGCGGTGGCGAGCCCACGAAAACGTCATCAGCGGTTACCTTGAGCACGTCCTTGGCGTAGCCATCGGCAATCATCAAGAGATCACGATGAAAGTGCATGGTGGCCTTGGGCGAGCCGGTGGTGCCTGAAGTAAAGCCCAGAAGCGCTACGTCATCGGCGGCGGTATTCACCGCTTCGAAATCCGCAGGTTTGCCGAGTGCCAGTCGGTCAAGCTCGGCCTCGTGGCTTGACGTACCGTCGAAGCCCACGATGCGCGCAAGCCCCGGGCTTTGCTGCTGGCACTGGTGAAGCTCGTCGAGAAGGCGGGTATCACACAGGGCGAGATGCACCTTGGCCTTGTCGATAACCTGAGTAAGCTCCTTGGCGCGCAGCATCGGCATGGTATTGACCACCACCGCACCCACCTTGGTGGCCGCCAGCCAGCAGGCGACCATCGCCGGGTTGTTGGCCGAACGTATCAGCACGCGGTGGCCGGGAATGACGCCCAGGTCCTCTACCAGAACGTGCGCCAGGCGATTCGTCCACTCGGTGAGCTCCTGGTAGGTGCGCCGGCGCCCGTTGCCGGCCAGGGCAATTCGGTCACCCAGGCCTTGAGACACCAGGCGGTCGCAAAGCTCGACGCCGGCGTTGAGCCGTTCTGGGTAGTCATGGCCCGAGCGCAGAAACTCAGGCTGGTCTTCAATGGGTGGCAGGTTATCTCGGGCAAACGTATCTAGATGAGCCGACTCGATGTACATGACCAACCTCCGTATTTAGTGTCGTTGTTTATTCCCGCAAGCGCCTGGGAGGCGCTTGCGAGATACGGTGTCTGGCGTAGTGCGTGATTACGGTTATTGTTATTGTTGATATTGTTATTGCCGATATGGTTACGGCTGTTAGCGCGTTAGCATGTTGCGATATTCGGTACTGGGCGGTTTACTCCTCGGCAAGCAGGCTGCGGGCGATTACCACCTTCTGCACGTCAGATGCGCCTTCGTAGATTCGCAGCGCACGAATTTCGCGATACAGGCTTTCGATGATATGGCCCTTGCGCACGCCATCGCCGCCGTGCAGCTGCACCGCCTGGTCGATGACCCGCTGAGCCTGATCCGTGGCAAAGAGCTTCGCCATGGCCGCTTCACGGGTCACCCTCTCGGCTCCCTGATCCTTGGTCCAGGCGGCGCGGTAAACCAGCAGCGCCGCGGCATCCACGTTCAGCGCCATGTCCGCCAGGTGGCCCTGGACCATCTGCAAATCCGAGAGGGCGGCGCCGAAAAGCTCGCGGGAGCGACTGCGGGTCAGCGACTCATCGAGCGCTCGGCGGGCAAAGCCCAGCGCCGCCGCGCCGACCGTCGAGCGAAACACATCGAGCACCGACATGGCGATGCGAAACCCCTGCCCGAGCTTGCCGATCAACGCGCTTTCCGGCAGGTACATGTCGTTGAACCCGATGCGCGCCAGCGGGTGGGGCGCCACCGCCTCCAGCCGCTCGCGTATTTCCAGCCCCGGCGTATCCGCGGGTACCAGAAAGGCCGAAAGGCCTTTGGCCCCGGGGCCTTCGCCGGTGCGGGCGAACACCGTATAGATATCCGCAATGCCGCCGTTGGATATCCAGGTCTTCTCGCCATTGAGCCGGTAGCCTTGCCCATCGCGCTCGGCAAGCGTATCCAGCTGCGCCACGTCCGAGCCGGAGCGCGGCTCGCTCAGGGCGAAAGCGGAAATCGCTTCGCCCCGTCGGGTCTTGTCCAGCCAGCGTTTCTGTTCTTCGTTGCCGTAAAGGCTGATTGCCCCGGTGCCGAGTCCCTGCATGGCAAAGGCGAAATCGGCCAGCCCGTCGTGGCGGGCGAGGGTTTCACGAATCAGGCAAAGGCTGCGTACATCGATATGCTCGCCGGCGGTGCCTGCCAGAAAGCCGGCCTTGCCCAGGTCGCGCACCAGCGCGATGCAGGTGGCATCCACGTCATCATGCTCGCGAGGCAGCGCCTCACGGCACCAGGCTTCGAGTTTGTCGGCAAGCTCGCGGTGGCAATCTTCGAAAAACGGCCAGTGTAGAAAACGCGTATCGCTCATCAGTCCCCCTTGAACTCAGGTGTTTGCTTGGCGACAAAGGCCCGGTAGGCGCGTTCGAAATCCCGGGTCTGCATGCAGATCGCCTGGGCCTGGGCTTCGGATTCGATGGCCTGATCGAGGCTCATCGACCACTCCTGGTTGAGCTGTGTCTTGGTGATGCCGTGGGCAAAGGTAGGACCTTGGGCCAGGCGAGTAGCGTAGGCGAGGGCGTCCTCTTCAAGGGTGGCGGGTTCGACCACGCGGTTATAGAACCCCCACTGCAGGCCTTCCTCGGCGCTCATGCTGCGCCCGCTGTAGAGTAGATCCGCCGCGCGGCCCTGGCCGATGATGCGCGGCAGCATGGCGCAGGCACCCATATCGCAGCCTGCAAGCCCCACGCGGGTGAACAGAAAGGCCGTACTGGCGCGAGGCGTGGCAAAGCGGATATCCGAGGCCATGGCGATGATCGCCCCGGCACCCACGCAGATACCGTCGATGGCGGTGATGATCGGCTTGCCGCAGTAAAGCATCGCCTTGACCAGATCCCCGGTCATGCGGGTGAATTCGAGCAGGCCCTTCATGTCACGACCTACCAACGGCCCGATGATTTCGTGCACGTCGCCGCCGGAGCAGAAGTTTTCGCCATTGGCGGTAAACACCACGGCGTGGACGTCCGAGGCGTAGGCCAGGTCGCGAAAGGTATCGCGAAGCTCGGCGTAGCTTTCAAAGGTCAGCGGGTTCTTGCGCTCGGGGCGGTTCAGCCGAATGACGGCGACGCTGCCTCTCATTTCCCAGATAAAGTGTTCGGGAGTCAGTTCAGCCATGCGCTTCATGTTGTTGTTTTCGCCTCTGGTCATTAGTCGGGGTCGTGGGTAGTGGTCGGCAGGCAGTGCAGCAGCTCGCCGATATGGTGGGCGTCCTCTTCTCCCACGCCTTCGAAAAGGTCATTGATCCAGCGCTCATGCTCGACGGCCATGGCGCTGAATAGCTCGCGGCCGGTGTTGGTCAGACATGCTCGCGTGGCGCGGCGGTCGCCTTCGATGGCAATTCGCTCCACCGTGCCGTCATCTACCAGCCGGTCGACAATGCCGGTGACATTGCCGTTGGAAACCCGCAGCCGCTTGGAGAGCTCGTTCATCTTGAGGCCGTCTTTATCAGCGTAAAGAGCGGCCATCACGTCAAAGCGTGGCAGTGTCGTGTCGTGTTCGGTGCGCAGGCGCTCGCGCAGAATGGATTCCGTCTGGCGGGTCACCCGCAGCATGCGCAACCACAAGCGCAGGCGCTCCTTGCTCAGGCTCTGTGCCGTCATACTTCGCCTCCAGAAATGGAAATGGCCTGCCCGGTGATGGCACCGCTGTTCGGCCCGCATAGCCACAGCGCCGTGGCAGTCACTTCGGCGGGCGTCACCAGGCGCCCTGTCGGGTTGGTGGATTGAAAGTGGGCGGTGGCCTGCTCGGCGGATTGGCCGGTCTTGGTCACGATATTGTCAACGCTTGCCGCCAGCAGTGGGGTATCGGTAAAGCCGGGGCAGAGCGCGTTGACCGTCATGTTGCGGCCGGCAGTTTCCGCTGCCAGCGCCCGCACCAGGCCGACTACACCGTGCTTGGCCGCGCAATAGGCGCCCACGTAAGCGTAGCCCTTGAGCCCGGCGGTGGACGCCACGGCCATCATTCGCCCGCCATCGTTGAGCCGCTTCAGCCCTTCGCGCAGAGTGAGAAATACCCCGCTCAGGTTGACATCCAGCATGCGCTGCCACTGCTCGAAAGACGTCTTGGCAAAAGGCGCGCTTTCCGCGGCCCCGGCGTTGGCGATGACGATATCCATGCTTCCGAGCGACTCGAACAGCGCCACCATGGCGGCTTCGTCGGTAACGTCCACTACTTCGTATCGAAGCCCGTCATGCTCCCGGGTGAGCGCTTCAAGCACTTCCTGGCGGCGGCCGGTGATCGTGACGTCCGCCCCCGCCCTGGCAAAGGCCAGCGCCATGTCCGCACCGATACCGCTGCCGCCGCCGGTGATGACCACCCGCTTGCCGCTCAGGTGTTCTGCCGTCTGGTTCATATCCAGCCCTCGTTACGTTCGGCCAGGCGCTTCAGCTGAGCGCCGCCGGCTCGGTAGGGCGCGGGCCACTCCACTTCATCATCACCCAGCGAGGCTGCCACGTGCAGCGTCCAGTAAGGGTCGGCCAGGTGCGGGCGGGCGATGCACACCAGATCTGCCCGGCCGGCAATCAGAATCGAGTTCACGTGATCTGCCTGGTAGATATTGCCCACGGCCATGGTGGCAATGGGCGTTTCGTTGCGGATGCGATCAGAAAAGGGGGTCTGGAACATGCGCCCATACACCGGCTTGGCCTGGGTGGAGGTCTGCCCGGCGGAGACGTCGATGATGTCGACTTCGGCGTCGCGCAGCCGTTTGGCGATCTCGACCGCCTCATCCGGCGTGACGCCTTCATCGCCACGCCAGTCGTTGGCGGAAATACGCACGGCGAGCGGCTTGTGGGCGGGCCAGGTGTCGCGTACCGCCTTGATGACCTCCAGCGGATAGCGCAGGCGGTTATCCAGCGAGCCGCCGTACTCGTCATCGCGCCGGTTGGTAAGCGGGGTAATGAACGACGAGAGCAGGTAGCCGTGGGCTGCGTGAATCTCGATCATGTCGAACCCGGCGCGCTCGGCCATGCGAGTCGCTTCGACGAACTCATCGCGTACGCGGTCCATGTCGTCGCGGGTCATGGCGCGGGGCACCTGATTACGCTCGGCCCAAGGGTGCGCCGAGGCCGCCAATATCGGCCAGTTGGCGTCTCCCAGCGGCGCATCCATCTCATCCCAGCCTGGTTGCGTAGAGCCCTTGGGACCTGAATGGCCAATCTGCGCGCAGAGCTTGGCCTGGGTCTCTTGGTGGACGAAGTCGCACAACCGTTTCCACGCCGCTTCGTGTTCTGGCGCGTAGAGGCCCGGGCAACCGGGTGTGATCCGCCCGGTGGCGCTGACGCAGGTCATCTCGGTATACACCAGGCCCGCACCACCCTTGGCGCGCTCGGCGTAATGGCTGAAGTGCCAGTCGGTGGGGCAGCCGTCCACGGCCTTGTACTGCGCCATGGGGGAGACCACCACGCGGTTGATCAGGCGCATGTCGCGAAGCTGGTAGGGGGCGAACATCGGCGCCCGCGCGCTGCCTGAGTTGCCCGCCTGGGCCTGAAACCAGCGTTCGGCGCTTTCCAGCCACTGCGGATCGCGGGTGCGCAGGTTTTCATGACTGATCCGCTGGGAGCGGGTCAGCAGCGAGTAGTTGAACTGCACCGGGTCAAGGTCCAGGTAGCGCTTGATCTGTTCGAACCATTCGGTCGAGTTGCGCGCCGCCGACTGCAGGCGCAGCACCTCAAAACGGCGCTCTTCTTCGTAGCGGGCAAGCGCTGTCTGTGTGCTGTCTTCACTGTGCAGGTAGTGGGCCAGCGCGATGGCGCTTTCCAGGGCCAGCTTGGAGCCCGAGCCAATCGAGAAGTGGGCCGTGGCGGCGGCGTCTCCCATCAACACGACGTTTTCAAAACTCCAGCGCTCGCACAACACTCTCGGGAAGTTGATCCAGGCCGAACCGCGGATGTGATGAGCGTTGGTCATCAACGCATGGCCACCCAGGTGCTGGGCAAAGATGCGCTCGCAAAGCGCAATGGACTCCTGCTGGCTGAGTTCGCCAAACCCGAACGCCTGCCAGGTGGCTTCGCTGCACTCGACGATAAAGGTCGCGGTGTCGCTATCGAACTGGTAGGCGTGGGCCCATACCCAGCCGTGTTCGGTTTTCTCGAAGATGAAGGTAAACGCGTCGTTGAAGGTCTGGTGGGTACCCAGCCAGACGAACTTGCATGCCCGTACGTCGATATCGGGTTTGAAGTGTTCGGCGTAGGTCTGGCGGGTGCGTGAGTTGAGGCCGTCCGCGGCGAGTACCAGGTCATACTCACGCCGGTACTGTTCAATAGTGGCTTCGGTGGCATCGGTTTCAAAACGCATCTCGACGCCCAGCTCGCGGGCGCGCTCCTGCAAGAGAATCAGGAGTTGCTTGCGTCCAATACCGCAGAACCCATGGCCGGTCGAGACCGTCTTGACGCCTTGGTGAACGACCGAGATATCGTCCCAGTAGGCAAAATGCTCGCGAATGCGCTCGGCACTGACCGGGTCGTTGGCGGCCAGGTTATCCAGCGTTTCATCGGACAGCACCACGCCCCAACCAAAGGTGTCATCTGCACGGTTGCGCTCGATGACCACGATCTCGTGAGATGCCTCCTTGAGTTTCATGCTGATGGCAAAATAGAGGCCGGCAGGCCCTCCACCTAAGCAGGCGATTTTCATTATTGTTCTCCCTATGGACGCTCACTTGAGATTAAAAAATGTACATTTAAATTTCAAGCTTAAATTTTTTAAGTTTAAAATATATTTTTGTATCGTCTGTAATCATCTGTCTGATTCTGCGCCGGGGATATGGGTAATTTCCCAGGATGAAAAGCAGTAGTGTCGTGAGGGGGCTTTTAAACCGAAGCCACTGGCCGATGACTTGTGGCAATTTCAAGAAAGCGGCGTGAGTTCGCGGCAAAACCCGCTTCAACAGCATTGACAGGGCCATATCGAAAGGCGAGTCTAGAGCTAACTGAAAGGCTAATGGCAGGGAGAGCGCCATGCTGGAGAATTGCAAAAACGCCCAGGAGCGTTGGGGCGGTGTACATACGTTGATCGATCGCTGGCTGGAGCAGCGGCGCACCTTCTTGATCAGCTTTATCGAGCTTAAAGAAGCGTGCGATACGGAGCTTGAAGCGATCAACAAGACGCGTATCGATACGTTCAGCGAATTGTTGATGGACTATATCAGCGCCGGGCACTTCGAGATTTATCCCGAACTTGCCAGAGAAGCCAAGGCGTTCGAGGACGAAAGCGCCCTCGATATCGCCAGCAAGCTCCTGGAGCGTCTGGAGATGTCCACCGCCATGGTGCTGGAGTTTGATGAAGACTACGCCAGTATCGAGCGCTGTGAGAACCATCTCGCCCGCTTGCCTGCCTGGCTCGATCGTCTGGCCAAAGGGTTGACCGAGCGCTTCGTGCTGGAAGATCAGCTCATTGCCCGCCTGCACGCTGCCCACAGCCCGCAGAAAGCCTCGCTCTAATCCACGCTCGCTCTAATCCACGCTCGCTCTAGTCCAGGAAAGGCGCCGTTTGGTGGTGCCTCGTTTCTTCCAGGTCCCTTCCCTTGCTCATTGGGCCATCGACTACGGTGGCGCCGCGTCGCGGGTGCGCCTGACGGCTTACCCGCGCTACGGGGGGCTGCCATCTGGAAATGCCCTCCGTAGCGTGGCGTAACGAGCGTTAGCGAGGCACCCGCGGCGGCGGCGTCAAGCCGCCTGAATATCCGCTCCCGGGCGCGGTGTTGCGGGTGCGTCTGGCGGCTTACTCGCGCTACGATGTTTTTTGGCGCCGGCCAACTCGGCCGCCGATCACCAGCATGCAGGGCGTGAGCAGCAGGGTGAGGGCGGTAGCGAAGGTGAGTCCGCCGGCGATGGCGCTGGACATCTGGGTCCACCACTGGGCGGAGGGGGCGTTGAAGCCGAGCGCCGGAGCGAAGAGATTGACGTTGATGCCCAGTACCATGGGCATCAGGCCCAGAACCGTGGTGATCGCGGTGAGCAGCACCGGGCGCAGGCGTAGACAGCCCGCCTCCAGCGCGGCTTCACCCGGCGCCATGCCCTGGGCGCGCAGCTCGTTGTAGGTGTCGATCAAGACGATATTGTTGTTCACCACGATACCCGCCAGCGCGATCACCCCCATGCCCACCATGACGATGCCGAACGCCTGACCGGTGATCAGAAGCCCCATCAACACGCCGGCGGTGGAAAACACGATGGCTGAAAGCACGAGCCCTGCCTGGTAGAAGCTGTTGAACTGGGTGACCAGAATCAGCGTCATCAGACCGATGGCGACCAGAAACGCGCTGACGAGAAACTGCATCGATTCCTGCTGATCTTCCTGCTCGCCGGCCACGTTGACCATCAATCCTTCAGCTAATTGGCCCTGACCCGCCTCGAACAGCGCGCGCAGGCGCTCGTCGGCGAGATACCCCGGCGCCAGGTCGGCTTCCAGCGTGATTGCCCGGCGGCCGTCAATGCGGTTGAGCGTACCCACCTTCGGTGCAGGGGCGAGAGTCACGAAGTGCGAAAGGGGCACCTGACCTCGCTCGGTGTTGATGGTCAGACGCTCGAGCTGGTCCAGGGTGCGAAAGTGATGGGGCAGGCGAATGCGGATATCCACCTCGTCGCTCACCGTGGGCGGACGGTAGCTTGCCACCTGAAGGCCGGTGGTCAGCAGTTGAACGGCGCTGCCGATGGTGGTGATATCGGTACCCATGCGCGCGGCGGCTTCACGGTCTACATTGATCTGCCACTCCACGCCGGGCAGGCTGCGGTTATCCTGAATGTCGGTAAACCCGCCCAAGGTGCGCATCAGTTCCCGGAGCTGATCCACCCCCGCGTTCGCCACGTCCGGGTCGGTAGCACTCACTTCCAGCACGATCGGCTTGCCGCCGCCGGGGCCCATCTCCTGCTCCTGAAATTCCAGGATGATCCCGGGAATGTCCGCGGTACGCTCGGCCATGTCCTCGAGAATGGCGCGCGACGGTCGGCGCTGGTACCAGTCGATGAACTGAAACTGCAGCACCCCCACCACGTCGTCGCCCACCTGCTCGTTGGCCACGAACGAACGGGCATAGAGTGCCTCGACTTCGCTCATGGCACCCAGACGAGCCTCGACCCGTTGTAAAATGGCATCGGCCTCGTGTACCGAGAAATCGCCTCGGGCGCGGACCAGTACCTGGGCGCTGTCCGGCTCCACGTTGGGAAAGAAATCGATGCCGTGGTTGAAGCGCCCGTAGCCGGTATATAAAAGCGCGATGATGAGTACGGAAAGCCCGAGTACCCAGCCAGGGCGGCGCAAAAGCCGCGCAAGCACGCGTCGATAACCGCGGCCCAGCGTGGTGGCCTGACCCAGTGTAGCCGTGTGCTCCTGGGGGTTATTCACCTGGCGGGTGAAAAGTCGTCCAAGTGTCGGCAGAAAGACCAGCGCCATGGCCAGTGAAGCCAGCAGGCACAGGATGACCGTGGCGGGCAGGTACTTCATGAACTGACCGACCACGCCGGGCCAGAAAAGCAGCGGCACGAACACGGCAAGGGTCGTGGCGGTCGAGGCGATCACCGGCCAGCTCATGCGCGAGGCGGCGTTGGACCAGGCATCGAAAGGCGTCTGGCCCTCCTTGAGGTAGCGGTCGGCCAGCTCGCTGACCACGATGGCCCCGTCCACCAGCATGCCGGCCACCAGAATCAACGCAAACAGCACCACGATATTGAGGGTGAAGCCGAAGGCCCAGACCAGCAGAATGCCGGTCAGAAACGCCCCGGGGATCGTCAGACCCACCAGTAGCGCCATTCGCAGGCCCATGACCGCGACCACCACGATCAGCACCAGCACTACCGCGGTCAGCACGTTGTTCAAGAGCTCGGAGAGCATGTTGGCAACGGTGGTCGACTCGTCAAGGATGGTGGTGAGGCGCAGCTGGTCGGGCAGAAGTTCGCTTGCCTGATCGAGACGCCCGCGCACGGCGTCGATGGTTTCGATGATGTTCGCCCCGGCGCGTTTGGAAATCTCCAGCACCACGGCGGGTTCTCCGTTGATGCGCGCAAACCCTTCAGGGTCCTTGAAGGTGGGGTGAATCCAGGCAACGTCGCCAAAGGTGACGACCTGCTCCTGGTCGACCTTCACCGGCATCGCCATGATGTCTTCAAGGGAGGTGATGATGCCGGGGACTTTCAGCGCCAGCCGTCCGGCGCCGGTGTCCAGGCTGCCGGCGGCCACCAGGCGATTGTTGCGCGATACCTGGTTGAACAGCGCATCGAAGTCGATGCCGTAGCTTTCCAGCACCAACGGGTCGACCACGATCTCCAGAAGGTCTTCCTGCTCGCCGGCGATTTCTACCTCGAGCACGTTGGCCACACCTTCTATCTCCTCTTTGAGCCGCCGGGCGATGGTGATGCGCTCCCGGGTATCCAACTGCCCGGAAAGGCCGATGGTGAGCACGGGAAATTCCGAAACGTTCACCTCCATCACCCGGGGTTCATCCGCTTCTTCGGGCAGTTCGCTGCGCGCGATATCCACCCGCTCGCGCACGTCCGAAAGGGCGGTGTTGGGATCGAAGCCCGGGTCGAACTCCAGCGTGACCGAGGCGTGGCCTTCACTGGATTGCGCGGTGAATTTACGAAGCCCCTCGATGCCGCGCAGCTCCTGCTCCATGGGACGTACCAGAAGACGTTCGCCGTCTTCGGGGCTTACGCCTTCCAGGGTCAGGGAAACGTAAATCAGCGGAATGGTGACATCCGGATTGGCTTCCTTGGGAATCACATGCCAGGCGGTGATGCCGGCCAGCAACAGCCCGACCAGCAGCAACAAGGTGGTGCGCGTATGGGTGAGTGCGGCGTTGATCAGCTGGCGCATTCAGGGTTCTGCCGTGGCGGAGGACGCGGGGGAGCTCGCCGGCACCGGGTCGACGGTTTCACCCTCGCTGACAAGCCCGGCGCCCAGGGTAATCAGCTCAAGAGTGTCGGGCAGGCCCGCGACAAAGGCGTTTTCCAGGCTGGCGCTCACCAGGGTTACCGGTGTCTGCACGACCTGGTCATGCTCGTCCAGATGTTTGACGGCTAGTTGACCATCGGCGTTCAGGCCCAGAAGAGCGGGGGAGAGCGCATGTACCTGGCGGGGAGGCAGGGTAATGGTGAACTCCGCACTGCCGCCGGCCAAACGCTGCCGGGCCGGGTTGTCCAGGGTCACTTCAATGTAGAAAGACCGGGTCTGCTCTTCGGCGCGGCTGCTCACGTGGGAGACACGTCCCTCCAGAGTGTCGCCATTGAGAAGCCGGGCAGTGACCGGCAGGCCCACGCTCAGCGCATTCACCTGCTGCTGCGCCACCCAGGCCGTACCGGTCAGGGTGTGATCATCGATCAGCCGCCCCCACTCTTCACCGGGCTGAAGCAGATCGCCCCGTTCCACCTGAATACGGTCGATGACACCGGAAAACGGCGCGGTGGGGCGGGTGTCGCTTAGCTGGCGCTCGAGTTGGGCTACCTGGGCGGCGCTGGCACTGAGCGCGCTTTGCAGGCGCAAGAGATCGGGCTGGGAGATGAATTCCCGCCGGCGCAGGTCCTGGGCGCCGGAATACTCGGCCTCGGCGACGGCCAGTTCGTCACGGGCCTGTTGCAGGCGTTCGGGCAGGGCGTCGTTGTCCAGTATTAAAAGCGTCTGACCTTGCTCGACCCGTTCGCCCTGGGCGACGGGTTTTTCCACCACAAACCCCGCGGCATTGGCACGCAGGAGGGTTTCCTGCTGCGCTTCGAGCTGGCCCTGGATAATCTGCTGGGGAATAAACGGGACGCTTTGCTGGCGTGTCACTTCCACGCGAGACACCCGCGTGCCCTGTTCGGTGTCGACACTGGGTGGGGTGCTTTGAAAGCGCTGAAAATCGCCCAGCGCCAGCCACAGGATCAACGCCAGCACGAACAGAATGGCCAGGGCGTAGGACAGAGGGATTCTTCGCATGGGAGTGGACGGTCTCATTATCAAACAGACGTTAGAATCGGCTCACACCATAGCGCAATCACGACGTCGCGGCGAGTATTCGGCTTAACGGGAAAACGCTAGTGGCCTCTTGTCTGATTGAGTTTTCTTTAAACTGGGCATACCATCTTTGCGTCTTGAGTTCTGTCGACCCACCCCAAGGCGAACCAACCAAGGAGCGATGATGAAAGATCCAGTACGTATTGCGATTACCGGCGGCGCCGGCCAGATCAGCTACTCACTCATTTTCCGTATTGCCGCAGGCGACATGCTGGGGCCGGATCAGCCTGTCATTCTCCAGCTTCTGGAAATTCCTCAGGCCATGGACGCCTTGAACGGCGTGGTGATGGAAGTCAACGACTGTGCCTTCCCGCTGGTGCAGGACATCGTCGCCTCCGACGACCCGAACGTCGCGTTCAAGGATGCCGATTTCGCGCTGCTGGTGGGTGCCCGTCCGCGTGGCCCGGGCATGGAGCGTAAAGACCTGCTCGAAGCCAACGCCGCGATCTTCTCGGTCCAGGGCAAGGCGCTCAACGATCACGCCAGCCGTGACGTGAAAGTGCTGGTCGTGGGCAACCCGGCCAATACCAACGCGTTGATCGCATCCGCAAACGCGCCGGATCTCGACAAGGGCCAGTTCACCGCGATGACGCGTCTGGATCACAACCGCGCCCTGACCCAGCTGGCTCAGAAAACCGGCAAGCATGTATCCGATGTCGAGAACATGATCATCTGGGGCAACCACAGCGCGACCCAGTACCCGGACATCGCCCAGTGCACGGTCGACGGCAAGGCCGCCTCAGACCTGGTCGAGCGCGACTGGTACGAAAACGACTTCATCCCCACCGTACAGCAGCGCGGTGCGGCCATCATCAAGGCGCGCGGGGCGTCTTCTGCCGCGTCTGCAGCGTCTTCCGCCATCGACCACGTGCGCGATTGGGCACTGGGTTGTGACGGCATCGTCAGCATGGCCATTCCCAGTGATGGCAGCTACGGCATCGAAGAGGGCATCATCTACTCCTACCCGGTGCGCTGCCAGGGCGGCAAGTACGAAATCGTTCAGGGTTTCGAGATCGACGCGTTCAGCAAGGAAAAAATGCAGGCCACCGAGAAAGAGCTGCGCGAAGAACGCGCCGCTGTGGAACACCTGCTGGGTTAAGCGCACCTCGACGCAATGCCAAAACCCCGCAAGCATGCTTGCGGGGTTTTTTTATAGGTGCCGCGTGGCATCGAATCCACCGACGCCCCAAGCAGCGCATCGCGCTGTCCCCGCGGGTGATGCCACTTCGCTTGAATACGTCACTGCTTGGGTAACTTGCTTAAACCTTCAAGATCTTGAGCTGATCACGACCGTCGCGTTTGGCTTCGTACAGGGCAAGATCCCCCTGGCTCAAAAGGGTGCTGAGGTCCTGGTCGGGGGTTTCGATGAAGGTGGCGCCGAGGCTCAGCGTGACCGGCTTGGGGGTATCGAAGGCTTGAGCGGCGATCTGGTTGAACGCGCAGCGTAGTTCATCGCTTAGGGCTTGTACCTGTTCTGTTGTAGTGTCCTTTAGAAGCAGTGCGAACTCGTCGCCGCCCAGGCGGGCGGTCAGCGTATCGCCGGGCAGGAGTTGACGGGTCAGGTCGCTGAGCGTGACCAGCATGTGGTCGCCGGCGGCGTGACCGTGGAGGTCGTTCATCAGCTTGAAGTTGTCGATATCGACCAGTAGAAGCGCTCCAGGGCGCTCGGGGCGGGCTTGGGCCAGCACAAAGGGCGCGCGAGCCTGAAAGCCCCGCCGGTTGTAGAGCGAGGTGAGCGGGTCTCGCTCGGCCAGACGCTCGATCTGTCGCTCGCGCCGGTAGCGAACCGTGCCGGTCATCGAAAGCGCGATCAGCAAGATGGCCATCACGCCTTCGATCAGCGAGACCCGAATCATCACCCCCCGGTAATGTGCCAGGTCGACCAGCGAGCCGGGAGCGAGGGCGTAGGCCGCCTTCACGCAGTAAAAGACGCCGTGCACCAGCAGTACATAGTGAAGCTGGCGAGTGCCGACGGTGGCCGCTGCCGGGCCAAGCTTCAGAAGGTGGCTGGCCTTCAATGTCACGATCCCCACCAACAGCGAGTTGACCCCCATGTAGAGTTTCGAGCTGGCAAGCCACTCGGAAAACGGCAGCAAGACGAACCAGGCGGGCACCATCAGCCACCATAGGAGCGAAGGCTTGTGGCTGACAAAGCGCGCCACCCCCATCAAGAAGCACCAGTGGGCGATGATCAGAAGGCCGTTGGCAAACCAGATGCCGATGAAGTAGAAGCCGTAACTCCGTAGAAGCGAAAGGCTCGACCCGATGACGATCAGCGTGAATCCGGCCGACCAGTACAAGAGGGCCTTCTCCCTGGCGCTGCGCCACTCGAGTATCAAGTAGAGCGCGGCGGCCAGGGCCAGGGCGACGGTGATCGTCAATAGGGTGGGGGGATCAAACGCCATGCGTTTTGCTACTCAGTTGTAAGTAGTCGGTCTGCGTCGCCGTGTCATTTCAGTCCCGCAGGCTCATGATTTTCCACTGACGCTCTTCGGCTATCTGGCGCAAGGTATCATCGGGGTCGACGGCCACCGGGTGCTCCACTTTTTCGAGTAGCGCCAGGTCGTTGTGGGAATCGCTGTAGAACCAGGCGCCTTCCATGGTCAGATCCTGAGATTCCAGCCACTGCTGCAAACGGGTTACCTTTCCTTCGCGGTAGCTGGGTACGCCCGACACCTTGCCGGTATAGCGCCCGTCGACCTTTTCCGGTTCCACGGCAATCAGATCATCCACCCCCAGACGCTTGGCAATCGGGCCGGTGATGAACCGGTTGGTGGCGGTGATGATCAAGAGCGTGTCGCCCTTGGTACGGTGGCGCGCCAGAAGCTCTTCACCCTTGGCGAGAATGTGCGGCTCGATCTTGCCGGCCATGAACTGCTGGTGCCAGGCGTTCAGCTGTTCGGGGGAGTTGTCGGCCAGCGGCTTCAAGGCTACTTCCAGAAATGCTGCCATGTCGAGCCGGCCCGCTTCGTAGTCCGCCATGAAGCGGTCGTTGGCCTCGCGGTACGCCACCGGGTCCACCGCACCCTGTTCCAGCAGGAACTCGCCCCAGGCATGGTCGCTATCGGTCGAGAGTAGCGTGTTGTCCAAATCGAAAATGGCCAGACTCACGGTGTTCCCCTTGTCGTCGCTAGTAATCGTTCATGCGCCTTAGATACGGGTCATCCATATCAGGCGTTGATACCCGGCATTAAAATGGTTGTTGATACGGGGCTTCAATACAGACCCTAGATAAAGCGCGGCGGATTATCTCAGAGTACCTGGTGCTTGCCCACCATCGCGCAGGGTTTGGCCCTGTTATCGCCAACGAACGTTATATTGTATTGATACGCTTGTCCGCCTTGTGGAAAAATGGGGACAACTGAAAATTCAAGAAGGTGAAGTCCGTGATCGACGCTGACGGCTTTCGCCCCAATGTTGGCATCATTATTGTCAATAGCCAGGGGCAGCTGCTTTGGGCGCGTCGTGTAGGACAAAATGCGTGGCAGTTCCCCCAGGGAGGCATTAAAGCAAGCGAAACTCCACAACAAGCGCTTTATCGTGAACTGTTTGAGGAGATCGGCCTGACCGCCGACGATGTTGACATTGTCGCCTGCACCCGGGGATGGCTGCGCTACCGTCTGCCACGACGCATGATTCGTACCCATTCGCGACCGGTGTGTATCGGTCAAAAACAGAAGTGGTTCTTACTCCGAATCCGGTGTCAGGAAAACCGGATATGCATGACGGCAACGCCCAAGCCCGAGTTCGACGGTTGGCGCTGGGTCAGCTACTGGTACCCGTTGGGGCAGGTAGTGCCGTTCAAGCGGGAAGTTTACCGGCGAGCCTTGAGAGAGCTTTCTCCCCGCGTACAGCGTTTGGCCTTGGGCGATGAGTGACAAGCGATGAGGCCTGCGCTCTTGCCTGTGATAGCGCCCTGTCCGCCGTGCCGCCCATTCCTCAGCGAGGACAACAATAGTGAAGTCTAAAACATCCATGCTCGAGGTGTTGAGGCGCGTCATACAGGAAGTCAATGGCGCGCGAACGCTGGAGGCGGCGCTGTCCACCATGGTGCGCCGCATCCGTAAAGCGATGCAGACCGATGTCTGTTCGTTCTATCTTTATGACCGTGAACTTGAGTCGCTTGTGCTGATGGAAACCATCGGCCTGCGTACCCAGGCCGTGGGCCGTGTGATATTGCCCCTGGGCGAGGGGCTGGTGGGACTTGTGGCCAAGCGCAGCGAGCCGCTCAACCTGGAAGATGCCCGCGCTCATGCCCAATTTCGCTATTTCGAGGCCACCGGCGAGGAGCGCTACTCGAGCTTTCTGGGGGTGCCGATCATTCACCAGCGCCTGATGCTGGGCGTTCTGGTGGTGCAGCAGGCGGAAAAGCGCCGCTACGACGATGAGGACGAAGCCTTTCTGGTCACCATGGCCGCTCAGCTGGCGGGCGTGCTGGCGCATGCGCTGGCCACGGGTAACCTGACCCGTCCGGCGCTTCCCGGCGGACAGGCGATGTTCAAGGGCGTGGCCGCCTCGCCGGGTATTTCCATGGGCGAGGCCGTGGTGATCACGCCGCCGGCGGATCTGAACAGCGTGCCGGATCTGATTCCCAGCGACCAGGAGTTCGAGATCGCCCGTCTGAAAGAGGCCATTGCCCAGACCCGACGGGAAATACGCGCTGCCGCCGAGCGCCTGGCCAGCCGTATTTCCGCTCAGGAGCTGGCGCTTTTTGATGTTTACCAGCAAATGCTGGGCGAGGCGGCGCTGGCCGAAGAAGTGGAAAAGCGCATTCGTGAAGGCCAGTGGGCGCCGGGGGCGCTGGCGGATGTGGTGCGCCGCCATGTTCAATACCTGGAGCGAGTGGACGACAACTACCTGCGCGAGCGCGCCGCGGACATTCGCGACCTGGGTCGCCGGGTGCTGGCACACCTGCAGCAAGATACCCCCTCCACGCCGGAGACCTACCCGGACAACGCCATTCTGGTGGGTGATGAAATCAGCGTGGCCATGCTGGGCGAGGTGCCCCGGGGCAAGCTGAGAGGGCTTGTGTCGATACGCGGTTCGAGCACCTCGCATGTGGCGATCGTGGCCCGGGCCATGGGCATTCCCACGGTGCTGGGCATGGTCGATCTACCGCTGCCGCGGCTGAACGGTGCCCCGGTGGTGCTGGATGGTCACCGCGGGCGGCTATTCGTACGCCCGGGCCCGGAACTCAAACTCCGCTACGCCAGCCTGATTGCCGAAGAGCAGGCGCTCAGCGAGATGCTCGAACACGAGCAGGACTTGCCCAGCGAAACCCCCGATGGCTATAACGTACCGCTGATGGTGAACACGGGCCTGGCCGTGGATGCCAACGCGCTGTTGAAAAGCCGTATAGGCGGGGTGGGGCTTTACCGCACCGAAGTGCCGTTCATGATTGCCGAGCGCTTTCCCGGTGAGAAAGAGCAGATGCGCATGTACCGCGAGCAGCTGGAGGGCTTTGCGCCGCTGCCGGTAGTCATGCGCACCCTCGATATCGGCGGGGACAAGGACCTGCCCTATTTTCCCATTGAAGAGGCCAACCCGTTTCTGGGCTGGCGGGGAATGCGGGTAACGCTGGATCACCCCGAGGTTCTGATGGTGCAGCTTCGCGCCATGCTCAAGGCGTCACACGGTACCGATAACCTTTACGTGCTCTTCCCGATGATCACCAACGTGGAAGAGGTGGATGAAGCGTTACGGCTGCTGGATCGCGCGATACTCGAACTTGGCGAGGAGGGCATCGTGGTCAATCGCCCTCAGGTGGGGGTGATGATCGAGGTGCCCGCCACCATCTACCAGATGGACGCGCTGGCAAAGCGGGTGGACTTCTTTTCGGTGGGCAGTAACGACCTGACCCAGTACCTGCTTGCCGTCGACCGCAACAACCCGCGCGTCTCGAGCCTTTACGACGCGCTGCATCCGGCGCTTCTGGGCGCGTTGCAGGAGCTTTCCCAGGACGCCAGACGCTTGAACAAGCCGATTTCACTGTGCGGTGAGCTGGCCGGCGACCCGGCCGGGGCGCTCTTGCTGATGGCCATGGGTTTTACCAGCCTTTCCATGAACGCGCCCAGCCTGGCCAAGGTGCGGGCAGCCATTCGCCGTGTACCCTTCACGGATGCCCAGACACTTCTGAGTGAAATCATGGCGCTGGACACCCCGGCGCTCGTGCACGAGCACTTGAATAAACGAATGGACGAGTGGCAGCTGTCTCATCTGCTGCCCCCCAGGGACTAGATTCCTCAGCCTGAGTTTCTAGACGCTTGTCCGAGGCTGAGAAAGGGTGGTTTCGCCTTCAAACTGCCCCAGCGGCCCAAAGCGCTGCTCGGTTATGTGCGTGGTGCCGTGCTGATCCAGGCTTACCCAGGTACTTGCCCGGGTGCCGTAGTGCTCACCGACGATGAACGCCGCCGATAGCTGGCGCTCAAGCGTCAGCTCCACGCCGGTATGGGGAAGCGCATCGTCCGGCGCGGTAGCCGGATTGTGGAGCGCCCGAGCGGTAGCGTCTTGCCAGTCGCTGCCGGCCTCGTCAAGCGCCTGGCGTACTGCGGTAAGCTTGGGCCAAGGGGTGTTCAGGCTTGCATTGGAAAGCCCGTGTACGCCCGGTGGCACGCGATTGATGAATACGCCGGCCCCACCACGGTGTACGTGCCAAAGCGTCTCGCCATTGGCTACCAGCAGATTGAAGCCACCAAAGCGCGTTGCTTCGTTCTCCACCAGCGCATGAAGCCAGGCGTCTATATCCTTGGCGCGTAACACCCGCGCGATAAGTTCGCCCCGGCTGGGGGCGGCGGCAGGCAGTTCGAGGGCAGGTTCGCGCACGTTGGTCAAGGCGGCCACCACCCCCTGGTCGTTAGCTGCAAGCCACGTGCCCCCCGCCAGTAAATCGCGTCCGCCCAGAATCGTCGGGTCGTCTTGCCAGTAGTGAAGCGGCGCCGTCTCGCGGGCATGAAATTCGTCCCGGTTGCCGGCGAGTCTCAAAGGAGTGGCACTGCCGGGGCGCCAGGCAAACGTGAGTAGGCACATGGTCGTCAACGCCTTCTAGTAGAAAAGTGGGTGGCTCGCCGAGGGCAGAGCCAGGTCGCAGCCCTGACGCAGGGCCTTAATGTTATCATCTGCTTATATTGCCCGGCGCTACCCTTGGGTGGCAATGATAAACGCCCGTCTTCCATGAGCTGTAACGGACAAGCCGATGACGCGCTGCCTTCAAGGGCCTCTCATTCATCGCTTTGATACGGCGGGCGTTTACGCCGACATTGACTGAATCCTGCTGGATACAAGAGAGTTTGACTTCATGAGTATTGCAATCACGCTGCTGGGTTACCTTGTGCTGGGGGCCGCCGCCGGAACGATGGCCGGGCTTTTCGGCGTCGGCGGCGGGTTGATCATCGTGCCCGCCCTGGTTTTTGCCTTCGAGCTACAAGGTATTGCGCCTGACATTACCATGCACCTGGCGGTGGGCACCTCGCTTGCCACCATTGTGGTGACCGGCGCGTCGTCTACCCTGGGGCACTACCGTAAGGGAAGTATTCATCGGACGTGGTTCATGGCGCTGTTGCCGGGATTGATGCTGGGTGCCATTGGCGGTGTGTTCATCGCGGGCAACCTATCCGGCACGGTGCTGGGCACGCTTTTTGGCATTTTCGTGCTGCTTCTGGCCGCTAAGATGGTATTTGGGCTCAAGCCCAGACCTGGCACAAAGGTTCCGGGGAAAATCGCCATGACGATTGCCGGCGCCGTGGTAGGGGCGATTTCGGCGCTTTTCGGTATCGGCGGCGGGGCGATGACCGTGCCCTGGCTTTCGCGCTGTGGCGCGACCATGACCCAGGCGGTGGGTACGTCCGCGGCGTGCGGATTGCCCATCGCGCTGGTAGGGGCACTGACCTTTATTCTGGTGGGGTGGGGCCATCCTTTACTGCCCGACTGGGCCACCGGCTTTATCATGTGGCCTGCCTTTTTCGGTATCGTCATCGCAAGTGTTCCTTTTGCCCGCGTAGGCGTTAAGCTGGCCCATGTGTTGCCTGCGCGCGTATTGCGGTTATCCTTTGCGCTGCTGCTTGCCGTGGTAGGGCTGCGTTTCATACTGGCGTAGCGCTCATGCGAAAGGTTCATGCCACGAACTCCCGTGCAGGGCTCATGGCTATTCTGGTTTGCTTACTTAGAGACGGTTGATGATCAATTATCCAGCGATTGACCCGGTTGCAATTTCCCTTGGCCCCCTGCAGGTACACTGGTACGGACTGATGTACGTGGTGGGCTTCGTGGCGGCGTGGTGGCTTGGCTGCAAGCGTGCCTCGCGTATCGGGCTTACCAACGACGACATCAGCGATCTGCTGTTCTACTGCGCCATCGGCGTGGTGGCCGGCGGGCGTCTGGGTTATGCGTTCTTCTACGGGCTGGAGCAGTGGTCCGCCGATCCTTTATGGGTATTTCGCGTATGGGATGGCGGCATGAGCTTTCACGGCGGGCTCATCGGTGTTCTTCTGGCCGCCTGGCTTTTTGCTCGCCGCAAGGGGCTGGCCTTTTTCACCCTGACCGATTTTATCGCCCCGCTGGTACCCATTGGCCTGGGCGCCGGGCGTATCGGCAACTTCATCAACCACGAGCTGCCGGGCCGGGTGACTTCGCTTCCCTGGGGAATGCCGTTTCCCGGCATGGGGCCTGAACCCCGTCACCCCTCGGCACTGTACGAGGCGCTTCTGGAAGGCGTGGTGCTCTTTATCATCTTGTGGTGGGTATCGGCCAGGCCACGGGCGCGTGGGTTCGTTTCGGGGCTCTTCTTGCTAGGCTATGGCGCGTTTCGTTTCATGGTGGAGTTCGTTCGTCTGCCGGATGCCCATATCGGCTTCATTGCCTTTGGCTGGGTCACCATGGGCATGCTGTTGACCCTGCCCATGATTGCGCTGGGAGCGGCCTTGGTTGGCTGGTCGCGCAGCAATCCGGTAGATGCCAAGGTGCTTTGATGGCGCTGACCCTTCAAGCACCTTGTTTGAACCTGCTTCAGATTGACCCTGTTTCAAACCGGGCGGACGGCGTTGCGCTCTTGCGCCGCCGCCGCCTAGAATACCGTCTCTAATGATCTTCGATTCTGGAAACTCTGTGACCTCTCCAACGCCTTTCGCCTCTGCCCCAGCCACCCCGTCCGCCGCACTTGAACAGCCCTATCTGGACCTTATGCGCACCGTGCTGGAGCAGGGCGTTGACAGAGGCGACCGCACCGGCGTGGGTACCCGCTCGATCTTCGGCCATCAGATGCGCTTCGATCTTTCGAAAGGGTTTCCGCTGCTGACCACCAAGAAGCTGCATCTGCGCTCCATCATTCATGAGCTTTTATGGTTCTTGAAAGGTGACACCAATATAGGTTATCTGAAAGAGCACGGCGTGCGGATATGGGACGAATGGGCGGATGAAAACGGCGACCTGGGCCCGGTGTACGGCTACCAGTGGCGCAGCTGGCCCGACCCGAAAGGCGGCGAAGGGGTCGATCAGATCGCCAACGTGCTCGAGCAGATACGCACCAACCCTCAGTCGCGCAGGCTTGTCGTGTCCGCCTGGAACCCGGCCCAGGTGGATGACATGAAACTACCGCCTTGCCACTGCCTGTTTCAGTTTTTTGTGGCCAATGGCCGCCTTTCCTGCCAGCTTTACCAGCGCAGTGCGGATATATTTCTGGGCGTGCCGTTCAATATTGCCAGCTACGCGCTTTTGCTCTGCATGGTCGCCAAGGTAACCAATCTCGAGCCCGGTGAGTTCATTCACACGCTGGGGGATGCCCACCTTTACAGCAATCATCTGGAGCAGGCGAAGGAGCAGTTGGCGCGCACGCCTTACCAGCCGCCCGCGCTTTGGCTGAATCCGGATGTTTCCAGCTTGTTTGATTTCACCTTTGACGATATACGTATCGACAGTTACCAGTTTCACCCTCACATCAAAGCGAAGGTGGCCGTATGAGCCAACATCAAGCGTATGAGCCCCTGGTGCCGGTGGCAATGATTGTTGCCATGGCAAAGAACCGCGTGATCGGCATCGAAGGCAATCTGCCCTGGTACCTGCCGGAGGATTTGAAATTCTTCAAGCGGATGACTCAGGCAAAACCCCTGGTGATGGGACGCAAGACCTATGCTTCGATCGGTAAGCCGTTGCCCAATCGCTTGAATATTGTCGTCACGCGCGATTCGGCCTTCAGTGCAGAAGGCGTGCGTGTCTGTCATGAATTACCCCGGGCGCTGGAGCTTGCCGATCAGCAGGCCACCATCGAGGCGGCGGAAGAAATCATGGTGATGGGGGGCGGTGAGATCTACCGCCAGGCCATGCCGTTTGCTCAGCGGCTGTATGTCACCGAGGTGGATATCGAGGTAGACGGTGACACCACCTTTCCAGAAATACCCCAGCAAGCGTTTCGTGAAGTGCAGCGCGTGGCGGGTACTCCCGGTGAGGGCCAGCCCCATTACGATTTCGTCGTTTACGAGCGTATTGTCGACTGACTAGCTCCAAGGAGGGCGCCATGGCCGCCAGCGTACTGAGTCTTATCGAATCACTGGAAACGCATCTAGAGCACACCCAGCAAGAGCTGGCGCTTTTGCGTGATGAAAACGCCAGGCTGAAAGAGCAGCTTTCCCATCAGCCAACGGCGCAGCCATCGCACGCTCAGAACCACCCGCCAGGCGCGGGCGAACGCCCGGACGCGGACCCGTTGACGCAAGCACCAGCGCCATCCCCGGTCGAGGGGCTTGACAGGCAGGAGCCCCAGAAACAGGAAACCGTTACACAAAGCTCGGCGGGGCACGAAAAGAAGGCGCCAGTAGAGGGCGGCCCAGCGGCAAGTGGCGTGGCAAATACGGTGGAAAACGGTACGCCGCCGTCACCTCATGCACTTTTAAAGCAGTGGTACGAGCGCTATCCCGACGCCTTTTTCAAAGGTCACACCAAGCCGCTCAAGATAGGCATACATCACGACCTGGCTCAGCGTGAGCCGTGGTCGGGTAAATTGATCCGCCGCGCGCTTGCCAATTACGTCAATCTTCCGCGCTACGTCAAATCCATGCGCGAGGGTGCCGAACGGGTCGATCTGGATGGTTTGCCTGCGGGCAAGGTCGACAAGGAGGCCTCGCTTCACGCCAATGAGCGACGTAAGGAGCAGGTAAAGGAGGCGCCTTCTCGGCCCGCTTCGAACAATGCCGATAATGCGGTCAAAAACACGCCTCGAAAAACCCCGAAATCAGAGAGCAGGGCGCCTGAAGCTCCCAGGCGGCCCGATTACGATAGCGCGACATCCAAAAGAAGTGACGAGAAAAAACCGCTCAGCATGGAAGAGAAAATCAAGGGACTGATGCAGAAATTTGAAGGCCGCTGAGACCTGAAGATAGGGTTTGGGTTCCATGAAAAAGCGCAAATCGTAAAAGAACACTGTTTTTTTCTATTGCGTTCCCCGAGATCCCAGTATAGAGTTTGACTTGCGAGCATTGGACTATAACAAGGCTGATCTGAGGACATGCCACATATCGCTGACTATACCGGCGGATGGCAGAAGAGCATGACCCATAGGCCACCTGCAGACTCTCAAGAGTCTGACAGACACGATCGAAACAGTAAGCTAGTTAAGGAACCTACTATCATGAAAAAGACACTTTTAGCGACTGCTGTCATCGGTGCTTTGGGCGCCTCTGCTGCCGCTCAAGCAGCAACTGTTTACGACGAAGACGGCACCAAGGTTGACCTGTACGGCCGTATCGCACTGGGTGTTGCCGGTGGCGGCCCCGAGTACAACAACGATGGCGTGAAAATCAACAACGATCCCGAATTCGTTGACGTTTTCTCCCGTCTGGGCTTCCGTCTGAGCCAGGAAGTTACTCGTGACCTGACCGCTTTCGGTCGTCTTGAGTGGCGCTTCCGTGCTGACGAATCCGGTACCCGTAACGGTAACGACTTCGACGCGTTCTCCGAAACTCGTCAGTCTTACCTGGGTATCGCCAGCCAGCAGTTCGGTACGTTCCAGGCTGGTAACTTCGACAGCTTCTACAACCAGTTCGTTTCACTGCCGTTCGATGTCTACATCGACCGTGGCTTTGAATTCGCGGGTCACCCGAAGCAGTCTCGCGGCGACTCGATCGGTTACTACACGCCTGACCTGCAGGGCTTCACTGCCTTCATTCAGGCGAAGCACTACAGCGAGCGCGGCCTGGTTGATGAAGACTTCATCGGCGCAGACGGCCAGGTGCTTGTTGAGCGTGAAGCCACTGGCAGCAACCAGACCGCTACACAAGGTGGTGTTCGTTACGCACAAGGCCCGGTAACCATCGGTCTTGGTTTCGTTGACGACGTTGTTCGTGGCGATGGCGGTAACGGCGAAATGTTGTACGGCCTGATCGGCTCCTACGATTTCACCGATCAGTTCTCTGCTCGTCTGGGTTATGAAGGTCGTGAGAACAGCAACGATGTCGTTGGTGCAGCTGACCAGCGTCGTGGCGGTGGTTACGACACCGTTGGTCTGGGTGGTACTTTCACCACTGGCCCGTGGGCATTCAACATCGATTACTACAACGTTGAGCGTGACGATGCCGACACCAGCCGTGCCTGGTCTACCGGTGCTTACTACAACGTTTCCAGCAACTTCGACGTATTCCTGGAAGTCGCTGACGCTGATGCACCGAGCGTTGATCGTGACACCCGTCTGGGCGACCTGACCGACGACGTATACTGGCTGACAGGCGCTCGTTACTTCTTCTAAGCCCGGTTTAATAAACCTGAGTGCTCAAGAAGTAACCCTGCAGCAAATAGAACCGGCCCCTTGTGGGCCGGTTTTTTTATGGTGTCAAACTGATAGACCCATTAAAGATCCGCATAGCAGTCGTTGCAGGTATTCTGTTTACTCTTGTATAGTTATGTTATAACATTGCGCGATTGTCTTGCTAAAAATACGGGAATAAGGGCTTTCAATGAAGATTGACGCAGGGGCTAAAGTTGCTTTCTTGGGGGGCAGCGCGCTCTGGGCATTAGCTGCCCAGGCAACGCCGCTTTACGATGAAAACAATACCCAGCTTGATGTGTATGGGCGTATCTCGATCGGGGTGGCCGGCGGCGGGCCGGATGTAAATAGCGCGGACAACTCTATCAATAATGACCCTGAGTTTGTGGATGTCTACTCACGCCTTGGCTTTCGTATGCGCCAGCAGATCGACCCGGGCCTGGCCGCCTTTGGCCGGCTGGAGTGGCGCTTTGCGGGGGATGAACGCATCAGAGGTGAAGCTTTCAGGGAGACTCGCCAAAGCTATCTAGGCCTTGAAAGCAATCGCTTCGGTACGGTCTTGGCGGGCAACTTCGATAGTCTCTATTATCAGTTTGTATCCGCTCCCTTTGATGTCTATCTGGATCGAGGTTTGTTATTCAGCTCGACCGCTCTTCAATCTCGCGGGGATTCGGTGGGTTACTACACCCCTGAAGTGAACGGTTTTACCAGTTTCGTGCAGCTGAAACACTATAGTGATCGAGGGGTCCTGGAATCGTCGGGCCCCAGCCGCGGAAGTGTCACTGCCGGCCAGGCGGGTGTGCGTTATCGGCAAGGGCCTTTGAGCATTGGATTGGGGGCGGTGGATAACGTCGTTCGTGGCGGGGGAAATGACGAGCTTCTGTATGGCCTGATGGGCTCTTATGATGTTCGCGATAACGTGACAGTTCGACTGGGCATCGAAGTGCAAGACGATAGCGATGAGTACGGGGGCGGGTTCGATTCCTATGGTGCCGGGGGCACCTATACAGTCGGCTCCTGGGCGTTCAACGCTGATGCCTACCGCGTCGAGCGGGATAACGAGTCTGATAGTACAGCCTGGACAATAGGTACCTATTATACGCTTTCAAGTAATTTCGACCTGTTTCTGGAAGTGGCCGAGGCAGATTCACCCGCTATCAACAACGCCTCAGACGATGTCTATTGGATAACCGGGGGCCGTTATCTTTTCTGAGTAATTGTTGATTGCACCACCTTATATATTTCCATGATCTTTATACCTGTGAGACGTTTATAGTGCTGTTCACAGGTATTTGGTAAAACGCCCTGAAATGGAATCGACGGATAACCGTCAACAACACAGTAAGGTTGAACGGCGATATCTTTACTCCGCCATGGCCTGATCTTTTAGAGACTGCTGGTGGTAACGGTAAAGAATCAGGTTTGCCACCAACGACTCGGACAAAATATCCGTATGACCATCGGCATCCAGCGTGGTATGAAACTCCGTGATTTCTTTCATGGGCCCGCGTCCAGGACGTACCACGCAGCGGGTTTTCAGGCGTTCGAACAGCTGTTGCTCTTCCACCACGAGCAGGCCGCTGTTCTCGTTGTGGTCGATCCCGTGCAATGACGTGATGGAAGGGCGGTTGTCTGCATCCTGGTAATAGTGCTCCCACCGCGTAAAGACCTCCTGGGTGGTGATCTCAAGCGGCAAGAACATGAACAGCTCGGGTTTGCCGCAGCGCCTGAGCTCTCGGGTCATGCCCAGAAACTGCGTCTTCCTGGCGATCTCTGCAATGGGTTGTTCAAATAGCTCCGTGGCATCGTGAATAAAGGGCAGTTCTTCACACAGCTCTTTCATCAGCCACGCATGGGCTGAATAGTTGCCCTGCTCATCGCGGCAGGTTTCCAGGTTGGCCGCCCCGGATACGCTGGGTGAGAGCTGTCCTTTGAATACGGTAGTGAGCTGGCTGCGCCGAGGAATGATCAGCCCGCCGTCGGAGGTACGAATCAGGCAGCTCAGCCCCAGGTGGTTTTCCGGCAGGGCGGAGGAAAGCGGGCTAAGCGCCGGGCCCGGTTCCAGCAGGTTACGATAGGAAAGCCCGCCGGGGAGCGTCAGCTCCGGCAGCATGTTGGTTGCCAGGTAGTTATAGTAAAAGGATTTCTTGAAGCTGAGTACGAAGCGGTCAGGGCTTGCCTGCCAGTCGTGGACGGCCAGCGTCAGGCCGTTGTAGTCGTAGCGCTCGATGGCGTTGAAGCGCTTTAAGATGGTATCGAGTCCCTGTTCGCCAATGATCCAGGGCATTTCGTACCAGTCATCCTGAATATGAAACTCGATATCTTCCACACTGAGCGCCTGGTCTGGCAGCCACTCCAGAACGCTTTGGCTCACGATAAGATCGTCGCGCTTGGCAAGCCGTTCTACCTCGGCGTCATTGAGGCGTTGGTCAAGCCCTGTCAACGCGCGTAAGTTGCCCGACGTTTCTCTCTCCAGCGCCAGAAAGCGGTGGCGCTCTTTCTTGTAGCAGTTCAGATAAAAGCGAGTATCCAGCGAGTAGCGCTGCTTTTCCTGCTTGTTGGTGGTGATCGCCAGCAGTATCAGCGCCGCCTGTACCAGGCCAAACTGCACGGCGTTGATCAGCAGCGACAGGTTCAGCCCCAGACCCAGCTCCTTGCCCAGGGCATATAGCCCGAAAACGCCATGCAGCACCAGAGCAACCCAAAGGGCGTAGCGCCAGCGGGGGCGCGAAAACTTGATACTCAGATAATGGGTAACGCTCACGCAGACTCCTTCGATCTTGACGTGTCTTAAATATAACGTAGTGATTCATGGCCCTTCCAAGCCTGCAATAGTACCCTTTTATGCAACACTAACGCCAAAACCCGTGGGGTCGTGAATGAGAGGGCGGTGTATTGCAGCGCTGAGTGCACGGGGCCAGCCAGGATACAACGAAGATGCCTGTTGGGCGGGCAGCGACCTGGCGTTTGTGCTCGATGGGGCGACCGGGCTTGGCGCGCCCCTGTTGGACCCGGCCCGAACCGGCTACGCGACCGATGCAGAATGGTTCGTGAACCAGCTGAGTCATCAATTGGTCAAGGCCTGGCGGCGCTACGGCGAGGTGCAGAACGCCCTTGACGCTGCTCTTGACGACGTGGCCAGGCAGTGGCGCCAACGGGTGCCCCAGCGCGTAGCGTTGGAGCGCCTGCCGTCGGCGTCACTGGCGTTGGTTGCCATGGAACAGGAGGTACTGGTACTGGCGCGTCTGGGAGATTGTGAGTTGTATACGGCAGGCAAGAACGGCATAGAGCGGGCTTTTGAAGAGGGCGTGCTGCATCGGCTGGATAAAAAGGCGCTCGGGGCGCTGCGTGACTACCAGGCGAAGGGGGTTCCCTTTTTGGCGGCCCGTGACGCGGTTGCCCCGCTGCTGGCGCAACATCGCCGGCGGATCAACAGGTCAGACGGTTACCCTGCGTTGAGCGTTGCTTTAGACTCGGTCAAGGCTGAGATAAAACGCTTGCCCGCTGGAGAAATTCGACGCGTATTGCTGGCAAGTGATGGGTTTAGCGCAGCGTGGCAGCAGTATCAGGCGGTGGGCCCGGCCGGCTGGCTTGAGAGCAGTCTCCCTGCCGATGCGCTCGATGTCCGGTTGAAAGGGCTGCGCGAATTCGAGGAAAACGACCCTGCATGCCAGAAGGCCACACGCTTCAAGCAGCACGATGATGCGACGGCGCTGATTTATGAGCGGGTCGAAGAGAACGAATCTTAACCAGCTTTAAAGATTGTTTACGTATTCGTAGTAGTATGCAAAGCAATGGAACTTGATTATTTTGCAAAGGAGGCGCAAGTGGACGATATCGTCAACGCGTTTTATGAAAAGACTCCGAATGCCGAAGTGGCCACCGAGCGCGTGGCTTTTGGCACCTCGGGCCATCGCGGTCGCGCTTCTGATCGCACCTTCAACGCTGCCCATATCTGGGCGATCACCCAGGCGGTAGTGGATTACCGCCGCGAGGCGGGCTACCAGGGCCCGCTGTTTCTGGGACTTGATACTCACGCGCTTTCCCGCCCGGCCTGGGAGTGCGCACTTCAGGTGCTGGCAGCGAACAACGTGACGGTGAATATCGAAAAGGACCGGGGCTATACGGCCACGCCTTTGGTAAGCCACGCCATCTTGCAGCATAACGCCGATACCAATGCGCCCAAGGCCGATGGCCTGATCATTACACCTTCTCACAATCCGCCGGAAGATGGCGGCATCAAGTACAACCCTTACCATGGAGGCCCGGCGGATACCGATGCCACCGGCTGGATCGAGGCGCGCGCCAACGAGTACCTGGTGCGTATTGATGATGTACCTCGCGTCTCCTTTGACGAAGCCCTGGCCCACGCAAGCGAATACGACTTCACCGGCCTTTACGTGGCTAACCTGGCCCAGGTGGTGGATATCGAGGCGATCGAGAAAGCGGGTTTGACCCTGGGCGCCGACCCGATGGGGGGCACGGCCTTGCCCGTCTGGCAGGCCATTGCCGAGCGCTTTGCCATCAACCTCGACGTGGTCAATACCACCGTGGATACAAGCTTTGGGTTCATGCCGCCAGACCACGACGGCAAGACCCGTATGGACTGCTCAAGCCCGGCGGCCATGGCGAATCTCCTGGCGATCAAGGACCGCTTCGACATCGCTTTCGGCAATGACCCGGACGCGGACCGCCACGGCATCGTGGATGCGGGCGGCCTGATGAACCCCAATCATTTTCTAGCGGTATGCGTGGATTACCTTTTGAGTTACCGGCCCCAGTGGCAAAGCGAGGGCGAAAACGCGCTCAGGATTGGCAAGACGCTGGTGTCATCCTCGATGATCGATCGCGTAGTGGCCTCTCACGGGCGTACGCTCTTTGAGGTGCCGGTAGGTTTCAAGTGGTTCGTCGAGGGGCTTCACCAGGGGTTTCTGGGGTTTGGTGGCGAAGAGAGTGCCGGCGCCAGTTTGCTCACCCGCGAAGGCAAGGCCTGGTCAACGGACAAGGACGGCATCGTGCTTTGCCTGCTGGCCGCAGAGATCATGGCCGTGACCGGCAAGACCCCCAGCGCGTACTATGCTGAACTCGCCGAGCGGTTGGGAACGCCAAGCTACAAGCGGGTGGATACTCCTTGCAGCAGCGACGAGAAGGCCGCCTTCAAGAAGCTGACCGCGGAAAGCGTCACCGAGAAAAGCCTGGCAGGCGATGCGATCACCGCCGTACTGGTCAACGCGCCGGGCAACGGCGCCAGTATAGGAGGCATCAAGGTGACCACCGAAAACGGCTGGTTCGCCGCTCGCCCCAGCGGTACGGAATCGCTCTACAAGGTGTATGCCGAAAGTTTCAAAGGCCCCGAGCATCTGGATGAGCTCATCGAAAGCGCCAGAACGCTGCTCGATAGTGTGCTGGCGCAGTAGGCAGGGGCAGTGGGCTAGAATAGGGCGCGGCGCATGCCGCGTCTGACGTGCCACAATGGCACGCACAGGGCGCATTTATGCACATGAAAGCTTGCAGTGCGTCATTAAATGCTAATATTGCTAGATAAGCTCAGTGCCAGGCAGGCCCTTTGCTTGGTAAGTTCAGACGTTAGCAGTTCAAGTTTAAAGCTGGCGTGAAGATTGCTTTAAACAAGGTGAAAGGATCATCTGTTTAACACTCAAGGAAGATACGATGAACGTTTCTACGTTTTCGAAAGCGCCGCGCGTTTACACACCGCTCAATGCTCTGCATACCCACGCTGAACAGCTTCAGGCGAAATCGCTTGCCGACTTGCTCGGTGGCGAGTGCCCGTCAGCCAGAAAACGTGCAGAAGCCCTTCAGTTCAGCCTGGGGTCGCTGCATGTCGATTTCAGCAAACAGCGTATCAGCGAGCAGACGCTTGCGCTCTTGATGGACTGGGCGAAAAGCTGCCGGCTCGAGGAGAAGCGCCAGGCGCTGTTCGCGGGTGCCAACGTCAATGTGTTTGAAAAGCGCCCGGCGCTGCACATGGCCGCCCGTTGGCCTGAACGTGTCAGCGCTCCGGAAGGCATGGAAGAGGCCGCGGCGTTTTGCCAGCGCCAGCGGCGCAAGCTCACGGGCATGGTCGAGCGCCTGCACGCGCGACAGTGGTTTGGCGCCACGGGTCAATCGATCACCGATGTGGTGCATATTGGCGTGGGCGGCTCTGATCTGGGGCCCAAGCTTGTCAGCGAAACCCTGGGCGGTTGCCCCAGCCAGCAGCACGTGGGGGTGCACTACGTTTCCAGCATGGACGGTGCCCAGTTGCTGCCGTTGATGGAGCGCCTGAACCCCGAAACCACGCTGCTGGTACTGGCTTCCAAGTCCTTCACCACCGCCGATACCCAGTTCAATGTCAAAACCGCGCTTGCCTGGCTCAGCGAGGCACTCGAGATCGATATACCGACGCTGTGCGGCCATCAACTGGTCGGGGTGTCGACACGTGCCGATAAAATGACCGCGTTCGGCATTCCCGAGGCGCACCAGCTGGTGTTCAAGGAGTGGATTGGAGGACGCTTTTCGCTTTGGTCACCCATCGGCGTCAGCGTGGCCATGCAGCTGGGAATGGATACCTTCAACCGTTTGCTGGAAGGTGCTCACTCGGTCGATCGACACTTTCTAGACACGCCGCTTCACGAGAACGTGCCGGTCTTGATGGCCGTGATTGGTGCATGGAACTCGCAGTTTCTGAATATTCCCACCCACGCGGTGCTGCCTTACGACGCCCGCATGGCGAGTGTGCCGGCATATCTGCAGCAACTGGAAATGGAGTCCAACGGTAAAAGCGTGGGGCTTGACCGAAAGCTGGTGTCTCACGCCACATGCCCGATCATCTGGGGGGATGTCGGCCCCAACGCGCAACACGCGTTCTACCAGCTGCTGCACCAGGGCAGCCATACCGTCAGCGCCGATTTTATCGCCGTGGCGACGCGTGAATGCAATGCCAAGGGTGAGCTGGCCCAGGCGCTGCACGCCCAGGAACATTTGACGCTGGCCAATTGCCTGGCGCAATCGCAGCTCTTCGCGCTGGGTGATGACGCCATACCGGCGGTTTCCCGCGGACAGATGGCTCAGGGGTATCGCGGCAACCAGCCCAACAGCGTTATCCTGATGCAGCAGCTCGATGCCTGGAGCGTCGGTGCCTTGCTGGCGCTTTACGAACACAAGGTCTTCGTGCAATCGGTGCTCTGGAATGTGAATCCGTTCGATCAACCCGGGGTGGAGCTGGGCAAGAAGCTGGCCACCAGTCTTTATCAAACCCTTGAAGGCAAGCCTGTGGAAACACCGACGGTGTATGATCCCAGCACCCAGGCATTGCTTGAAAAAATACAGGCGTGGCGGCAGTAATCGCGCGTCATCGTGCTTGAAAGAGCGTACTGAAAAAACGCACTGAATAAATCGTAATGAAAAGGATGACTAGATGACTCAGGTCCGTAAAGCCATTATTCCTGTTGCGGGATTTGGAACGCGCCTTCTGCCGATCAGCAAGGCTATCCCCAAGGAGATGGTGCCGGTGGTCGACCGCCCGTTGATTCAGCACGTGGTCGAAGAGGCCTTGGCCGCGGGAATCAATGAAATTATCCTGGTGACCCGCACGGGCAAATCCTCCATTGAAGACCACTTCGATGCCCATTTCGAACTCGAGCATTCCCTGGCCAGCAAGGGCAAGGACGCACTTCTGGAAACGCTTTCAGCGATTGCGCCGCCCCGGCTGAAAGTGACCAGTGTACGCCAGCCCAACGCCAAGGGCCTGGGCCACGCCATTTACTGTGCCGCCCACATGCTCGACGAGGGCGAACCCTTTGCCGTCATTTTGCCGGACGTGCTGGTCAAGCCCCAGGTCAACAGCGATGTGTGCGATCTAGGCCGTATGGTCGAGCGCTGGGACGCTAACAGCGCCTCGCAGATCATGGTGGAAGCTGTGCCCCAGGAGGACGTGTACCGCTACGGCATCGTGGACTGCGACGAACCCCAGGCCGGCGAAAGCGCCGATATGCGCGGCGTGGTCGAAAAGCCCGCACCGGAAGATGCGCCTTCACGGCTGTCGGTCATCGGTCGGTATGTGTTGCCATACCGTATCATGGAACTTCTCCAAGACCAGGCCCCCGGCGCCGGCAACGAAATTCAGCTCACCGACGCCATTGACCGGCTCATGCAGGAAGGCCAGAACGTACAGGCGTTTCGCATGCAGGGTCGCACCTTCGATTGCGGCCATATCGAAGGCTGGCTCCAGGCCAATACCACCCTGGCCCGCGAAGCCGGGTATGATATTTAACACGCCCCCGCGCCTGGCACCCCGTAGCGCGGGCAAGCCGACAGGCGCACCCGCAAAGGCGACGCAAAGCGGTGCGGGGATAGCGGTGGCACCTTCGAGCGGCTGATCGCCGCCGCGGGTGCCTCACTGACGCTCGTTACGCCGCGCTACGAGGAATACGGTCTACTCCCAATCCATGTCGGCAATCCGGGGAATCTGTTGTGTGCCCCAGTCGCTGGCGTACCATCCCTTCGCCACACACTGCGTAAAGCTGGACCATCGCCATTGCGAAGGCGCTGATGCGTACCCGTGCTTTACCGGATTGTAATGAATGTAATCCATATGACGCTGCCAATCCTGCTCGTCACGAATGACGTGCTCCCAGAAACCGCGCTGCCATGCGCGTTGCCCAGCTTTGGGCAGCACAAACTCCCTGGAGGCGGTTTTTTTAAGATCTCGCCATCGGGATGAATAGTCCGCATCGTCATCGGGAAGCGTCCAGATACAATGCAGGTGATCGGGAAGAATCACGAAGGCGTCCATGGTGAAAGGGAGCGCTTTACGTACGCGGCGAAGTGCACGGCCCAATACCCTGATATTGGTTTCATGCGCAAACAGGGGCAGCCGGTCATGCGTGACAACCGTAAAGAAGTAAGTACCACCCGGTATCAAGGCTCGCCGGTAAGTTGCCACCTCTATCACCTCAAGATTACAAATAATTAATCAAGTTTAGGCAAGTCGTTGGCTAATGAAAACCGTAGCGCGGGTAAGCCGAAGGGCGCACCCGCGAAAAGCAGCGCGAAGCGGTGCGGGGTGGCGGTGACACCTTCAAACGGCTGATCGCTGCCGCCGCCGCGGGTGCCTCGCTGGCGCTCGTTACGTCGCGCTACGGGATGGCGCATCGAACTTGTAGCGCGGGTAAGCCGACAGGCGCACCCGCGAGAGGCGACGCGAAGCGGGACGAGTTGCGCGGTTTCGCCAAAACCTAAAAAAGCCGCCACGGTTGTCCGTGGCGGCTTTTTCATTAGTGCTGGGGTGGTCAAGCCGGCAACACGGCGCCGTCCGCGCGGGGTTCGGTGCCGCCCTGCAATATGCCGGTGTCACCGTCGCGCAGGATGATCTGCCCGCGGCCGAAGGTGAGGCCGTCCACGCACTTGACGATGTGATGACCGCGGCGCTCGAGCGCCTGGATGAGGTGGTCCGGGAAGCCGGGTTCGACCTCGACGGTCTTGCCTTGCGTCCACTTCCAGCGGGGCATGTCCAGCGCCGCCTGCGGATTCAGATGATCCTGCAGCATGTTGGCCACGACCTGCACGTGACCCTGAGGCTGCATGTAGCCGCCCATGACGCCGAAGGGGCCGACCGCCTGGTCATCCTTGGTGATGAAACCGGGGATGATGGTGTGGTAGGTGCGCTTGCCCGGACGCAGTACGTTGGCGTGCTCTTCGTCCAGAGAGAAGGACCAGCCGCGGTTTTGCAGGCTGATACCCGTGCCCGGTACGACGATGCCGGAACCGAAGCCTTCGAAGTTGCTCTGGATGAACGACACCATGTTGCCTTCGTCATCCGCGGTGGAGAGATACACCGTACCGCCCAGCAAGGGGTTGCCATGGGTGGGGTCGAGGGCCGCCTGGCCGATCAGTTCGCTGCGCTCTTTGAGGTAGCCCGGCGAGAGCATCTGGTCGACAGTGAGCGTCATGTGCTCGCGCTCGGTGATGTAGCGAAGGCCATCCACGTAGCCCAGCTTGGTGGCCTCGATGCGCCGATGCAGTGATTCCACCGGGTCGTGGGGCTCGTCGCCCAGCGCTTCGAGAATGCCCAGCGCCTGCAACGCGATCAGACCGCTGCCGTTGGGCGGGATTTCCCAGATGTCGTGTCCGCGGTAACGCACGTTGATGGGGTCGACCCATTCCGGGGTGAACGCGGCCAGGTCTTCCTTGCGCAGAAAACCGCCGTGCTGGCGTGAGAAGGCGTCCATGGCCTCGGCCAGTTCGCCTTTGTAGAACGCCTCGGCGCGGGTCTCGCCGATGGCGCGCAGGGTCTTGGCCATTTCCGGCGAGCGCCATACGTCACCGGGTTTCGGAGCATGGCCTTCGCAGGCGAAGTGTTCAAACCAGGGGGCGAAATCAGGGGTCTCGTACTGGCGGTAGCGCTTGAACGCCTGATCCCACAGGCGGCTGGCGGTGGGCAGAACGGCGTACCCTTCTTCGGCCAGACGGATAGCCGGGGCCATCAGCGCATCGAAAGGCAGCTTGCCGAAGCGCTCGGAAAGGGCGGCCCAGGCGCCGGGCGCACCGGGTACGGTGACCGGCACCAGGCCGTGGGCGGGCATGGTGTCATGGCCCAGCGCCTTGACGGCATCAATGGAAATACCTTGCGGGGCACGGCCGCTGGCGTTCAAGCCGTGCAGCTTGCCGTCCACCCACACCAGCGCGAAGGCATCGCTGCCAATCCCGTTGGAGGTGGGCTCCACGACGGTGAGTGCGGCCGCCGTGGCGATGGCGGCATCAATGGCGTTACCGCCGTCACGCAGAATGTTGGCGCCCACCTGGGCGGCCAGGGTTTGCGACGTGGCGATCATGCCGCGCTTGCCGAAGGTGACGGTGCGCCGTGAGGTGGCGGGGTAGTAGTAGGGGTCGAGTTTCATCAACTAATCCTTATTCTTGAGACGCGCCGTCTTGAAAGGCGCGGTTCTGGGCCGCCTCGGCGCGCTCGGCGATCAAGCGGCGCTGGCGTAGGTAGCTATAGATGCTGTATGCCACCGATACCACGGCAAGCGTCAACAGCAATGCCGAAATGGGGCGGGTGAAAAACAGTGTCCAGTCGGCGCTGGTCTGGAATGCGCGGCGCAGGTTGGTTTCGGCTATAGGACCGAGCACCACGCCCAGCACCAGCGGCGCCAGCGGGTAATCCAGCTTCTTCATCAGGTAGCCGATGCTGCCGATGGCGGCCAGCAGGTAGAGATCCGAGAGACGATTGTTGAGCGTGTAGGTGCCGATCGCGCAGCAGGCCAGCACCACCGGTACCACGATGTACTTGGGCACGTTCAGAAGCCGCATGAAGGCGCGCATCATCAATATGCCGATAAACAGCATGAAGAATGAAGCCACCGCCATGGCAATGAACATGCTGTACACCAGGTCCGGGTGGTCCAGAATCAGGCGTGGCCCGATGCTGATGCCGTGCACCATGATCGCTGCCATGAGTACGGCGTCTGCGGGTGAGCCGGGAATGCCCAGTGAAATCAGCGGAATCAGGCTGCCACCCACGGTGGAGGAGTTGCCGGCTTCTGAAGCCACCACGCCTTCCGGTTCACCCTTGCCGAAGGTCTCCGGGTGCTTGGAGGCACGCTTGGCCTGGTCGTAGGCCACCAGGTTGGAGATCGAACTGCCTGCCCCAGGCACGGCACCAATGAAGACGCCCAGAAGCGACGAGCGCACGATGTTGAACGGTTTGCGCATGGTGCTCTTGACCACGTCCCAGAGGTGCGGGCGCATATCACCACTGACCAGCGAAGATGAAGACGCCTGCTGGCTGGAGGACGTAGGCTCGAGCTCGGAAAGCAGCTGGCTCATGGCGTACATGCCGATCAGTACCACCAGAAAAGGAATACCTGCCGTGAGCAGCTCATAGCCGAAGGTGAAACGTTCGCGTGCCATCAGCGGGTCGGGGCCGATGGTGGCAATGCCGATGCCGATCAGCCCGGCAATCAACCCGCGCATGAGCGAATCGCCCACCAGGCTTGCAATGATCGTGAGGGCAAAGACGATCAGGGCAAAGTACTCCCAGGGGCCAAGCTTGACGGCCAGCAGTGCCAGGGGCGGGGCGGCCACGATCAGCACCACGATCGAGAGCAGCGAACCGACGAAGGAGGCAAACAATCCAAGCGACAGGGCACGGCCTGGCTGGCCGTTGCGTGCCATGGGAAAGGCATCAAACGTGGTGGCTACCGCTGAAGGCGTACCCGGAATGCCCAGCAGCGCGGCGCTGAACAAACCGCCGCTCAGGCCGCCGACGTAGACCGAAAGCATGACCGCAATGCCCTGCATGGGCGGCATGGCGAAGGTCAGCGGCAGCGTCAGCACGATGGCCATGGTAATGGTGAAGCCCGGAATGGCGGCGGCGACAATACCGGCAAAGGTAGCCACCGCCATCAGCATCAGCGTATAGGGCTCGGTGACGCCGCCCAGGGCGAGTAGAAATGCATCCATCATAAAGTCACCTGTTTACCACTTGGCACGGGGCAGGTAAATGCTGAACACGTCAGCGAAGAGATAGTACGGGCCGACCGAAAACAGCAGCGCCACTCCCACCACTATCAGCAGGGTTACCGGGCGCTTGGGTGCCAGGAACAGTTGGGCGAGCAGCAGATAGCAGAACGTCCCGAGAATGAAGCCGGCAAACGGCATGGCCATCATGTAGGCAATGAACAGGCCCAGGTTCACCAGCACGCTCTTCAGCGCGACAAGGCGTTGCCAGGCGCTTTGCAGGGTGGTTCTGGGAATGCCCCGCTTGGCAAGTTCCATGATGAACGCCGCCACGCACAAGACGGCAATGGATGAGAAAACGAGCTGCGGAAAGGTACCGGCACCCATGGGCTCCCAGCGGGAGGCCGGCAGTGAGCCGGCCCTGGAGGCCATGAAAATCGCACCAATCGCAAGCACCACATACGAGGCTAGTTGCAGCGTGGGCACTAGCGCGGCGTCTGGGGTCTTACGCTGCATGAGGACCTCCTGTAAGAGCGGTGATTAATCGAGCAGGTGAGCGTTCTCTTCGATGAACTGATCGTTACGCTCCAGGTAGTCGATGTAATCGTCCCGGTTCATGAAACGTGCAGTACCGCCGATGTTGACGATTTCCGTCTTGAAGGCTTCGCTTTGCGCCACGGTTTCCAGCGCGTTCTCCAGGCGCTCGATGATCTCCTCGGGTGTGTCCTTGGGTACGACAATGCCGCGAGTAACCAGAAACTCGAGGTCATAGCCCAGCTCGTGCAGGGTGGGCACATCGGGCATCTCGTCCAGGCGCTCTTCGGTGGCCGCGGCGAGTACGTTGACGTCACCGTTTTCCACAAACGCCTTGGCCGATTGGTAGTCTTCGATGGTCATGGTGATATGCCCACCGGCCAGGGCACGCAGGCGCTCGCCAGTACCTTCATAGCCCACGTAGCCGAACTCGGTGTCGGTGGCCTGTTCGAACTGCACGGCCCACAGGTGCGGAATGCCGCCCAGCGTGACGCCCATGCGGTACTTGCCCGGCTCGCCCTGTACGGCTTCGAGCATGTCGTCGAGCGTTTCCCAGCCGCTGTCGGCGCTGACCATGATGACGGAGTTGTCGCTGGTCATCATGGCAATGGGCTCAAAGGAATCCCAGTTGAGCTCGGTCACACCGGAGTGGTGGGCAATCAGCAGCCCTTCGTGGATCTGGCTGATGGTGTAACCATCCGGGTCGCGGCGAGAAGCTTCGCGCAGGCCCACCGTACCGCTTGCGCCCGGCATGTTGATGATGGGTACCGGCTGGCCCAGCTCTTTTTCCATATGCCGGCCGACCAGGCGCATCATCAGGTCGCTGGCGCCGCCCGGGCCCCAGGGCACGATGAACTCGATCGGGCGGTCAGGGTAATCGGCGGCTGCGGCCACGCCAGGCAGGGCGATAAACGTCGAGAGCGCAGACACGGTGAGCAGCGTTTTAAGTGTCATGTGTATTTGTCCTGTAAGTCAGTGGTGCGAAGAGCATAAAACGCCTGTACAGAGAGCCCCGCAGACCTTCAAGCCAGAGGCCTTGCTGTACCGACGAAATCAAGATGCTGACGCTGAACAGGGCGGCCCGAGTAACGACTCGGCTGGCCTGTTGTTGATGGTTCAGCGTTTATGCGTTCAAAGCCGGCGTCTAGCGTATTGTTGGAGTCATCATGGGCTTCAAACACGTGCTCAGGCATAGCCAGAAGCGTTGATTTTTCGTTATCGTTTATCAATTGAAAAATCGATTTTTGCTCGACATTCGACTATAGGCGAAGGGGGGAAGGAGCGTCAATAGTGACACGCGGGGTTGGTAGGGTTTTAGCAGCTTCCAGATGATGATGAACCCCGGCGGCTCGATTCTCGGCGCGTGCCTTGGCCGTTCTGCGCTTAAGCCCTGCCGTGCAGCGGTCAACTCGGGTTGGTTCGTCATCATGAAGCAAGAGCCCTTATCGAACCCGACGTTATCGAGATAAGCGGCAGCGACTCGCCTTGCGAATGCCATTGACCGCCAACCCCTTTATCAGAATGCATTTTCCGGTGGAAATGGCGATAGGATTATGTGAGTCTTGGCGGGTCAACAGGGCCGAGCATGACGAGTCACTAAGTCATAATGCTTACATCGGCCTAATCGGGTTTGTCCAGGGCGCATCGGCGTTTTTCACTGTTCTATGGGGCAGGGCATGACGGCTGGCTGAGGATATATCGCTGAACAGGGTGTCAGGAAAAAAGTGAAGAATAGGTATAATCGGTGCTTCTAGCCCATTTACATAAACGACTTATTCACCTTCGATCTCTTAAAAGCCGGCTCCTGATGGGGCTTTCCGTCACTCTGTTGGTACTGGCAGCCGCCATGCTGGGACTGACGTGGCAGATCGGCAAGAATATGCTCCAGGATGCCAACCTGACCCATCTGCGCTACGAAGCCAACATGCTGGCCGATGAACTCACGCAGCAAGTGGAAAACCGTATTCACGCTCTGCAGCGTTTAAGCGCGGCGATGGGCACCGCGAACGATACCGAATGGGTGCAGTATGAGCTGGCGAAGAACGACGCGCTCCTGGCGTGGTTCGAAGGTGTCATCGTCAGTGATGCGACGGGAACCATCATTGCGGATGCCCCCAGCATTGTAGGACGGGTAGGGCTTGATACCAGCGAGCTGGAGCATTTTCAAATGCTGCGCGGTACGCGTAGCCCCTATGTCAGCGAACCGTTCGTGGGGCGTGCCAGCAATATGCCTCTAGTCGTGATGGGCGTTCCCCGTCTGGATAGTGACGGGCGTTTTCTGGGCTTTATCGGCGGGGTCGTGAACCTTAATTCCGGAGGGCTCTTTAGCCGCCTGGCCAAGATTCGCCTGGGCGACTATGGCTACTCCTCGGTGTTTACCGCCTCGGGTCATATTCTCTATCACCCTAACGCGAACCTGGTCAATACGCCCATCGAAGGTATGCGCGATTACCCCTGGCTCGACCTGGCGCTGGATGGCTGGCAGGGCGATGGCCGGGGCACGCTTTTCAGCGGACGAGACGTGTATCAGTCTTATTCGCAGGTCTGGCCGGCCAACTGGGTAGTGGCGCTCTATTTACCCACCGACCAGGCCCAGCTGCCGCTATCCAATTTTATCTATAGGCTCTGGTGGATCTGGGTGGCACTCGCCTTGCTGCTCATGCCTTTGCTGTGGTGGCTTCTGGGGCGGATACTCTCGCCGCTGAATTTACTGGAATCGCAGATTGGCGAAGTGGGGCAGTCCAGGCGTTCCCATGTGGAACTTGCCACGAGCATGCAGGAGCTGCAGCAGGTAGCCGATACGTTCAACCGAGTCGAGGATGAGCGCCAGCAGCTGGTGTGCAATCTGCAAGAGCGGGAAGCGTTTCTGGATTCGGTGCTCAACTCCGCGCCGCAGGGAATGTTTGTAGCCGACTTCGATGGCCGCATTACTTATATGAACCCTGCGCTGCTGGCCATGCTCGATATTCTCCCGGACATATCGATGGAAGCCTGGCTGGAGCAGATTCACCTGGATGACCGCCAAGGCGCGGTCGACCTGTGGCGGCATAGCCTGCTGACGGGCAAGGACTACACGCGCCAGCTGCGTTTTATCAAACGCGATAACGAAACGCTGTGGCTGGACGTTCATGCGCGCGTGGTCATGCTTTCCCAGGATGGGCACTCGCTGGGGCTGGTCGGGGTTGTCAAGGATATCACCGAGCGTCGCGAGCAAGAGGCGCTGCAGCGCTGGGAGGCCGAACACGACCCGCTTACCGGCCTGCTCAACCGGCGCGGTTTCTTGCGCCGCCTGGAAGACGCGTTTGCCGATTTCCAGAAGACCAGCACCCCGTCTGCGCTGCTGCTGTTTGACCTCGATCACTTCAAGCCGATCAATGATGAAGGTGGCCACGCCCTGGGCGATGAAATGCTGCGTCGGGTGGCGCAGGTGATCGCCTGGGAAGTTCGCCGCAGCGACCACGTTGCGCGTCAAGGAGGCGACGAGTTCGGCGTGCTGCTGCCAAGCTGTACGCTGGTGCAGGCCCAGCGCATTGCCGAAGCGCTGCGTCAGGCGGTAAGCGAGGTCTCTGTCACCCAGGCGGGTAAACAGTATCATGTGACACTGAGCATGGGAGTGACCCGCTTCAATGACACCGACGAGACCGTGGAGGATTCGCTGGCACGCGCGGATGCCGCCAGCTACCAAGCAAAGAGTCGTGGGCGCAATGAAGTGGTGGTGAAGCTGCCCAGCGAGTTTGATCCCACGTCGCTATTCGACTGATGCCTTCTGAAAGCACCTTGCTCGTATAGAGAGGGCGATGGCGGTAGAATCAGCAAAGACTAATTTGACCAGAGTAACGCTGTGGATCTTGTAGAGCTTTTTTCGCGTACGCTAGATATTACCTTGCCCGTGTTTGCCATGGTGTTTATCGGCATCGTGTTGAAACGCCTGAAGCTGATTGACCGTACCTTCGTTTCCACCGCCTCGGCCCTGGTGTTTCAGGCGACGCTGCCCACCTTGATTTTCTTAAGCCTGATCAAGGCGGATCTGGGGGTCGCCCTGGATATACCGCTACTGGTATTTTTCGCCATCGCCACGCTAGGCCAGTTCTTTCTGAGCTGGCTATGGGCCCACTACCGCGTGGAATACGCCGAGCGGGGCATTTACGTACAGGGAGCGTTTCGGGGCAACGGCGGCGTAGTAGGGCTCGCCCTTGCCGCGGGCATGTATGGCAATTACGGGCTGTCCGCCGGCAGTTTACTGCTGGGCCTCGTGATCGTTCTCTACAACGTGCTTTCCGTGTGGGTGCTGTCTACCTATCAGCCGGGCCAGGCCACCAACTGGCGGGCCATGCTCAAGAGCATTGCCACCAACCCCCTGATCATTGCCGTAGTGGTGGCCGTCCCGTTTACCACGCTCTCCATCGAATTACCCCGCTGGGTCATGACCTCCGGTGACTACTTTGCGTCGCTGACCTTGCCGCTGGCGCTGATTTGTATTGGTGCCACCTTGTCCGCCGCCAGCCTGCGCAACGGCCGTCGGGTCGCGCTCAGTTCCAGCGTGATGAAAATGGTGGTGTTGCCGGGGGGGGCGACCATCGCGGCCTGGCTGGTGGGGTTTTCCGGCGAGCAGCTCGGTTTGCTGTTTCTGTTTTTCGCAAGCCCCACGGCAGCGGCCAGTTTCGTGATGGCCAAGGCGATGAATGGCAACGTGACCCTGGCGGCCAATATCATCGCCATGACCACCTTGATGGCCAGCCTGACCATCACGCTGGGGATCTTCGTACTGCGCCTGCTGGGCTGGATTTGACCGCGCCGGTTGGCCTTCGCGTGCCGGCGCGCTATACTACGCGCCCCATCTTGTTGATAAGTCCCTGTAGCTCAGTAGGATAGAGCAGCCGCCTCCTAAGCGGCAGGTCGCAGGTTCGACTCCTGCCAGGGACGCCATTTCGCTTCAACACCTGAGTCATACGCCTGAATAAGCAGCCACCCTGAGGGTAGGGTCAGGCAAATGCCGGGCCGTGGTCTGCTACCACCTTAATGGGGTGCGCCCTTCGAATTCGCTCTTGGCTTTTCTTGCTGTGATACGCCTTCCAAAGGTCGCTTTTTTGCTGCAAATTGAGCCAGAAGTCAGGCGTATTGCCGAAGACCGTCGCTAGCATAATGGCGGTTTCAGCGGTCAACGCTCGCTTGTTATTGCAAAGTTCGTTGACCAGGCGCGGCGTAGTGCCCATCTGCCGAGCAAGCGCCGATTGAGTAAGCTCCAGCGGCTCAAGAAATTCAAGTGTCAGCATCTCACCAACCGTGGTGGGCTTACGCTCTGTCATCATCATGGCGTCACCTATAGGTGTGCGGGTCTAAATAGATATCACTAGCCTGACCGTTAGACCACTGGAAGATCAGGCGATATTGCTTGTTTACTCGGATCGAGCATAAATGGGACAGTTTCCCGCTCAAGTGTTCGAAACGATTACCGGGCGGCACCCTCAAGTCAGCCTCCGTCACGGATGCATCGATCAAATCCAGCTTACGTTTCAATACACTCACTATTGTTGATTCGCGTCAGGAGCTTGGTGATGCCAGGTTGCCATTCTCATTTGATGTGCATGCAATGATTTATTCCGACGATGCTCCCTCTTTAGAACGCGAGCTTCACCGGAGATTCGCTAACCGCCAAGTGAACCGGCTGAATGCGCGTAAGGAGTTTTTCCAAGTTCCTATCTCGGAAGTTCGAGAGGTGGTTGATAGCCAACAAGCCGAAGTCCATTGGACGATGGCGGCCGAGGCGTGGGAATACAGAGAGTCCCTTGCTCTAGCTGGAAAGCAGTTGCAAGCCGTATCGTAGCGTTGATGGCTTGAACGCAAGCAGTGCCAGAAAGAGAAGCATAGATGAGGCTATTTAAAGTGGCAGTACCGGCGCTATAGGTCTGAAGCGCAAATGGAGTATGTGCCCAACCTGGACGATCTCGACGCCGCATAGGCAAAGGAAGCTGGTATGAGACCAACGCCCCGCCTGTGTGCGGGGCGTTCGTGTGTTAGCTTAGCGAGAGAAGGGCAGCTACTGAGCGCGGCCACAGACCGTCTGGCTAAGATGTTGCCAACCTCATACCCGCGTACCGGCCGCGCCCCATGGCGCGCTATCGTACCCCCGCCCCGCCTGCGCGCTAAATGTAGTGGTTTTTATGCACTCCTGCACACGCCGCCAAGCCGCGCCACTGCTGGGCTGGCTGGTGGGAACTGGGTGCATGAAAATCATGCGAATTCGTGCGGAGTTATGCGCTTATTAATGAGCAATATCTTCTTGGAAAATCTAAAGCTAGTATGATGACTTATGTGGAAAATTACCTTATTCCTGAGTAGGCTTAATTTGGCTCCAACGTACTACAGAGAAAATAGCATCAAGAGTTATTTATAATGCGAATGAATGTCGGTTAGAAATTTTCAGTTGATACTCATGCCTTAACCATATACTAAATTTATCGGTAGTTTGATAAACGCTCTTAATAAGAAAACAAAAGGGGAAGGGTTCATGAAATGGATTAATGCTAAGCAGTTAGAAGAATGGGGAAATACAAGAACATCTGAAACCGAGTTTCCAGGTTTGGTTTCAGATTTAATACTTGCAACAGTAAATGAGATTAATGCAATACGTTTTCCTACTGGTGAAAAAGGCCAGGTTAGAGGATTTGATGGTAATCTTATCTCAGGAGTTGAAGGTTTGAATATACCAGAAGGTGCTTCTTTATGGGAGTTTGGTACAGAAGCTAATTATAAAAAGAAAGCAAATGACGATTTTGACAAAAGAACTAAAGAAGTAAGTTTAAAAGAGCAACAAGAAACAACTTTAATTCTAGTTACCACATTCACTTGGGACTCTTCGAGTTCAAATAATAAAATAGAAGATTGGGTTTCTGAAAAAAGGAAAAAATCTAATTGGAAGAATGTAAGATTAATCGATGGTGTTCAGTTAGAGACTTAGTTAGATAGGTGTCCAGGTGTAGCTGCATGGCATGCTAAAAACACACTTAAAAGAATGCCTGTGCACGGAGTTAAATGTACGGATGAATATTGGAAGTTTTTTTCAAACCGTTTTAAACCGGCGTTAACTGAAGAGGTTGTACTGTGTGATCGAGAGAAACAAACAAAAGAACTCTTATCTTCTTTGTTAAGCGGCCCACAGCAAATAAACATAGTTGCGGATTCAGTAGATGAAGTCATAGCGTTTGTAATTTCTTCAATTAGGAAAGCAGACCCTAAAGTTAGATTGTTTTTAGAGTCAAGAACGCTTATTGTAGATACTCAAGAAGCTGGTCGTATACTGTCTTTAAATCCGAATTTAATTCTGATATTAAATAAGGAAGTGACGGATTCTCCTGGAGCCTTAGCAACAAATTTCCCTATTATTGTACCCTTAAGCCGTAAACATAAATTTGATAATAATAGAGTTTTAGATAGACCCAGTAGTTATTCAATGGGCGAAGCTTTAACTACTATGGGCTACTCAAGATCTGAGGCAATGACGCTTGCTAGGGGATTTGGACGCAGCCTTACAGCACTTTCTCGACATATACCTGGAGGAAGCCGCAAAGACCCCAATTGGATAGGTCAATCCCGTCTATTTCTTCCTGCTTTGATTGCAGGCGCTTGGGACGCTGGAAATAATTTAGATAAAGAAGTTATAGAATTACTTTCCATAAGATATGAGTATAAAGAATATGAGAGAGAATTGAGACCTTTTTTAAAGCAGGAAGATTCTCCGTTTGATTGTGAGGGTTCGATATGGAAGAATCGTGCGCCAATGGATGCTTTTATTCATATAGGGAATTTAATAGATGTTGATTATTTAAACGATATTAAACCTATTTTTTCTAAAGTGTTTGGAGATTTGTCAGAAGAACCTGATCCAAATGATCTTGTCTCATTTTCCGCCTCTCAGCCCGTTAAGTATAGCGAGTGGTTACGTGAAGGACTGGCCACTACTCTACTGCTAATCGCAGTGTGGGAAAAGCAGGCAGATTTAGCAATACCTAATGGCTACGGCCAAAGATTTGCTGATGAAGTAATGAGGTCGTTCCCTGGTCTAAACACGGATTATCGATTATTAACTAGCTTAAGAAATGAATTACCATTATTAGCAGAGGCAGCACCGGTCCCTTTTTTAGATGCCCTTGAGTATATGCTTGAGGGTGATGGTGAGCTTATATTGCCAATATTTGATGAGGTTCCAGGTTATATAACATCAACCTCATATCATACTGGGGTGCTTTGGGCCTTAGAAACTCTCGCATGGAGCGATATCTATTTCAATCGAGTTAGCTTAATTTTAGCAAGACTAGCTGAAATTGATCCTGGCGGATCAATGAGTAATCGGCCAATTTCTAGCTTAACCGAAATATTACTTTTATGGCATCCAGGTACTAATGCTACCCTTGAGGCTAGATTATCTGTTTTAGATCAGATAATAGAATACTATCCTGATGTAGCTTGGGTGGTTCTACAGAAATTATTACCTGAAGGCAGGGGAGTATCATTTGGTACAGAAACGCCTAAGCTTAGAGAAACTTCAAATTCTACTGTTACATATGCTGAGCTATGGAAGTCCCAAGAAAAAATTGTAGATCTTATTATTTTAATGTCGGCGGACTCAGTAGAGCGTGTCCATAGTTTGATTTCCCATTTGGTGAAATTTAGAGCTGAAGCTAGAGGTCAAGCATTAAAGGTAATTGACGATAAATTAGAAAGATCAAGCAAAGAAGATAAAGAACTGATATGGAAGTCCTTGAGGGAAGAAGTGCGCAAGCATGAGTACTTTAATGATGCGCAGTGGGCATTATCTTCAGAAGACTTGGTGGCTATTAAGTTACTATTAAAAAAACATTCACCTGAAGATCCAATTGTTGAGATTTCAGAATTATTCGATAACTCATTGTATCTTTCTAGAGATAACGAAAGCGAAAATAAAGATCGTATTAAGGCATTGCAAAAATTAAAGTCTGAATTTGGACTTCACAAAATCATTGACTTAGCTAACGCTTCTAGATCTTCCTATTTGTTAATTAGTGCTATTGAAGAAGCTGATTTTACTAGTGAGGATATCAAGGCATTACTTGATGAAAGTTTTAATTCAAGCCCTGGTAGTGAGTTTACGATATTTCTGTCAGGAGCTTATAGAAGCAAAACTGATAGAAATACCTCATTAAGTTGGATAAAGGAGAAGATGAGTAATAATGAGGCGGAGATATCTAAGCTACTATTAGCATGGCCAGTTGATAATGGCACATGGGCAACAGTTCGCCGTTTAGGTGAAAAGGTTGAAAGAGAATATTGGGTTAATTTTCATCCACGTTGGGTAGGCGGTTCAAAAATAACACTGCTTAAAATAATTTTAAATTTGCTAAAATATGAACGCTCTATTGCGGCATTGCAAACAGCAATGAATCGTATTAATGAAATTCCTACCCGTCTTGTACTACGTATTTTAGATGGTTCAGTGTCTGAATTTAATAGTGGAAGTGTTGTACCTAGTACAATGATTCAATACGAAATCGGCAAGGCATTTGAAAACCTTGATGAACGAGATGATATTGCTGAAATGGATATTGCGTTACGGGAATATTCACTCTTTCCATTGATTGAACATCAGGAACGTACTCTGAAGCTTCATAGTATTATTCTTAAAAATCCAATCTTTTTTAATAAAGTAATTCGTGATGTATATAAAGCCAAAAATGAAGATAAGAAAGACGATACATTAGAGAGCCGTGAACGATGGAAACAAGCTTATTCGCTACTATCAAGCCTAGAAAGCGTTCCTGGGTTTGAGTATTCACCATATTGTCAAGATAACCTAGCAAGTTGGGTGGCTGAGGTTTTAGAGTTAGGGAAGAAAACTGACAGAGAAGAAATTACTAAAAGTGTAATAGGGCGCATCTTTGCACATGCGCCAGATGATGAGCTAGATAAAGCTTGGCCACATCGTTTTATTAGAGATGAAATAGAAAAAATTAGCAGTAATGCTCTTGAAGAAGGGTTGCAAATTGAGCGTTTTAATATGCGAGGCGTAACCACAAGAAATATGAGTGATGGAGGTAATCAAGAAAGAGTCTTAGCTAATAAAAACAGAGAATATTCTGCTAAAGCTACTAAGTGGCCCCGCACCTATAAAATGTTAAACGATATAGCTGATAATTGGGACGCTCATGCTGAGCGAGAAGATTTAGCAGCGAGGCAATGGGGACTTCGAAGCTAGCCGTCCAGAGCTAGCGTGTTCATTAAGCCTTTTCCTTGTGGCTAGGTTTTTTTGCAAAGAGCCTAACCTCTTACTCATCAGGTGGTCATTTTCCTTAGTATGGTATATTGAATGGTATATTAAAGATATAGTTCATATGGTTAATTATATAAATTTCAATGGCTTATTGTATTTTATAGACTCCTGCCAGGAACTAAATATCCTGCGAACCTCCACGCCCTCCGTAACGCCTTAAAAATAACCTCTTGCAAAACATCCCGACAGCTCTCAAACATCGATTACCCTTCACCAATCAGTCCATCCCATACCAATAGACCCCCAAGAACAAAAGCCACACCCTCAAAATATTAGCCGCCTGCTTTCTTATACCGTTACCTTAGTCTACTCAAGCCAACGACAAAGATTCCTACACAGCCGACTACCGTGCATGCATGGACGCCTCTGGCGGCGTTACGCAGGCGATGGTGGCGTGGTTCAGAATCAGCGCCTGAACGACGCCTACCGCAGTATACGCCGGGAACTGTCCGACGCGCGGCAACAAGCCTTGCGGGATGCCCAGCGCCTTTGGATCTCCTACCGCGATGCCCACTGCCGCTTCTACGCCACCGCGGACGGTACGATGGCCCGGGTGATCAGTAACGCCTGCTTTTTACGGGCGACCGCCCAGCGTGCCACCGAGCTCAAGAACATGCATTAGCCTTACGGGCCAGATGCGCACTTTTCGTAAGGCTCTCATGCATTGACTATAGTGAATGATTGGGCCTGCCTGTATGAAGCGGGCGGGTCTCTGTCTGGATAGCCGGACGTGATCAATCAGGAGAGATGTATGATTCGCTATAGTTGGCCAGCAGTGTTACTCGTCGTGCTTACCGGGTGTGCCGCCCAGGGCTCGAACGGGCAAGAGCAGGCGCAGGAAATTGCCGTGAATTACTGTGAGCGGGAAGGGGGAGAGGTCGTCACCCGCCAGGAAGGCTCGACCTCGCGTCAGTACTGTCACTTGGTGGAGGGGCGCGTCGTGGAAGTGAACCGGCTTTATCGCGGTGAAGGCCTGCGCGCGATCGATCAGTAAGGTTATGCCGTGCAAGCGTTCATCCAAACATCCCAACGCCAGCGAAGGCTGGCGTTGGGTGCAGATAGAAAGGGATTCAAGCTACTCGAATGCCCATTCGTCTATTGACCAAATTTCTCGTTTTCACCCATGTCGGGCTTGGCGTCTTTTTGAAAGTTGGCCTTGGCAATTTCATAAAGCTGATAGGCTTTGCTCTCGTTTGCCTTCCAGTGCTCGCCCATCGTCACCTTGATTTCCAGAAGGGTGAGGTCGGGGTCGTCCTTGCCTTCGGGAAACCAGGCGGCCACGAAGGGGTTCCAGTATTTTTCAATCAGCTCGCGGTTATCGTTCAAGCTGGCCGTCCCGGATAGAGAGACGTAGATACCGTCTTCCTGGTCAGAAAAGCTCAGGCAGACATCGTGATCCTTTTCAGCCTCGAACACCTTTTCTGCGCTGCGGCGGGTAAAAAACCAGAGGGTCCCGTCGTACTCTTCCTGTACCAGGTGCATCGGGCGCGCTCGGGGCATATCGTGATCCAGGGTGACCAGCATGCCCACCTTGATGTCCTTGACCATCTTCCAGATCTTCTGCTTGTGTTCGGGGCTTGACATCGCTTCATACTCCTTATGAATAAGCTTTGAACATTGGCAATGCATGATGATGCGCATTGCTGGATGCCCCGCTAAGCATAGTCGAACCTGGTAGAGGTTGCCTTTGAGAAACAGACTTCTGGAGGTCGGAAATTTTTATTTCAAGAAAACATCATTCATGAATGGTTGGATTAAGAAATAACTATTTATATTAGTCATAATTTTTTAATGATTGATGCAGATTAAAACAGTCCGGTCTAATATTTCATTATGTTATTCTTATTACATTGACTTACGCCCCGTAATATAAATATATATTTATAAAGCGTGAAATATTTGGCATGGAAAACCCGTTGATAAACTATTTTTCAATAGTTAATTTAAGCTATAATTGATAATTGTTAATACGTAACATACATTAAACTATAACGCATTGTTTTGTAGTTTCTTACTTTTGTACTAAAAGCGCTTCACTTAGATAGCCTGAAAACAAAAAACCTTGTATTAATTTTAACAATAACAGCATGTTGACCTCTGATGTTAAGTCGGTTTTGATGGCTGACGTCCTTAAAACAATTAGAGGCCGGGAAATGTCCATTCAAGCGAAAGTGTCGTCTCTAGAAAACGATGTCACGGCTGTTTCAGCCAATGAGTTCAGCAATACCATCGTTTTATCTGAACCTGGTCAGGTGCTTTTGCAGGTTGAGCCCGAAGATATAGCGTCGTTGTTCCGCGATGCCAACGATCTGGTGATCGAGCTGGGTAATGGTGAAACCTTCCGGGTCGTCAACTTCTATTCTGATGTCTATGCCCAGCCTCCAAGCAGATTCTATTTAACCGGTGCCGAAGACCAGTTGATCCCCGTGGATCTGACAACGTTGGCGAATGGGGAGATCACGTATGTGGCTTACTATCCCGAGGGCCAATACGCAGGGTTTGAGTACTCTCGTCAGATAGCCGGGCTTTACGGCGAGAATGCCTTGGCATCTTCGGCAGTGGGCGGGGCCAGCCTGGCGGGCGGCACTGCGGTTGCAGCTACCGCTGCGGCAGTCGGCATCAGCTCGTCAGGAGCGTCGGCATCGCCCCCGCCACCGGTAGACAGCAGTGAAGACGGCGTTGCCGAGCCCATCAGCCCAGACGACCCCGTTGAAGACGACGATGGCGACCCGACCGCCCCCGGTGAGCTTGATCTTCCGGGCGGCCCTGCCGAACCGGATGATCCCGGTAATTCCGATGAGCCGGTTACCCCTGGCGTGCCGGATGACCCCGGCGATTCCGATGAACCGGTCAGCCCCTCCGTGCCGGATGAGCCCGACAACCCCGAAGTACCGGTTGACCCCGTCAACCCCGAAGAGCCTGTCAGCCCCCCAGTGCCGGATGAGTCCGGCAATCCTGAAGTGCCGAGTGAACCAGTCACCCCCGGCGAGCCACAAGGACTGTCTGCGCCAACGCTTGCGCTTGCCAATGATACGAGTGAGGGCGATCTCACCACCAGCGACGGCACTGTCATGGTGAGGAGTCTCCACAATGGCGCCCGCTGGGAGTACAGCCTCGATGGCGGCGCCGCCTGGGTGGACGGTGAAGGCAACCGCTTCGTCGTGCCCGAGGGCGAATATGCCCAGGGACAGGTGCAAGCGCGCCAGATTGACGCGGCAGGCACGACCAGCGCCGCTGGCGTGCTGAGTGCGGTCATTGTCGATACCACGCCACCGCCGGCGCCCACCGCCAGGTTGGCCAACGATACAGGCGAGGTCGAAGGGATCACCAGCGACGGTCGGGTCGACGTCAGTGATATAGAAGCCAACACGACCTGGTGGTACAGCCTCGACGGCGGCAGCACCTGGTTGCAGGGAACCGATAGCGCCTCTTTTTCGCTACCCGAGGACGTGTATGACACTCGCCAGGTACTGCTGCGTCAATTCGATATCGCCGGCAATGTTAGTGCGCAGGGCAACCTGGGGGCGGTCGTCGTGGATCAAACGCCGCCACAGCCGCCTACGCTGGCGCTTGCCAGTGATACCGGCCTGGAGCAAGGCGTAACGGCAGACGGGCGGATTGAGATCGAAAATCAGGAAGAAGGAGCTTTTTGGCTACTCAGTCTGGATAGCGGCAGTACGTGGCAACGCGGTGTCAGCAGCTTTTTCATACTCTCTGAAGGAGCCTACACGCAGGGGCAGGTACAGGTTCGCCAAATCGACCAGGCCGGAAACAGCAGTGACGCCACGGCGTTCGGGCCGCTTACCGTCCGCTTGATGGTCGATACCCCGGATGATCCGGCACTGCCGGAAGCACCGACACTGGCCTTGGCGAACGATACCGGCGACATCGACGGGATTACCTTTGATGGTACCGTGCAGGTAGGCAACTTGATCGAGGGGGGACGCTGGGAATATAGCCTGAATAGCGGGGCTACGTGGCAAACTGGGGTGGGAACGCAGTTTGTTCTACCCCAGGGGCTATACGCTGCCGGCCAGGTACTGGTGCGCCAGACGGATGCTGCAGGCAATGAAAGTGGGCAGCGAACGATCGGTAGCGTTCTAGTGGACGCCACACCGCCCGAGATGCCCTCCCTGGCACTTGCCAACGATACCGGCACCACGAACGCCGTCACTGCCGATGGCACGGTGATGATCGGTAATCTGGAGCCCAACGCACACTGGGAAATAAGCTACGACGCCGGCCAGACCTGGCAGCCCGGCAATGGCGATCGCTTCATCTTGGCCGAGGGGGACTACTCGTCGGGCCAGCTCCAGGTGCGCCAGGTCGATCGGGCTGGCAATACCAGCCTTGCGGCTCCGCTGTTCGTGACCGTCGACGTGACTTCCCCGGACGCGCCTACCCTGAGACTTGCAAGTGATGCGGAGGTCATCAACACCACCTCGGTCGCGGTGGACAACCTCGAAACGGGCGCGCTCTGGGAATACAGCCTGGATGGCGGCGACACCTGGAAGATGGGCAGCGGTAACCGTTTCGATCTGCCCGAAGGGCGTGTCACTGACGGGGAGGTGCTTGTACGCCAGACCGACGGCGCTGGCAATGAAAGCCTTACGGCTTCGCTGCGCCCGGTCATCATCGATATTACGCCGCCTTCGGCGCCGGTGATCTCTCTGGTGGCGGAAAGCGGCATCACCAATGACGGTACCGTCACGGTGGAAGGCATCGAAGCGAACGCGAGCTGGCAATACAGCCTGAACGCAGGCGCGACCTGGGCCCTGGGCGAAGGCGCAAGCTTCAGGCTGCCTGGAGGCGAGTATGCGGCGGGGCAGATACTGGTTCGCCAGACCGATAGCGCCGGTAACATCGGCGAGCCGGCCAGCCTGGGTGTAATCGTGGTCAACATCACGCCGCCGCCGGCACCGCTTTTGACTTTGGCCAATGATACCGGTGATGTGGCTGGGGTGACCGCCGATGGCACTGTGCTGCTGGGTAATCTCGACCCCGCTGCGCGTTGGGAATATAGCCTGGACGGGGGCGCCAGCTGGCAGCCAGGCGTCGGTGATCGCTTCGTTCTTGCCCAGGGGGCCTACGGCGAGGGGCAGGTTCAGGCACGCCAGATCGACACCGCCGGCAACATCAGTGCGGTGGCCGAATTTGGCCCGGTCAGTGTCGATCTCACCCTCGATTCACCGACGAATCCGCAAGCGCCGGCCGCGCCCATTCTTGCCTTGGATAACGATACCGGCGAGATGGATCGCATCACCTCCAATGGCACCGTACAGGTAGGCGGCTTGGTGGAAGGCGGCACCTGGGAGTACAGCCTGAATGGCGGCACTGCCTGGGTGGCCGGTCTGGGTGAAAGCTTCACTCTGACGGAGGGTAACTACGCCGCCGGTCAGGTACTGGCACGCCAGACCAGTCCGGAAGGCCTGACCAGCGCCACCTTCACGCTGGGGGCGGTAACCATCGACCAGACGGCCCCCGGCGTGCCGAACGTTACGCTGAACACCGATACCGGCGATATCGACGGCATGACCACCGACGGCACGGTGGTGGTAGATAATCTCGACCCCGCAACCTTCTGGGAGTATACCCTGGACGGCGGCTCGACCTGGCAACCCGGCACCGGGGACCGTTTCATTCTGCCCGCAGGTAGTTACGCGACGGGAGATGTTCGCGTTCGCCAGACCGATGGTGCCGGTAATGCCAGTGAAAGTGGTTCGCTGCCCCCCGTGACCGTGGTTACCCAATCGCCCCGTACGCCCATGATCGAGCTGGCCGGTGAAGGGTTGACCAATGACGCGACGGCAACGGTAAATGGCTTGCTGGAAGGCGCCACCTGGGAATATTCGCTGGATAACGGCGTGACCTGGCAAGCCGGCCAGGGCAATACCTTTAGTATGCCCGAGGGCAGCTACTTCGCCGGTCAGATCCAGGTTCGTCAGACCGATGGCGCGGGCAATATCAGCGCGCCAGGCCCGCTGGGCGCTGTGGTGATCGATCTCACCGAGCCTGGCGAGCCCACGGTCGCGCTGGCAAGCCAGGCTTTTATAACCCGCGACGGTACGGTCGACGTCGGCGACCTGGAGCCGGGAGCGAGCTGGGAATACAGCCTTGACAGTGGCCTGAGCTGGATAACCGGAGAAGACAATGGCTTCGTGCTGGCAGAAGGTGAGTATCAGCCCAACCAAATACAGGTTCGCCAGGTCGATGCTGCCGGCAATGTAGGCAAGCCGGTGGCACTAGGGGCCCTGATCGTGGATACCACCGAGCCAGCGCCACTGACGCTGACGCTTGCCAACATGGGCGAAGCGCCGGATGGCGCCATCACCGATGGCACCGTGCAGGTGGGCAATCTTGAACCAGACGCTCGCTGGGAGTACAGCCTGGACAGCGGCGAGACCTGGCAGCGAGGTGTCAATGATCGCTTCGTTCTGCCGCAGGCCAGCTACGCCGAGGGACAAATACGGGCGAGACAGATCGATGCGGCGGGTAATGAAAGCCCGGCGTCCGGGCTTGGCCCGGTCACGGTCGACCTGCCCGTCGATCAGCCCACAAACCCGGAGGCACCCGCTGCACCGACGCTATCGCTTGCAAGAGCGACCGGCGATGTCCCGGGCGTTAGCAACAGTGGCCTTGTAACGGTCAGTGGCCTGCTCGAGGACGCCGAGTGGCAGTATAGCCTGAACGGGGGAGTCAGCTGGTTCCAGGGGTTCGGCGCGTCTTTCAACGTCCCCGAAGGGACTTACCTGGCAGGCCAGATACAGGCACGCCAGACTGCTTCCAGTGGACTGACCAGCCCCACATCCACGCTTGGCACCCTGACGGTGGATATCACCGCGCCAGACAGGCCCTCGGCGACGCTTCGCAATGACACCGGCGAGATAGAGGGTATCACCACAGACGGTACGCTTGAGATCCAGAGCCTGGAGGCCGGGGCCCGCTGGGAAATCAGCCTGAACGGCGGCGCCACATGGATGTTCGGCACCGGCGACCGGTTCATTTTACCCGAAGGGCGCTATGCCACCGGCGATATTCGCCTTCGTCAGACCGACGCGGCGGGTAATGTGAGTGCTGAAAGCCTTCTTGACGCGATCGAGGTGGATAACGAGCTTCCTGATTCCCCCACCCTCGACCTTATAGGCGGCGTCATCAATAACGACGGCACCGTACGCGTAAGCGATATCGAAGCGCGTGCACGCTGGGAGTACAGCCTGGACGGTGGCACCAGCTGGACGCCTGGCCGAAGCACCAGCTTCACGGTGGCGGAGGGCAACTATGCCGCTGGCGCCGTACAGGTTCGCCAGACCGATGGGGCAGGTAACGTCAGTGCACCGGCGCCGTTGGAGGCGTTCGTCGTCGATCTGACGCCGCCGGCCGCGCCAACCGTGACGCTGGTGGATGCTCGCGCCATCACCAATGAGGGCACCGTGGAAATCGGTGGTCTTGAAGAGGGTGCCACCTGGCAATACAGCCTGGACGGCGGGAATACCTGGCAGGCGGGTGCGGGAGCCGGCTTCGTTCTGCCTGATGCCGAGTACGCGCTGAATGACGTACAGGTTCGCCAGACAGACACCGCCGGCAATATCGGCGCGCCGGCCAGCCTCAGCGCGGTGGTGGTCGATACCACCAGACCCGACGCCCCTACGCTTGGCCTTGTCAACGACACAGGCGATATGGGTGACGGCGTCACGGCAGATGGCACGGTACAGGTCGTGGGGCTGGAGTCGGGCGGGGTCTGGGAGTTCAGCCTGAACGGCGGTGCCACCTGGCAGCGTGGCCTGGGGGATCGCTTCGTCTTGCCGCAAGGCGAGTACGCTGAGGGTCAAGTGCGAGTCCGCCAGTTCGATGCGGCAGGTAACGTCAGTGACGTGACCGAGTTTGGCTCGGTGACGATTGACCTCACCATCGACTCGCCCGTGGAGCTTGAAGCACCGGGCACACCCACCCTGAATCTGGCCGAAGATACCGGCGAGATAGATGGCCTCACCCGTAACGGCACCGTCAATGTCGGGGGCCTTGTGGCAGGAAATACGTGGGAATACAGCCTGGACGGGGGCGATACCTGGCTTGGCGGCACCGGCGAAAGCTTCTCGCTGGAAGAGGGCACCTACCCGGCCGGCCAGGTCCAGGTGCGCCAGGCCGATGCCGAGGGCCTGACCAGCGGCATAGCCACACTGGGCGCGGTCACGGTCGACACCACTGCTCCAGGCGCGCCGACCATAGCGCTTGCCAACGATACCGGCACGCTTGACGGTGTAACCGCCGATGGCACGCTCTTGATCGGTAATCTGGAATCGAACGCCTACTGGGAGATCAGCCTGGACAGCGGCAATACCTGGCTGGCGGGCATGGGCGAGCGCTTTATCCTGCCCCCGGGCAGCTTTGCGCCAGGCGTCATTCAGGTTCGCCAGACCGACGGAGCGGGTAACGTCAGCGAGGAAGGAAGCCTGGAGGCGGCGGTGAGCGTCGTCACTACGCCGCCGGCCATGCCTGGTCTTACCCCGGTAGGCGGCGCGCAGATCACCAATGACGGCACCGTGGAAGTGGACGGCATTGAAGACGGCGCTTTCTGGGAATACACCCTGGATAACGGCGGGACCTGGCAGGCAGGTACGGGCGCTGATTTTGTTATCCCGGAGGGGATCTATGTCGTAGGCGACGTTCAGGTACGCCAGGTCGATGGCGCGGGCAATATCAGTAGCCCGGCGCAGGTAGGTGCTATCGTCATCGATACCACCAGGCCCGAGGCACCTACCGCCACTCTGGCGGACGACCGTCCGGTCACCAATGATGGCACCGTGAACGTCGGCGGTCTGGAAGCGGGTGCCACCTGGGAGTTCAGCCTGAACGGTGGTGATACCTGGCAGGTGGGTGCAGGCGTAAGTTTCGTCATTCCCGAAGACAGTTATCCGGCCAAGGGCGTACAGGTACGCCAGATCGACCGGGCCGGTAACGTCAGCCAGGCGGCCGAGCTGGGTGCCGTCACGGTCGATGTTACCTCACCTGGTGAGCCGTCTATTTCGCTGGCGCTTGACGGCGAGATCATCAACGCTGAGACGGTCAGCATAGCGGGCGTTGAAGAAGGTGCCACCTGGGAGTACAGCTTGAATGGCGGGCTTGCCTGGCAGGCGGGCGGGGGCGACAGCTTCCGTCTTCCCGATGGCGCCTACACGCTGGACGCCATTCAGGTTCGCCAGTATGACGTTGCCGGTAATGTGAGCCCGGTGGCGGTACTTGGTCCGGTTGTTATCGATACCGCTGCGCCGGTAGCGCCCACGCTTGCCCTGGCCAACGATACCGGCGGCGGCGTCACCGCCGAGGGCTCCGTGCTGGTGAGCGGGCTTGAGCCCGACGCCACTTGGGAGATCAGCCTGGACGGCGGCGATAACTGGCAGGCGGGTGCGGGTACGAGCTTCGTCCTGCCCGAGGGGAACTATGCCCCAGAGCAGGTGCTGGCACGCCAGACCGACCGAGCGGGCAACACAAGCGGTAACGGCGCGCTCGATCCGGTAAATGTCGATGTGACCAGCCCCGGCGGCGAGGACGGCCTTGATGCTCCCTTTATCATACTGCCGGCGCTGGTGCGCGGTTTCATCAACGCTGAGACCGCCGAGGATGGAATCGAATTAGGCGTCATGCTGACCCCCGGTACCCAGGCAGGCGATACGTTGACCGTAACCGTGGCGGGCACTGCCGATTACGATTATACCGTTACCTTGGAGGATATTACCGAAGGCATGATGCGGGTGGAACTGCCCAGCGACTATTCCGATGGTAGCTATACCGTCGTTGCGGTCATTGCCGATGCGGCAGGTAACGCCTCGGCCACTTCCAACGCGCTGAGCTTTGTGCTCGATACCACCGCACCGAGTGATACCACCACGCAGATCGTGATCGACTCGATCACCGACGACAACATCATCAATATCGCCGAGGCGGATAGAAGCGTTCAGATTACCGGGCGCGTGACGGGCGAGTTCAGCCCTGGCGATGTGCTAAATCTATCCGTCAATGGGGGCGAGTATAGCGCTAGCGTCGGGCCCACCGGCGCCTTCAGCGTGACGGTACTGGGCAGCCTGTTGGCAAGCGCCACACCGCCCGAGGTGGCTTTTGCGCTTCGGGCAAGCGATGCAGCGGGCAATGTGGGCGTCATCCAGGCAAGCCACACTTATGCGGTCGATCTCGATACGCCATTGATCACGATCGCTCCCTTGGCCGGCGATAATGTTCTCAACAGCCAGAACATCGCCAACGGGCTCGTGATCACCGGACCGGTCGAGGGCGCACCGGAGGGCGCGACGGTGACGCTGAGCATTGCCGGCGCCACGTTCGAAGGCACTGTGGAAGGCACTGGCTGGAACGTCAGGGTTCCGGCTGCCTTCTTGGGCAACCTGGCCAACGGGGCCTTTGCCATGGTGGCCACGGTAACCAGCGCGGCCGGCAACGTGGGCCAGTCGGCATCAATCGAGGTTCGGCTGGATACGCTTTCCCCGACGGCGACCATCACCGTGTCCGACACCCTGATTGGCGCAGACGATGAAGCGCTGGTCACGTTCAGCTTCAGTGAGGCGGTCACCGATTTTGCCCTTGAGGATATTCAGGTGTCGGGGGGCACGCTGGTTGATCTGACCTCTCAAAATGGCCTCATCTGGACGGCCGTTTTTCAGCCGGGGCCGGTTTCCGGCCAGGCCAGCATCACGCTGCCCGGTGGCACCTATACCGACCTGGCGGGGAACCCGGGCGGCCCGGCGAGTCTTGACGGCATCACGGTGGATGTCGATGCCCCGACGCTGAGCGCCATCGAGTTTGCCGTCACCGATCGCCCGCTCACCTCGGCGGAAACCACCGAGGTGACGTTCACCTTCAGCGAGGCGGTCTCCGGGCTTGCTTTGAGTGATTTCATCGTGACCGGCGGGCGCCTCTCCAACTTGAGCGATACCAACGGCGGCACTACCTGGACGGCGACCTTCAGGCCCGATGGGGTGGCAAGCTCGGCCTCGATCACCTTGTCCGACGGCAGTTATACCGATCTGGCCGGCAACCTGGGCACCGGCGGTGCCAGCCTTTTACTGGCCATCGAGATCTTGCAACCGGTACTGATGATCGAAGCCTCGGAGGATGGCTGGATCAACGGGCTTGAAGCGACCGGCGCAGAGGTTCAGGTCGGTTTTGGTGGCCTCCCGGTGTCGGAAGGCGAGGTGGTTGCCCTTGACGTGTTCGCCCGCGCCGGGGGAGAGCTGCCCCTGGGGGCAAGTATCGCAACGGTTTCCTATACCCTGACGGCGGCGGATATCGCCAATGGCTACGCGAGCTTTTCGCTCGGCATCGACGCGGAGTACGCCTTCCAGCCCGCCGGGGCGCAGGTGCGAATCGGTGATAGCGCGACCTCACCGCCCGTCGATTTCGTGATCGATACCGTGCCCCCCGGCCGCTCGGTGGCAGGCGGTGTCGAGGTCGCCGGCAACGGTATCGCTCTCGACACGCTGCTTGCCCCCGGCGAGGGCCTTCGCCTGCGTATCGGAGGTGATCAGGACACCCTTCGCGTGCTCGATACCCAGAACTATCCAGGGCTTCTAATTCAGGATGACAGCGGCCAGTACGTGCTTGATCTGTTCGCGCTGGCACTCAACCTGCAGGAGCTTTTCGGCGATGATCCGGGGAGCCTATTCGATCTTCGAAGCCTCGATCTGCAGCTCGTAACCTACGACCCTGCGGGTAACGAAGGCGAGGTCGTGACCCTGAACGACTTCAACATCCTGGGTCCGGTGGTATCACTTCTCGATTTCACTGGCTCGCTGGTCGGTGTGACCGACCCCGGCGCCTCGGTGGCGCTCAGCATTCGCCTGGCGGGTGTGACCCAGACCGTCACGGTAGCCTCCGACGCCAACGGCGCATTTAGCGTGGACCTGTTCGCCGATCCGCGTCTGAGCTTCAGCCTGAACGATCTGCTGACGGCCTCCATCACGGCGGTGGCAACGGATGCCCAGGGCAACCGCAGTTTCTCGCCCATCACGGTAAACCTGGTGGATCTGCTGCCGGTACCGCTTTCCACGCTGGTTTTGAGCCCGATCACCGATCTGGTGTCGGGAACCGCCGGCGTGGTCGGGCCGCTTTCGAATATCGTGCTGCCCGAGGGCCGCGAGCTTTCCGTCACGCTTAACGTCGGGGACCTGGGCTCGGTCAATGTGCCTGTCTCGACAACGCCGGGAGGGCAGACATCCCTTGATTTGAACGCTGCGCTGAACTCCGCGGTAACGTCCTTGAACCTGCTGGGTGGCGTGACAGGGCTTCTGGCCGGGCGGGGCGCGACGCTCACCCTCACGTATGCGCTGACGGACGATAACACCGGCACCACCGAGATCGGCACGACCGAGGTTGCGCTACTGGGTGGCTCGCTTCCCACGCTCACGTTCGGCAATGTACGCGAGACCGCCATCAACGGTACCAGTGATGCAGATGTGATCATCGTGGACGCCGGTCAGTCCGTGCAGGCACTGGGCGGTGATGATCTCATCGTGCTGAGAAGCGATCAGTTCGTCAGCATCGACGGCGGCTCAGGCACCAATACGCTGCTCCTCGAGGGGCGTCTGGACCTGGATCTGGCGGATTTGGGGCGCATCAGCAACATTCAGCGCCTGAACCTGGGCAACACCGCCAGTACGCTGACGCTGGATGTCGAAACGGCGAATGCCCTGGCAAGCGATGGCGACATGCTGCAGATCATTGGCGGTGACGCCAGCCGCCTGACTATTTCCGGCGCGGCAGCGCTTGGCACTGCCACGGTCATTGATGGCGTGAGCTATCAGCAGGTCGGGCTTGGCGCTACCACGGTGCTGGTCAACGAGGGAATGCCTCTGGGCTTCGTGCCCACCATCAACCAGACCGCCGGCTACATCGTCAGCGGCGGTGGCGAAGCGGGCGCCATCGTGGCCGTGCAGGTAGGCAGCACCACCTACAGCACCCAGGTCAACGAGGCGGGGGAGTGGCGTCTGGTGCTCGACCGGCCGGCCCCCGCCAACAGCCAGATCCAGGCGGTGGTGAGCGGTGAAACGACCGATGTCGTCACTGTACCGTACAGCGTCGCCCCACCTGTGGGGCTTCAGATTCGTACTCCCCCCTTGCTGGGACTATTGGCTTCTTTCCTGGAAGGAAGTGCGCCGGGTGCGCAGACCGTTCGGTTGGATGTCTATCAGGACGATCTGTTCACCTCGCTTCGCAGCTCGAGCATCAACGTGAACAGCAACGGAAGCTTTTCGACCAATACCACCGTACTCAGCGATTTGCTCAATAGCGTTACGGGGCTTCTGGTGGGCAATCAGGGGGTCAACGTCGGCTTTACCGCCGTGCGCAGCGATGACTCTCACAGCACGACGGAAGTAATCAACTTTGGTTCGGCAGAGTCGGTGTTCGCCAACCCGTTAGGCGCCATCGGTAGCCTGCTGGGGGGCGTGACAGGGGGGCTTTTAGGCAGAACCGACGTCTTGTCGGTCTCGGGCTCCTATTATGATGGCAGCGACAGCGCCGATATCGTCCAGGGCAGTGCGCGTGACCAGACCTTCGTCACCGAAGATGGCAACGACGTGGTGATCAGTATCGGCGGCCGGGACACCATCGATACCGGCTCGGGTGACGACGTCATCGTATTGCGCAGTGCCCAGTTCGAAAGCATCAACGGGGGCGAGGGCTTCGATATCGTCGCGCTGGGGTCGGGTATCAGCCTGAATCTGACCAGCCCTGCTCTGGGCACTATCAGCAACGTCGAGCGTATTTCACTGGGCCGGGGAAATGGGGCCAACCGGTTAACGTTGGATAGAGACGCCCTGATTGAGCTCACCGATGATGATAACGTCTTGCAGATCACCGGCGACAGCCAGGACCGGGTTGATCTGGCGGGCGGAAACTGGACGCGAACGACGACCCCGCAATCCCTGGACGGCGTGGTATTCAACGAATACATCAACCTGGATGCCGTCTTGTTTGTCGAGCAGGGCATCAACGTGATGGAGGTGGCTTGATTCATAATCTGACAAGAAGCGCACGTGACACGTATAAAAAGCGCCCCGGCGCGGCGCTTGCCGTTTTCCTTGCGAGGGCGAGAGTGAAAGAAAAGCCCAGGTTGGGGCGGGCCGTCGTCGGCTGGCTTTTGTGTCTTGCTCCTTTGCCGGGGATGAGCATCACACTCGATGAGGCTGTGCGTCGCGGCCTCCAGATCAACCCGCTGGTGGCCCAGGCCGAACAACAGCTCAACGAGGCGGCAACGGAAGTCGATATCGCCCGCGACGGCTACTGGCCGAGCGTGGGGCTTTCGGCCGGGCCGGAGGGCTTTTCGACGAGCAACTTCGGCTATGACCTGACCGCAAGCCAGACCCTTTACGACTGGGGGCGGGTGAGCAGCCAGGTGGAAGGCGCCTCGGCCACACATCGCCAGTTCGAAGAAGAGCTTGCGCTGGTGTCGGAGGAGGCGGCGCTGGATATCGCCGAGGTGTACCTGGATGTGATGAGTGCCCGACGTCGGGAAGCGGTGGTCGAGCGACATATCGAGGCGCTGGAGCGGATTGCGCGCCTTGCCGCGTCCCGCAGCGAGATCGGCTATGCCGATCGTACCGAAAGCGACCGGGCCGCGCTTGAAATCGCCCGCGCCCGGGAGCAGCTGGCGCTTGAAGAGGGCGAGCGACGTGATGCCGTGCTCCAGTTTCGCCGCCTGGTAGGCACGGACCCACAGGACATGACGCTGCCCGAGCCCCCGGCGCTGACCGCGTTTCTGCGCGATTCACCCGAGGTGCTGGAAGGTGCCATTCTTGCCTCGCCCCAGTTTCGCCAGGGGGAAGAGCGCATCGCCCAGGCCAGGGCGGGCACGCAAGAGGCCCGCGCCGCGGTCAGGCCGCAACTCAATCTGGAAGGCTCGGTACTGCGCCGTGAAATCGGCGGCACCATGGAGGATGATACCGTCGTGGCGCTACGCCTGCGTATGGACACGTTTCAGGGGCTTTCCAACCTGCGCCGAACGCAGTCTGCCCAGCAGCGGCTGGAAGCGGCGCGGTGGGGGGTAGAGGTCGCCCGGCGTGATCTCGGCCGTTCCCTGACCTCGCTCATTGAAAATCATGAAGCCCTGGGGTGGCGCCAGCAGGCGCTGGAAGCGCAGCTGGGCAACGCCGCAAGCGTGGTCAGGGGGTACGAAGAGCAGTTCACCGTCGGCCTGCGCGACGTGTTTGACCTGCTGAGCCTTCAACGCGACGCGTTCGAGGCCGAGCGCCAGCTCGCAGAACTCGATACCGAGCGGCTGCGCATGCAGTACCGCGCTGCGGCCCAGCTAGGACTTTTGTATTCCTTGATGACCACTACCCAGCATGAGATGGAGCATCTCTTGAGGACCCGCCATGCAGCGCAGGGGCGATAGCCATGAAAGTGATCACCGTTCAGACGAGAGTCAGGCAGGTGATAGTCAGGTAAGTGATAGTCAGGCAGGTAATAGCGAGGCAGGTGAGGCGTTCAACGACGGCCTGGCACTGCTTTGCCGTCACCTGGGCAGGCCGACCACCGCGGTCGAGCTGACCGATGGCTTCGCGCTGGAGCAGGGGCGCCTGCCCTTGCCGCTTGTTCCCCGCGCCTTGAAGCGGGCGGGCATGGCCGGGCGTGTGGTCGAGCTGACATTGTCGCGCCTGAGCGAGGGGCTGCTGCCTGCGCTGTTGTTGCTGGAAAACGGCTTGGTATGTCTGCTGGTCGAGCACCAGGGAAACGAGGCCGTCATCCTGGTGCCGGAAACCGGGGGCGGCGAAGAGCGCTTGCCCATGGAAGCGCTTGCCCGGCGCTATAGCGGCGTGGCCGTGGTGGCAAGACAGGCGTATCGGGCCGATAGCCGCGCCGGCAGCTTCGCTCGCGAACGCAAGGAACACTGGCTGAAAGGGCCGGTGCGCCGACAGTGGAAGACTTACATGGAGGTGGGCGTTGCCGCCTTGATGGCCAATCTTCTGGCGATCGGTACCGCCATCTTCGCCATGCAGGTGTACGATCGCGTGGTGCCCAATAATGCCCTGGATACACTCTGGATTCTGGCAAGCGGGGTAGCGCTGGCCGCCACGTTCGAGTTCGTTCTGCGCGTGCTGCGCGCCCGGCTGATCGATACCACGGGCAAGCGGCTCGATCTTGACCTTTCGTCACGGTTGTTCGAACAGGTGATGCAGCTTCGCCTGTCCGCCAAGCCGGGTTCTACCGGCGCCTTCAGCAGCCAGCTTCGCGAGTTCGAATCGGTACGGGAGTTCTTTACCTCCTCGACCATCGGCGCGATCAGTGATCTGCCGTTTGTGGCACTTTTTATCGGTGTGATCGCCTATATCGGCGGCCCGATTGCCTGGGTACCGCTGGCGGCGGTGTTCTTGATGGTGCTGCCGGGGCTGCTCGCCCAGCCGCGTCTGGCGGCGCTGGCGCGCCAGAACCTGCGTGAAGGCGCGATTCGCCAAGGCGTAGTGCTCGAAACCCTGGAAAACCTGGAAACGGTCAAGACCACGCGCGCGGAAGGACGCCATCTGAAGATATGGGATTCGCTCTCGGCGGAGCTTGCCGATGCCGGAGTGCGCATGCGCTCGTTGAGCGCCACGCTGAGTTTCGGCGCCGCCTTCGTACAGCAACTTTGCTATATCGGTGTGGTGATCGTCGGCGTCTACCAGATAAGCGCCGGCGCGCTGACGGTAGGGGCATTGATTGCCTGCACCATTCTTGCCTCGCGCACTATCGCCCCCATGAGCCAGGTGGCCGGCATTCTCACCCGTTGGCAGCATGTCAAGGTGGCGCTCGAGGGGTTGGATGACGTGATGAAAGCGCCCGTCGAGCGCCCGCAAGGCCGCAGTTTCGTACACAAGGCCACGCTTGCAGGCGCCTATGAGCTGGATGGGGTGAAACTCAGCTACCAGCAGGATGGGCCGCTGGCGCTGAATATCGACGCGCTCACTATTGCCGCTGGCGAGCGTATTGCGCTGCTGGGCGGCAACGGTGCGGGTAAATCCAGCCTCTTGCGTCTTCTGGCAGGACTTGGCGACGCCGACGCCGGGGAAATCCTGCTCGACGGCGTCAATATTGCCCAGCTCGAGCCCGCCGACAAACGTCGCGCCATCGGTTACCTGCCCCAGGACATCGCCCTTTTCTACGGCACGCTGCGGGAGAACCTGCTGCTGGACGGCCAGGCGCATAGCGACGAGGCGCTGCTGGATGCGCTCGAGTCGGTGGGGCTTGGCAGCTTTGTCAGGCGCCACCCCCACGGGCTGGATCTACCCCTGCAGGGCAATAACAGCCTTTCCGGTGGGCAGCGCCAGGCCGTCGGGCTTGCCCGGCTGCTGTTGCAGGATCCGCGCATCGTGCTCTTGGATGAGCCCACCGCCGCCTACGACCAGACCAACGAGCGCCGGGTGATCCAGACCCTTGGCACGTGGCTTGAACAGCGCACGCTGATTCTTTCCACCCACAAGTCATCGCTTCTGACCCTGACCCAGCGCGCCGTGGTGCTCAGTGAAGGCAGGCTTGCAATGGATGGCCCGGTAGAGAGCGTGGTCAACAACAACCAGGTGAAGGTGCCGGCCAGAAAACCTCAGGGAGTGCGCCGCCATGACCCCCAGTGAAACGATTCGCCGTGAACTAGGCGACCCGCGTTTGACCCTGACGCCGCGGCGCAGCCATATCATCCTGTGGGTCAGCCTCCTTGCCTTGATGGCATTCGTTGGCTGGGCCGCTTGGGCCACCATCGACGAGGTCACCAAGGGCGAGGGCAAGGTGGTGCCCTTTACCCGGCTGCAGACGATCCAGAGTTTCGAAGGCGGTATCATCTCCGAGCTTCTGGTGGGGCGGGGGGACCGCGTGGAGGTTGGCCAGCCCCTGGTACGACTGGATGACACGCGCTTTCGAAGTGCGTTCCTGGAAACACTCAGCCAGATCAAGGTGCTCCGGGCGGCCATTGCACGCCTGGAAGCTGAAGTGCTGGAGCAGTCGGATATCGAGTTCCCGGAAGGCATCGACCCCGAGGGCGAACTCGCCCGCTCGGAACAGGCGCTGTTCAACGCCCGACGCGGCCGGCTTTCCGAGGCCCAGCGCTCGCTGAATGAAGAGATCGCGCTGGCCCGGCGCCAGCTCGCGCTGGTCGAGCCGCTGGTGCAAAGCCGCTCGGTCAGTGAAATGGAATCCCTGAAGCTCAGCCAGACCATGGCCGGCCTGGCCGGGCGCCTGGCGGAGCTTCGCAACACCTACGTTCAGGATGCCTATACCGAGCTTGCCACCAAAAAGGCCGAACTGGGTACTCTCGAGCAGATCATGATGCAGCGACGCGACCAGCTTACCCGCACTGAAATACGCTCCCCGGTACGCGGGCGGGTCAACGATATTCTGGTGACGACACTGGGCGGGGTCATCCAGTCCGGCGAGCCGATCATGGAGATCACACCCATCGAGGACCGGCTTTTGATCGAGGCCCGGGTCAAGCCTCAGGATGTCGCGTTCGTGGCCCCGGGCATGCCGACCAGCGTCAAGATCACCGCCTACGACTACACCATCTACGGCGATCTCAAGGGCCGGGTCGAGCAGATCAGCGAAGACACCATCGACGAAGAGACCCCTCGGGGCACTGAAGCCTTTTACGAAGTGCTGATCGTCACCGATGAAACACATCTGCAGCGCCACGGCGAAACCCTGCCCATTCGCCCCGGGATGCGCGCCGATGTGGATATTCAGACCGGCAAGCGCTCGCTTTTGAGCTATCTGTTGAAGCCGATCATCAAGGCGCGGCTTTACTGATATGCTTGCGAACGGTTTGTACGTCTTTTCAACCGCTTGAGAAGAGAGGAACGCCACGTGCGCTTGCACTATTCGGGGCCACTACCCGAACGTATCGGATTTTTACTATTGCCCCGTTTTTCCATGATGGCATTTTTCTCTGCGGTGGAGCCTCTTCGTATCGCCAATCGAATAAGCGGCCAGACGCTTTTCGAATGGCCGCTGTTCAGCTGCGACGGCGCGCCGGTGACGGCCAGTAACGACATGACGTTGCTGGTGGATCAGCCCATGGGCCACGAGCTCGATCTTGCCTCGCTGGCGCTTTGCAGCGGCTTTGAGCCGGATACTCATATAAGCCGTGCGCTGACAGGGTGGCTGCATCGTCTGGACCAGGCCGGATGCGCTCTGGGCGCTCTGGATACCGGCGGGTTCTTGCTCGCCGCGGCTGAGCTGCTTAAAGGCGAACGGATAACGCTTCACTGGGAGAGTTTGCCAGCGTTTCGCGAACGCTTTCCCACCATCGAGACGTCTGATGAGCTTTTCGAGCTGGGCGAGCGGCGCTTTTCCTGCGCCGGCGGGGCGGCGGCCATGGATATGGCCCTGGAGCTGATTGCAAGACGCCACGGTTCCGAGCTTGCGGTGGCAGTCTCCGAGCAACTGATCCATGAGCGTCTGCGAAGCCGCCACGACCAGCAGCGTATGTCGCTGGCGCGGCGACTGGGCACCCATAACCGACGGCTGGTGGAGGCGGTGGCACTGATGGAGCGTCATCTGGAAGAGCCGCTGGCGCTGACCGACGTTGCCAGGCGAAGTGGGGTCTCGCCGCGTCAATTGCAGCGCCTTTTCGAACAGGAACTTGGCGCCTCGCCTCGTCAGTGGTATCAAGCGCTTCGTCTGCAGCGCGCCAACCGGCTTTTGACCGAGACCGACATGGGCGTACTGGCCATCGGCGTGGCCTGTGGATTTGGCTCGAGCTCAAGCTTTGCCCGGGCTTTTCGCGCCCAGTTCGGCTATTCACCGATTCAGGCGCGTCGCCAGGCGAGTGTCTAGCGAAAGCTGCCTAGCGAGTGGCGTGTCGTAAACTGTCTGGGTAATGTCGCTTGGTGTCGTTCTTTTCTTGGCTTGATCGTCAGACTGGCGCTCTAGCTCTTGCAAAGGTAACGACCATGAAAGTACGACTTAGCGACTGGAAAACCCCTTTCACGCTCAGTGCCTTGAGCCTTGCTTCATTCGTGATGGCCGCACCCGCGGCGGGTGCATTGGATGAGGTGCGCTTTGGCGTGCCGCCGTGGCCGGGTGTCACCGTCAAATCCGAAGTGGCCGCCCAGTTGATGGAGGCCATGGGGTACGAGACCCGTCAACGCGACCTGGCGGTCAGCGTCATTCTGGAAGGCCTGACCCGGGATGATATCGATGTGTACCTGGGCGGCTGGTACCCGGTACAGGTCGATATGATCGAACCCTTGGTCGAGACGGGCAAGGTCGAGAAGCTCGTATCCAATATCCAGGGCGCCAATTCGGGGCTGGTGGTGCCCCGTTATGTGCATGACGCCGGTGTGACCTCGGTGGCCGACCTGGATGCCCACCGTGAGCGCTTTGACGGTGAGATTCAGGGTATCGAGGCGGGCACCGGCATCAATACCGCCATTCTGGCCGCGATCGACAACGACCGGGCGGGGCTTGGAGAATGGCATCTGCGGGAAAGCTCGACCTCGGCCATGCTGGCCCAGGCCGAGCAGAAGATAGCAAACGAAGAGTGGGTGACTTTTGTCGGCTGGGAACCCCACTGGATGAACGTGAGCTTCGATCTGGCCTATCTGGACGACGCCGATGAGGCAGGCGTTGCGCAGATCGAAAGTACCGTTTGGACCGTAGTGCCGGCTAGTCTGGCCGAAGAGGATCCGGACCTTCACCGCTTTCTTTCTCAATATGTCGTGGCTATCGAGGATCAGAACGAATGGGTGTACGGCTACAGTTTCGAGGATCACCCCGCCGATGAAGTGGCAAGCGACTGGATCACCACCCATCTGGACACCGTTGAAACCTGGCTTGAGGGAGTGAACGCCAAGGACGGTACGCCGGCTATCGAAGCCGTCAGAGCCGCCTACGAATAACGCGCGTTCAAGCGGTACGTCAACGCCTGGCAGAAATCCTGCCAGGCGTCTTGCATTTCGGGCAACCACGCGTGGGCGTGAAGTGCTGCGTGCACCATGTCAGGCGCCACGCGATAACCCACGTCGCCACCTTCCAGGCGCCACTCATCAACCACGTGTTCCAGCGGGGCAGTGAGAGGGTCGTGCTCGACGCTGAGTATTTCCATGGAGCAGGCCGGTCGCGGCGTCGGTGCACACGAACCCAGGGCCGGGCAAAGAAGGGTCAAGCCAAGCACGTCCTGACGGCTCAGTAACGGCGCATCGTTTCCCAGCGTTTGCCGGGTAAGGCCATTGACCGGCGGGTAGATCAGCCCCAGCAGCGGGGGCTGGCTGAGCCAGGCGGCGCATTCCAGGGCCAGGCGGGCGCCCGCGCTGTCACCGACAAGGGCGAAAGGCCCCACCCGGGTCATCACGTGGTAGCAGCAAGCCAGCATGTCGCCATAGCGGGCCTCTGGGGCCAGCGGGTAGTCGATGCTGATCACTTCACGCTCCAGGCGCTTGGCCAGATCCATCGCAATACCGTGATGGCTTTTCACCGAGCCCAGCGTGAAGCCGCCGCCGTGAATGAACACGACTGTGCCGGTGTGTCTAACCGCCGGGCGAAAGCGCCTGACCCGTGAGCCGGCCACCTGCTCGTCCACCACCGTCATGCCCATTGGATCTGGAGGTGCGAAGGAGTGGCAAAGCGCTTCGTAACGTGCTCGCGCCTTGATGATCGGCAGCGTCTCCAGGCTCGCCAGCCCGACTTGAAAGCGTTCGATAAAGGCGGCGATGTCCATTACCGGGAAATACCTATTCGCCGCCCGGCAAGCGTGGGCCAGGCGCCGTCACCTATCGTGGGCAGCGTTGCTATCTGGCGGGCGATCACCTCGGGAAAGGGCGCCGATCGTCCGCCTTGTTGGTCGATCCCCATCAGCATCTGCTCGCTGGTGGCCAGCACGCCGTGTTCGTTATCGAGCAATTCGAAGAATACGTGCAGGCGCTTGGCATCGTGATCCAGAAGCGACAGCTTGACGGCAAGCGGCTCACCCTCGTGGGCCTCGCGCCGGTAGCAAAGATGCGTTTCCAGGGTATAGAGCGTGTAGTGATGTGTCTCGCGGCCTGGCTGGTCCAGACCGATATGCGCCATCAAGGCCTCCACTGCCAGGGAAAAGACCCTGGCGTACTCGGCGTCGTTCATATGGCCGTTGTAGTCGACCCATTCCCGCGCAACGCACGTGCTGTAAATCATCATTAGATGCGTCCTTTCAGGCCTTCGGCTTCGGGCCAGTATTTCTGCACAAGCCCGAGCAGGTCCACCAGAAAGTCATCGCGACGCCGGTCCAGGGTAGCGACCGAGCGACCGGCGGCCTGATGTTCGCAGCCTTCCACCACGCGATCGATCAGCGCATCGGTAAGCTCGGGCGCCTCCAGCTTGGTCCAGGGAAGTTTCAAGGCGGGGCCGAACTGTTCGAGCATATGGCGCATTCCCTGTTCGCCGCCTGCCAGATGAAACGTCAAAAAGGTGCCCATCAACGACCAGCGAAGCCCGCAGCCGTACACCACCGCAGCGTCGATCTCTTCGGTGGTGGCCACCCCATCGTTCACCAGGTGAAGCGCCTCGCGCCACAAGGCTTCCATCAAGCGATCGGCAATGTGCCCCTCGATCTCCTTGCGCACCACTAGCGGGCGCATGGCCAGTGACTGATAAAGCGCCTGACCTCTTTCGATATGAGACGTTTGGGTGGCCTCTCCGCCCACCAGCTCGACGAGCGGCAACAGATAAACCGGGTTGAAGGGGTGGGCGACGATCACACGACCAGGCGCCTTGGTACACCCGGCTTGAAGCTCGCTGGGTTTGAACCCCGAGGTTGACGAGCCGATGAGCGTGTCTTCAGCAGCGTTTTGATCCAGAGTGGCCAGCACCTCGCGCTTTAGTGCCAACCGTTCGGGCACGTTTTCCTGAATCAGGTCCGCGCCTTGAACCGCTTCTTCGAGGCTATCGACAAAACGTAGACGCGTCTGCCGTGCGTCTGGCTCCAGGCCTACCGCTTCAAGCGAAGGCCAGGCATTCGCCACAAACGCGCGGGTCCGCTCGGGGGCGCCCGCGTCAGGGTCGAAAGCGACGACATTCCAGCCCTGAGCCAGCGCCCGGGCGATCCATCCGTTACCGATGACCCCGGTACCAATCACTGAAAGCTGTTTCATGCTTCACCTCGCGGGGTCTGATGCTTAGGCGCGTGCGGGTCGCGAAGCGCCAAATGGGCACGGGTCTGCTCGGGTGTCATGACCCGGGCGCTCAGGTTTTCGATCAGTCCGACGGCGTGCTCCACCAGCTGAGCGTTGCTCGCCAGCACGCCTTTTTTCAGGTAGAGGTTATCCTCAAGCCCCACGCGGGCATGGCCGCCCAACAGGACGGACTGCGCAACCATGGGCATTTGCTGGCGGCCGATACCGAAGGCGGCCCACTGGGCGTTGTCAGGTAGTTTGTTGCGCATGGCCAACATGGTGTCGGTATCCGCCTCGGCTCCCCAGGGGATGCCCAGGCAGAGCTGGTAGAGCGGGTCGCCGTCAATCAAGCCTTCCTGTTGAAGCTGACGGGCGAACCAGACGTGGCCTAGGTCGAAACATTCGAGTTCGGGTTTGACACCGGCGCGCTGGACCAGTCTGGCGTGCTCGCGCAGCCAGTCGGCGGGGTTGACGTAGACCATGTCGCCAAAATTGAGGCTGCCGCAATCCAGCGTGCAAAGCTCGGGCAGGAGTTCACTCACGGGGGCGTGGCGCTCGGCGGGCGTTTGAATATCGGTGCCCGGGCCTCCGCGTGTCGGGTCCTTCGCATCAGGCGTCCAGTCGCCGCCGCCGCCGGCGGTGATGTTCATCACGATGTCGGTGCCGGCATCGCGCACCCGCGCCATCACTTCGCGAAAGTGTGCCTGCGAATGGCTGACACCGCCGGTATCCGGGTCGCGCACGTGGATGTGGGCAATGCTCGCCCCGGCGTTGGCGGCGGCGATACAGTCATTGGCTATCTGCGCTGGCGTGACCGGCACGTTCGGGTTCTTGCCGGGGGTGTCCCCTGCGCCGGTCACCGCGCAGGTCAAAATGACGTTGCGATTCATTGCTCGCTCCCTTGTTGGGTCATGACAGGCGTCAGTATGGAGCGACTAGCGGTTTTAAGTTGATCAAAGGCGACCAATGATAGGCTTTTTCGGACATTTGCTATAAAGCGTGCAACGCCCCTTGCAGATGCGGGTGTGCTGGTCGGGCGTGGTGATTACGTTAACCGTTCAGCCAAATAGCGCTTGGTAAAATCCAGGAATCGGTGATCGTTGGCATAAGCGATATGGACACGCATCGCCGAGGCGTCCGGGCCATTGGGCCTTAGCGAAAAGATCGCCCCGGGCGCGATGAAGATCCCTTCATCCGAGGCTTGCTTGGCGAGCTGGAGCGTACTGATGGAATGGGGGAGGTGGCCCCATAGATAGTAGCCCTGGTTCAACCCCTGTTTATGATGAATACCAGCGTCTTTTAACGCCGATGAAGCACTCACGCTTGCTTTGGCAATACGCTCACGCAGTTGAACCAGATGCCGGCGATATCGCCCATGGCCGATCATCTCGTTAATCAGGCGTTCATTGAAGGTGGAGGTGTTGACGACGGTCAGCATCTTGATATCGGTAAGTGCGTTGACAAGCGCGGGGCTACCTGCCAGATAACCGGCACGCACCCCGGTCGACAAGGTTTTCGAGAAACTGCCTACATAGATAACCCGGTTGAGATCGTCCAAAGCCGCCAGGTGAGCGCTGCCGTGAGGAAGAAGATCACCGAATACGTCATCCTCGACCAGTACCACGTTATAGCGCTCGGCGATGGTAAGCAGCCGATAAAGCTGACTGGGCGGCAGCGTCGAGCCTGTCGGGTTGTGCGCATTGGGTTGTAAGAAGAAAAGACCGGGCCGGTACTGCTTGATCTTGCGCTCCAGGTCGTCAAGGTCCAGCCCTTCATGGCTTCTCGATACGCCTACCAGTTTGGCCCGGGCCAGACGAAGCTTGCCAAACAGGGGGTAATAGCCTGGCGTTTCAATCAAGACGCTGTCGCCGGGCGCGACGAAGTGGCGGATGATCAGGTCAAACGCATGATTTGCCCCGAATGTCATGAGCACTTGATCGTGGGACGCGTGGATCGAGCGGCCCGTCAATATGCGGGCGATGGTTTCGCGTAGTGGTGGGTACCCTTGGGGCACACCATATTCGATATCGTTATCGGCACTGGTGATCAACCGTTTGGCCTGGCGGGCCAATGCAACGCCCCCCATCCAGCTTGCCGGTGCGCGGCCGTCACCGACGCGAACCTGGAAATTGCCTACGAGCTGCTCTCTTAGTAACGAGACGCTATCTACCGCTTCGCTCAACTCCCCGGTCTTTTCGACCACTTCAAGCGTTGGCGGCTTTTCGACAAAAAAACCTGCCCCTCGCCGGGCGCGTAACCTGCCCAGCGCAACCAGCTGGTCATAGGCATCCACAATCGTATTCTTTGAAACCCCATGCTGGCGAGCAGCTTCTCGTATGGAGGCAAGCCTTGCGCCTGGGGTGAGGCGACCCTCTTCGATAGCCTTGAGGATGGTATCGGCCACGTGCCTGGATTTGGACAAGGTAGCGCCTCCTGAAACGAGCATGAATAATTCGACCCAGCAAGTGTACCTCTCTTTTCAAGGGTACAGTACCTCGTACAATTTATGTAACTGTACCTGTCGATAAGAGAGGAGTTTAACCATCATGACCTGCATTAAAAGAGAAACATCCATAATAAATTCAAGGAGACACGCCATGTCTGAAAAAAAGAATCGGTTTCTCAGCGTATGGGATGACACTGTGAGCGGGAAAGATCTTCTGCTTGCACTGTGTATTTCTACGCCGTTGACGTTGGGTGGCTACCTGCTTGCGCCACCGCAGCCTCCGCTGCCGCTTATTCTAGGCTTGAGTGGCGCTATCCTGGGGTTCTTCATCAATGCGCTGCTGTTTCGTCCCAAGCGGCAGTTGCAGACCGGTGAGGAGAAGTAGCCATGGATCCTGTCTTGTTACTGCAGATGCTGGCAGCCGCGGTTATTGCTGTTGTCGTTTATACCGCTATCGGTGTTGCGCCGGGCACCGATGAAACCGCTGTGTTGGCGCCGGTGGTATTGGCTCTTGTGGTCGCAGGTATTCCGCTACCTGTCGTATTGTCCTTTTTCATGGCAGCGATCGTTGCCAAGAAGCTCACGGATTCCATTCCTGTTTCGGTGGCCGGTATACCGGGTGGGGTAATGTCAGCCCCCATGGTCGAACACGCGCTGATTCTAAAGCGCGAAGGCCATGCCACTCTGGCCATCCGGAAGATGGCCTCCGGCTCGGTGATTGGTACACTCGTTGCGATACCCATCAGCCTGTTTCTCGCCTTTTTATTGACCCCTCTAGCCGACGTGCTGGGCCAATACGCCAGTCAGATATTTTTCGGTGGAGCTGTATTTCTTGCTCTCATGAGCAAGGAGAAAGTCATCAGCTTGATCAGTATCGTGCTGCTGGCGGCACTCATCCAAGGATTAAGACATCTGTACTGGGGGATGGGTGTCATTCCAGAAGGGCAGGTCGTATTCATCTCCTTTTTCCTGGGCATCACGATCGGCCCGATGATGTTCAATCTGGCGCAGCTGACGGTCAACAGCGAACGCCAGAAAATGGTCGAGACCGAGCCCAAGCAAATCCAGATTTACGGTAATGATGAGAAAGGGCGACTACCTAACCCTTTTCGCATACTGACGCGTCAGGAATCCGTTTCAGCAGCCGCAAGTTCTGTGCTTGGCTCTGTCACCTTTTTCATGAGTCCGGTTGGCATCACCATCTTTCTGGGTGAAGTAATGTCGAGCTGGGTGAAGGGCACCGTCAACAAGGCCAGTCGTGCGCTTTCCTCGATGGATGCGGTCACCAATGCCTCCTACATCGCGGGTATTCTGATTCCCCTGGCGGCGCTGGGCATTCCGATGAGCCCCATGGCAATTGGTCCGGGTAATGCCTTCTTCAACGCGCCGCCGGTGCTTACCCTGGAGCAGAATGCCCATCACCTGATGAGCTTTTCTGAAATCAGCATCGCCAGCATTCTCGGCGCCGGTGTCGCGTTACTGATTACCTATCCGATCGCGGTGCGGTACGCGCGGCGTATCTGCATCTTTGTCTTCAAGCACATCCCTCATGAGGCATTTCTGGCGATGTTTTTCTCGCTGGTCATGCTGCTCGCCTATATGGATGCCGGTGTCATGGGCATTCTGGGTGTGATGGTGCTGGCGCTGATGGCGGGCCTGCTCAACCGCTGGGGCGTCAACTATGGCGTGCAGTTCATGACGCTTTATGCCGCGCCCTGGCTTTTAGGGCTGCTCGCTTGATCCGCTTGTAAATGCCTGATGCATACGCGGGTCCTGTGAGCCGCATGCGTCAGGCACCTTTGCTTGTTCAACCTCAATCGATTAGAGGTACTATTCATGGCACACAGCACATCACGAATTCCCGGGTTCTATCAGCTTCCACCCAGTGAGAGGCTGGAGAAAGTAATAGAAATAGCCGGGCTGGGGAGCGAGGTTCGCACGCATTTCTCCGATACGGGCAACATTACGTCAGCAACTGCCGATGCCATGATCGAGAATGTCATCGGTACGCTGAACCTGCCAATTGGGGTTGCCACCAACTTGATCATCGATGACGAGGAGCAACTGGTGCCCATGGCGACGGAGGAGTCCTCTGTGGTGGCAGCGGTGTGTAATGCAGCCAGGCAGTGTCGTGGTTCGGGCGGCTTTCATACCGACACGTCCGCGCCCATCATGATTGCGCAGGTGCAGTTGCTGGATGTTCCCAACCCCGAGTTTGCCCGGCTTCGGCTGCTTTCCGAGTTCGAGCAGGTAAAAAGTATTTGTGATGCAACCGACCCTGTACTTCTGCAGCATGGGGGTGGCTTTCGCGACCTGGAAGTGCGCGTTCTCGACAACATGCTGATCGTGCATCTGCTGGTGGATGTGCGTGACGCCATGGGCGCCAACGCCGTCAACTCGATGGCGGAGGCGGTCGCTCCTTCGTTTGCACAGTGGAGTGGTGGCCGCAGTTGCCTGCGTATCCTGTCCAATCTTGCCGATCGTCGCATTGCGCGTGCGCGTGCTACCTGGACGCTTGAAGACCTTGGCGGTGAGTCGGTGCGTGACGGCATGCTCAACGCATATCGCTTCGCAGACCAGGACCCCTACCGGGCCGCTACTCACAACAAAGGCATCATGAACGGGGTGAGCGCCGTCGTACTGGCTACGGGGAACGACACGCGTGCGGTGGAAGCGGGCGCCCATGCGTATGCCGCGCGTACCGGGCGCTACCGTTCCTTGACACATTGGGAAGCGGACAGCGAAGGAAACCTGACCGGCACCCTGGAAATGCCCATGCCGGTAGGCCTGGTAGGCGGCGCTACTCGCTCGCATCCCAGTGCTCGGCACTGCCTGGATATTCTGGGCGTGAAAACGGCGGATCGGCTGGCGCGCATTATCGTCGCGGTGGGCCTGGCACAAAACTTTGCGGCCATGAAGGCGCTCGCGACCACAGGTATCCAGAAAGGGCATATGGCCCTGCACGCCAAGAACATCGCGGTGATGGCCGGGGCAGAAAACGAGGAAGTCGATCGGATAGCGGCACTACTCGTGGACGGTGGCAAGGTGCGTGTCGACATTGCCCAGCAACTGCTCGAGCAGCTTCGTAACGGATAAGGAGACGACATGGCCCTGCCATCCTCTGTGCGTCTGGTCGAAGTGGGCCCACGCGACGGTCTGCAGAACGAAAAAGAGCTTGTGCCTACCCAGGTGAAGCTTGAGTTCATCAAGCGTTTGGCTGACGCGGGTTGTACTCATATCGAGGCGGCGAGTTTTGTGTCGCCTCGTTGGGTGCCGCAAATGGCTGACCATCGTGAGGTGATGCAAGGCGTCGAGCGGCGGCCCGGCGTTATCTATTCAGCTCTGACACCTAACCTGAAAGGGTTGGAGGCGGCCATCGAGTGTGGTGTTGAGGAGGTGGCCGTCTTTGGTGCGGCGAGCGAGGCCTTTTCACAAAAGAACATCAACTGCTCTATCGCTGAATCGCTCGAGCGCTTTGAGCCCGTGGTACTGCAGGCGCGTCAAGCCGGGCTGCGCGTACGAGGGTATGTTTCCTGCGTGCTTGGCTGCCCCTACGAGGGCGACGTCGAGCCTGCACAGGTGGCGTGGGTTGCGAAGGCGCTGTACCAGATGGGCTGCCATGAAGTATCGCTTGGCGATACGATCGGGACTGGAACGCCATCGAAGGCCAAGCACATGCTGGAGGCCGTGGCCGCCAAGGTACCGATCAACAATCTGGCCGCTCACTTTCATGATACGTATGGCCAGGCACTGGCCAATCTCTACGCTGTGCTGGAAGAGGGCGTAAGTGTCATTGATAGTTCGGTCGCCGGCTTGGGGGGCTGCCCCTACGCCAAAGGGGCCTCAGGCAATGTGGCTAGCGAGGATGTCGTGTATATGCTTGACGGCTTGGGTATCACGTCAGGCATTGATTTGAAGATGCTGGCCAGAACGGGGCGCTGGATCACGCAAGCAATCAATGCACCCAACCGTTCACGCGCAGGCACGGCGTTGACGGCGGGGGAGTAGACGGGAGATTCCAGCCTGGCGGTCTTTGATCTTTCCCCCCGTTCGGGCGTTGCTCGGGTGAGTGGTCTACTCTTAATCCGATGTGCGACAGGATGCGTTCGCATTGACCAAGGATGAAAGCAGCGACAACGACCTGACATATGGAGACCGCATGGCACTGACTTCCCCTCTGCGTTATACCCCGGACGTTGAAACACCCCTGGATGACGAACAGGACATCATCGATTCGCTCAAGGATACCTTTGGCACCATTTTAGAGCGTACAGCGGATGATTACGCGCACGCCGTGCGTAGCGTACATGCCAAGGCACACGGCATTTTGAAGGGCACGTTACGGGTGGAGCCGGGGCTTTCTGATGAACTGGCCCAGGGGCTTTTCGCTCAGCCCGGCGAATACGAGGCCATCCTGCGCCTTTCCACCAATGCCGGCGATATACTGCCTGATGCCATTTCGCTGCCCCGGGGCTTGGCGTTGAAGGTGGTCGAAGTGGAAGGGGAGCGTCTGCCCGGGTCGGAAGGGCGCAATCAAGATTTCATCATGCTCAATGCCCCGGTCTTCCAGGCACCGGATGCCAAGAAGTTTCTGGCCAGTGTCAAGATGCTGGCCAAGACCACGGATCGGCTAGAGGGCACCAAGGTGGTGGCCTCCAAGACGATGCAGGGCGTAAACAAGGCGCTCGAGAAAGTGGACATCGACAGCCCCACCGTTAAATCCCTGGGTGGCGCGTCCAACATAGACCCACTGGGTGAAACCTATTACAGCGTGACCGCCTTTCGCTACGGCGACTACATGGCTAAATTCATGCTCCGGCCCGTAAGCGATGAGTTGAAGGCGCTAAGCGGACGTACGATCGATATCGACGGGCGCCGGGATGCAATACGGGAAGACGTACGCGGTGAGATGACGCATCGAGAGGGTGAATGGGAGTTCTGTGTTCAGCTTTGCCGAGATCTTGAAAAGCAGCCGATCGAAGACGCAACGGTGGAATGGGAAGAAGCGCTCGCGCCGTTTTACCGCGTGGCGACCCTGCATGTTCCACCTCAGGATAGCTGGCAGGCCGAGAAGGTGCGTCAGGTAGAAGACAAAATGCGCTTTAGTGTCTGGACGGGTATCACCGACCACCAGCCGCTTGGAAATATCAACCGGGTACGTCAGCAGACCTACCGGCATTCGGCTGATTTTCGTGCAAGCTTCAATGCCTGCCCGTACCATGAACCGTCGAACAGCTCCCGATAGATGCGGCGCACGCCAGTATTATTGGCCCTCGAGCGTACCGGTCGCCGTATCAGCGCTTGAGGGCCACACTGGCCGCTATTTGTAACCCTTTCCTTACGCCCAGGAAGCCACGCTGATGTGCATGCCCCTGTTTCTTTTTAACCGTGTCGTCCTGAAATCCCTGCCTTGGGTGGTAGCGCTGTTACCGGTTACCGTATTTGCTCAGGACGCCCATATCGGCAGCGTGCGCACCGAGTTTCGCATGCTGGGGCCGAACAATACCATCGAAGTGGAGCGCTTTGACGACCCCAAGGTGCAGGGTATTTCCTGCTATCTCTCCTACTCCAGAATCGGCGGGCTTTCGGGAGCGGTGGGGCTGGCCGAAGAGGCCAGCGAGGCGAGCGTGGCCTGCCGGCAGACGGGGGCGATCATCTTTGACCCCGCCGAAGTATCCGAGCAGGAAGTGGTGTTTTCCCAGCGTCGATCTGCGCTGTTCAAGAACCTGCGCGTGGTGCGTATGCATGACGCGCAGGCGCAAACCTTCGTTTACCTCACTTACAGCACCAAACTCGTCGAGGGGTCACCGAAAAATGCCATTACGGCGGTTCATTACGGTGTGCTGACACCCGCTGAATAGCGTTCGCGCGTAATTATCGGTCTCTTCCTTCAGCGCGCCCTGCCAAACGCCTGGGCCCAGTAGGTCAGATAACGCGACTGCGTGTTATCGGCCTTGGCCATGCCCATTTCAGTAAATGCATCGAGCATGATATTGCGACAGTGGCTCGGGCTCTCCAGCCAGGCGATGACGACGCTGGAGGAGGTGCGCTGTCCTGCGGCAATATTTTCACCCAATGCACGCCAGGCATAACCCGATGCTTCGGCACGATTTTGAATCTTCGAGCCGTCCAGGCCGGTGTGGCTGAAGTATTCGTTTTCGGCCATGGTCTTGGCATGGCCTTCGGCAGCCACTTCCAACTGACAGTTCCAGCTCAGCGATGCCGCAGGGGGAAAGTATTCAGTACCGCACTGTCGCGCCTGGCTGCGCGCTTCGTTGACCAGTCTCAGCATTTCCTGCTGCTGACTGGTAAGTTCACAGTGGTTGACAGCGTTGGCGTTTTGAAAGAAATCTGTCGCCCAGACGCTATCGAGCCCGGAAAGCAGAAGTACAGCCACGCTTGAGAGCACCCATTTCGAGGCGCGCGCCGCAGGCTTGAAAAATCCGGTTTTCTTTGAGTTTCTTGTGTTCACGTATCTGCCCCTCATGTCAGGCAACGCAACAAGCTGAGTGGTTATCATCGAAGCGCCGATTCGAAATGGAGCCATCTAATGCTTTTTTGTTAGATAAATTATTTCGGTCTTCGGGAAAGAGCTGATAACTTGTTTGTCGTAACAGGCTGTTTTGTCTGCTGTTGAGGCGAAGATTACTTTTTTAGTGTTTTTATTTTCAAATGGTTTATTGAAAGTTTTTGTTTCGATCAGTAATTGTTTAATTAAAAAATATGAGGATAGAAAACGAAAGTATTATGAAGCAGGCGCGGGGAGGTTGAATAAGTTTTATATTCAACGATATAGGGCTATTCGACGCGGATCGAACAAGGCGCTGATTTGTAGCGCAATGTTAAAGATGTCATCGCGGGTATTACCCAGAAGCAGTCAGCGTGAGGCGCAAAAGCCCGCTATCGACGGTGTCAATGAGCGGGCTGTGCTTTAGCGGATGTTGAAAGAACTTATTGTCGGCAGGAAAACTTGGAAATCTGTTCGTGCGGGCGGATACGCGAACGTAAAACTGACAAGGAGTTGCCATTTCCACGCTCGGTGGCCCTCGGCGGATAAGTTGCCCCTGAGGAGCGATGCGTTTGATTGGTTGGCGCGGCCAGGCGCCTTTGTGGGTGGCAGGTCGCAGAAAGGCGGGGAGCCGGTACGATGGCTACCCGTGACGCTTGTGCCGCTCGATGAGCTGCTTTTCCAGCGCTTCGACGCTTCGCTGATAACTGGCACGTTCGCCAGCGCTGATAAACCCTTGCTCGCGGGCGAGTTCGTGCACACTCCGCTCCAGTTCATTCAGCTCGTCAAGATACGCCTGGCGCTCAGTGCCGCTCAAGGGCTCTTGCGGTTCGATCCTGGCGCGCAGGTCTTTCGTATGTTCGTTGACCCATGTTTGCTCGCGCTGGTTGACTTGCAGGCCGTTATCGGTGGTGTAGCCTTCCCAGCCTGAATTTTTCAACAGCTCCCAGAGCGCTTCTTCGGGGCGGTAATTGCCCCTTACTGCTGGCGCCTGGGAGTTGGAAAGGCGCGCCCAGTCGGCATCGATAAAACAGCCTGAATGCTGGGCAAGGTGCTGAAGGGCAATATCCATGCGTTGAGCGGGAAAAGCGTAGTCCATGGCAACGTATTGACAGGTCGCATGAACAGGCGATGCAAGAAGGGTAGCCAGTATAAGAGCTGCCGTGTAATGACGTTTCATGATGAGTCTCGGGCGGGGTATAACTCAAGGAGGTCGGGAGTATTCCGCGTCACCGCTTGACAGGCAAGGGGTTAATGCTTGGGAGGCTGATGCTGATTGCCAATTGTTGTACTGACAACCACCGGGGGGTGGAGTATAGCTTGTCACCGTTGTGAGTAACGATGTTCATTAAAGAGAGAAGTAAGCTATCTAATTATACTCACTTTACGAGTTGAACAAGTCTGGTGCATATAGATTGCTTGAGCATAAGAAAGCCCGGGCGAGCCATTCTGGTCACCCGGGCTTTAATGAGCCAGGTCACTCACTTGTTCAGGCCGCTATCGATGCGCACAGGCTGGCACAGTGATAACAGGCTTGAGCACACGCCTGACAATGCTCGGCTTCATGCTGACTGCACTCGTCGCCGCACTTCTGACAGATATCTGCACACAATTGACCAATATCCTGAGCATATTCACTATCCTGGGCCATGAAGGAGGCGGCCAATCGGCAAATCTGAGCGCACTGCATATCCAGTCGCACGCATTCAGCCATTTTCTCGAGGTCAGGTTCCTGCAGGCAAGACGTGGCACAGTTGTCACAATAGGTCGCACATATATGGCAGGCCTCGATACACTCTTTGAGCTTCTGTAGGCTCATGGCAGATCACTTCCTGTAAACGGTGTGTTTCAAGCTAGATGATCTTACAAGCAAAGAAATAGCTGTCTACTTTGTAAGTTGATTAATAGTAGAGTTTCATTGGATAGCTTGCCTGATATGAGCGCTATCTTTAATCTTCTTTAAAAAAGGCTTGAAAACAGTTTTTAAGACAGCTTTTAAAACAGTCTTTAAAACAGTCTTTAAAACAATCGAACCATAAAGAGTGTTTAAATCGATCGCTTGATCAGACACGCTGAAGTGAGATCGTGAATATTATTGAGCCCCAGCAGGCCCAGGGTTCTGTCTGTTTCACCGCGCAGCAGGTTCAGCGCATGCTCGGCCCCGGCCTGTCCACCTGCCGCCAGGCCATAGAGCGTGGCTCTGCCCAGCCATACGGCATCGGCGCCAAGTGCCAGCGCCTTGATGATATCGGTACCGCGGCGAAAGCCGCTATCCACAAACAGATGGCAGCGTTCGCCCACGCTGGCTTTCACTTCTGCAAGGGTATCCATCGGCGAGAGCGAGTGATTGAGCTGTCGCCCGCCGTGGTTCGAGAGCACGATACCGTCAACGCCCAGATGCGCCGCCTGCTCGGCTTCCTCGGGCGCCAGAATTCCCTTGATGATGATCTTGCCCGGCCACAAGTCCCGCAGCCAGGCAATATCGTCCCAGTTGAGCGAAGGGTCGAGTTGCTGGCCGATGATTTGTGATGCTCCCTGGGCACTACGTTTGCCCGGGGGGAGTAATTCATCCAGGTTCTTGAACGTAGGCAGGCCTTCGGGCAGCAGTACGTCCGTCATCCAGCGGGGCTTGGTCAGTAGATGCGCCAGGTTGGCGAAGGTGGGCTTCATGGGACGTCGGAAGTTGCGCACATCCCACTCCCGGTTGCCGTAAATGGCGCTATCGGTGGTGATGACAATGGCCTCGAACTGAGCGTTTTGGCAGCGCTTGATCAAGGATTTCACGAAGTCCCGGTCACGATAGAAGTAGAGCTGCATCCACGCCGTCAGGCCCTCGATGGCTTTTATATCCTCCATGGCCGTGGTGGAAACGTTGCTCAACACAAACGGGATACCTGCATCGCGCGCCGCGTAGGCAAGCTTTCGGTCGCCATCGTACGTCAGCATGCCGTTGAAACCCGTGGGACCAATGGCTAACGGCATGGCGTAGCGTTGGCCGAACAGGGTCGTGCTCAAATCCCGTGTGCCGACGCTGGTCAGCGTCTTGGGCAGAAACCGATATTCATCGAACACGCTCCGGTTATGGCGAAGCGTATGTTCGTCATCGCTGCCGCCATACACGTATTCAAATACGAAATTGGGCAGTCTTTTCTTGGCGATGCGTTCCAGATCCTGGATATTCAAGGCTTTTTTATAGTTCGAACCCGAGTAAAACTGGCGTTTCATGAAGTGTCACCTTCAACCAAAGTATAAGATCAGCAGGGCTTTTGTTTGTTTCGCCATACTACCATACTAGCTGTATCAGTTAAGGGTCTTACGCTTATCGGCTGGCTACGCTAAAACCAGCGACATGGCTATCACGCTGACAATGCTTCGACGGGATACACTGAAGGGTGAATCGCTTTGCAAGCGCCTTATGACATCCTTTGTCAGTTCATCGCTCATAAGAGGCTGACTCAGAATAAAGCGCTTTGTTGAAAGTGATTGTGACTGTCTTTTCGGTGAGCCGCCACAGGCTATGCAGCGCCCTCTACGGGAAATGTCTGATTCGCTTCCCGATCTAGTAAAGCGGTTTCCCGAGATGTTCGATACTCAGGAAACGGTATCCCTCATTGAGGAGGCAACTTCATGAAAATCGAACACGCTTACACCATTGTCACCTCGCCAGGGCGCAACTTCGTCACCCTGAAAATCGTCACCGATGAGGGTACCTACGGTATCGGGGACGCCACGCTCAACGGTCGGGAAATGGCGGTGGCCGCCTATCTTGACGAGCATGTGATTCCCGCGCTGATCGGCCGTGACCCACAGCGCATCGAGGATATCTGGCACTACTTGTATCGCGGGGCCTACTGGCGGCGCGGGCCGGTCACCATGAGCGCGATCGGCGCGGTGGATATGGCGCTTTGGGACATCAAGGCGAAGCTTGCCGGTATGCCGCTTTATCAGATGCTGGGCGGCAAGAGCCGGGAGCGCGTGATGGTGTACGGCCATGCCACCGGGCGTGATATCGAATCCTGCCTTGAAGAGGTGGCTCGTCATGTGGACGAAGGCTACAAGGCGGTGCGCGTTCAGGCCGGCGTGCCGGGTATTGCCAGTATCTACGGCGTGGCAAAAAAGGATGGCGAACCCTACGAGCCGGCAGACGCCGATCTGCCTGCCGAACACGTCTGGAACACCACCAAGTACCTGAACCACGTGCCCAAGCTGTTCGCCGCCGTGCGCGAACGCTTCGGCGACGACCTGCATATCCTGCACGACGTTCACCACCGCCTCACACCCATCGAGGCCGCCCGCCTGGGCAAGGAAGTCGAGCCTTACCATCTGTTCTGGCTCGAGGACTGCGTCCCGGCGGAAAACCAGGAAAGCTTCGGCCTCGTGCGCCAGCACACCACCACGCCGCTCGCGGTGGGGGAGGTGTTCAACAGCCTGTTCGATGCCAAGGCGCTGATCGAGAACCAGTGGATCGACTACATTCGCGCCACGCTTACCCACGCCGGGGGTATTACCCATGTGCGCCGTCTGGCGGATCTGGCGGGGCTTTACCACGTGCGCACAGGGTTCCACGGTCCGACGGATCTCTCGCCGGTCTGTCTGGGCGCGGCCATTCATTTCGATACCTGGGTGCCCAACTTCGGCATTCAGGAGTACATGCCGCACACTAGCACCACCAATGAGGTGTTCCCGCACGATTACCGTTTTGAAGACGGCCACTTCATCGTGGGTGAAACGCCGGGGCACGGTGTGGATATCGATGAAGAGCTTGCCAAGCAGTACCCCTACAAGCGTGCCAGCCTGCCGGTGAACCGGTTGGAAGACGGCACCCTCTGGCATTGGTGACCTAAAGAACGGGTAAGGAGTTTTAAAGCCATGAAAGCATTTCAGGTCAAGGCGCCCCACGACTACCAGGTCGCCGATATTGACGTACCCACCGCCGGGGCCGGTGAAGTGCTGGTACGCGTAGCGTTTGCCGGCATCTGCGGCTCCGACATGCACATCATTCACGGGGATAACGCCTTCGTGCGTTTTCCGCGTATCACCGGCCACGAGTTTGCCGGTGTAGTGGACGCCGTGGGCGAGGGCGTAGCTGAGGTGTCAGTGGGTGATCGCGTCTGCGTCGACCCGGTCATCAGCTGCGGCACCTGCTACCCCTGCCGGATCGGTCGCCCCAACGTGTGCAGTGCCCTGGAAGTGATCGGTGTGCACCGTAACGGCGGCTTCGAGGAATTCGTTTCCGTGCCGGCGACGAACGTGCATAAGCTGCCCGAACATATCGGCCTGGACGCCGCCGCCCTGGTGGAGCCTTACACCATCGCCGCCAACGTGTTGGATCGCATGCAGCCCCATCCCGGTGATCGACTCCTGATTCTGGGCGCCGGCGTGATTGGCATGACCATTCTGCAGATGGCCCGGGCTCTGGGTATCGAAGAGATCATCGTCACCGATGTCATCAATGAACGCCTGACAGCTGCCAAAGAGCTGGGGGCTACCCACGTTCTCAACAGCCGCGAACAGGATGTCGAAAAAGAAGTGCTGGCGCTGACCGAGGGTGAGGGCGTGCCGCTGATTGCCGACGCTGCCTGCGTGCCGGCACTGCTTCCCCAGATGCTGCGACTGGCGTCGCCCGCCGGGCGCATCGGCCTGCTGGGTTTCAGCGTTCAGCCAAGCGATCTGGTACAGCTTGAAGTGATCAAAAAAGAGCTGACTTTGGTCGGCTCGCGGCTCAATAATCGAAAGTTTCCGGAGGTGCTTGCGCTCATGGCAAGTGGCAAGCTGGACCCGTTGGCACTGGTCAGCCACCGGCTGCCCTTAAGCGACATGCCCGGCGCCATCGATATGCTCGATCACCGTCCTGAAGAAGCCCGTAAGGTACTGATTCAGATCGGTGTCTGAAGGTTAAACTGATTCACCACGCTATCTCACTAAAAACCAAGCGCGACTAACAAGCTACAACACATAGTGCAGGAGTGCTCAACATGATTAAAAAGCTATTAACCAGTGCCGTTCTTGGGACGGTTCTGTTCAGTGCCCAATCGGCGCTGGCCGCTGACTACACGCTGCGCTTTGGTCATCTGGCCAACGAGCAGAACATCTGGCACCAGGCCGCCGAGAAGTTCAAGGAAGAGGTCGAAGCCAACTCCGACGGGCGTATCGAAGTTCGTTTGTACCCCAGCGAGCAGTTGGGCAGCGAGATGGATGTGATCAACAGCATCCAGCTGGGCACTGCGGACATGACCATCACCGGTGAAAGCCTGCAGAACTGGGCGCCCAAGGCCGCCATGATGGCCGTACCTTACGCTTTCCGTGACTCCGAGCATCTGCACGATGCCGTCAGTGGCGAGATTGGCACCGAGATCGAAGAGCAGATCATCGAGCGTACCAACCTGGTACCGCTGGCCTGGTTCGAGCGCGGCGCCCGGGAGCTGACCTCCAACCGGCCCATCCGCACCCCGCAAGAACTCGATGGACTGCGTCTTCGCGTACCCAACGTGCCGCTGTTCGTGGATACCTGGCAGGCCATGGGTGCACGCCCCACGCCCATGGCGTTCAGCGAAGTGTTCACCGCGCTTCAGCAGAACACCCTGGAAGGTCAGGAAAACCCGCTTAGCCTGATCGAGAGCGCCAGCTTCAACGAGGTGCAGGACTACGTCAACATGACCGGTCACGTGCGTAGCTGGATCTACGTGGTGATTGGCCGCAACCAGCTGGAAAACATGCCCGAGGATCTGCAGCAGGTCGTGCGTGACGCCGCCGAGACCATGCAGGCTTATGAGTCCGAGCTGTTCGTCGAGGATCAGGAGCGTCTGGAGCAGGCGCTTGCCGAGCGTGGTATGGAATTCATCGAGGTCGATATCGATGCCTTTGCCGAAGCGGCTCGCCCGGCGGTCCTGGAAGCCCTGACGCCTGAACAGCGTGAGCTCTTCGACGCCATTCAAGACCTGTAAGACGGTAGGTAACGAGGATGGGCTGGCCGCGTGCCGGCCCATCTTCCATTTGCAAGTTCTGTCTGCAAGAGCTGTTTGTCCCACGAGGATACGTTTATGAGCTCGGATCAAAATGCGCTTGAGCAAGAGGCGCTGAAGAGTCTGGATTCGATGTCGGCGGTGCCCAAGCTGCAAGGCCCCATCGGGCGCCTGATAGGGTGGGTGGACACCTGTTTTCTTGCTCTCGCGGTGCTGGCGCTGGTTGCCATTGCGGCGACGGTGCTGCTCCAGGTGAGCTCGCGGCTGTTTCTGCCGATCTCCATCGCCTGGACCGAAGAGCTTTCCCGCTATCTGTTCATTTACATGGTGTCGTTATCGGCTGGCGTGGTACTGCGCCAGAACCGCAACATCAGCGTTGAGCTGTTTCATCATATGCTGGGCCCACGCATGAAAGCGGCGTTTCAGGCGCTGATCTGTCTGGTCATCGGCGTATTTGCGTTCATGGTGCTGCCCTACGCCTGGCAGTATGCCCAGAATGGCACCTGGCAGACCTCGCCCACGCTGCGCGTTCCCATGCTGTACATCTTTTTCTCGACGGTGGTCACCTTCGCGCTACTCCTGGTTTACAGCGTGTTGGGATGTCTGGAAGGGGTTCTCGCGATGTGTCGCTCCTCTGCCTCCCGTGAACAGGAGTCTTAAGCATGGAAGTCATCATTCTCTTTAGCGTGTTTCTGTTACTGCTGGTAGTGGGCATGCCCATTGCCTTTGCGCTTGGCATCGCCTCGATGTCCTATCTTCTGATGGAGGGCATTTCGCTGACTATCGTGCCCCAGCGTATGTACGCGGGTATCGATACCTTCGTTCTGTTGTGTATTCCGGGCTTCGTGCTGGCCGGCAACCTGATGAACGTGGGCAATATCACCGAACACATCGTGCGCTTTTCCAACGCACTTCTAGGCCATATCCGCGGCGGGCTGGGGCTTGCCAACGTGGGCGGCTCGATGATCTTTGGCGGTATTTCCGGCACCGCCGTGGCGGACTCGGCCAGTATCGGCTCGGTGATGATTCCCGGCATGGCGCGCTCGGGCTATGACAAACCCTTCGCCGCCGCCGTTACCGCGGCGTCTTCCACCGTCGGGCCGATCATCCCGCCGAGTGTACCGATGATCATTGCGGGCTCGCTGAGCGGTATCTCCGTGGGACGGATGTTTCTGGCCGGCGCGATACCGGGGCTTCTGATGGGGGTGGCCATGATGGTCACGGTGTACATTCTGGCCGTTCGCCGAGGCTACCCCAAGGAGAAGCGGGTGCCGGTCATGCAGCTTCTGCGCGAAGCCAAGACGGCGTTCTGGGCACTTCTGATGACCGTGATCATTCTCTATGGCATCATCGGCGGCTTCTTCACGCCGACCGAAGCCTCGATCGTGGCCTGTGTCTACGCGCTGGTGGTGGGCATGTACGTGTACAAGGGGCTGACCTGGCGCAAGCTGCCGGGCATTCTGGCGGATACCGTGCTGACTTCCTCGGCACTTTTGTTGATGGTGGGCCTGGCTAATCTGTTCGGCTGGATTCTGACCAGCGAGCAGATCCCTCAGATGATTGCCACGCTGATTCTTTCCATCAGCGAAAACCCACTGATCGTGCTGCTGATTCTCAACCTGATCCTGCTGTTCGTCGGGGCATTCATGGAAACCATTGCCGCGCTGATCATTCTGTTCCCGGCGCTGGTAGGGGTGGCGACGGGGGTGGGTGTGGACCCGGTACATTTTGCCGTGATTGCCGTGCTCAACCTGATGATCGGCCTGACGACGCCGCCGGTCGGGGTATGTCTGTTTGTCGTGGCCGGTATCGGCAAACTGCCGATGCTGTCGGTCGCCCGCGCCATCGTACCGTTTCTGCTGTGCAACCTGGCGGTACTGCTGCTGGTGACTTACGTACCGGCCATCTCGCTGTGGCTGCCCAATTTGTTGATGGGGAGTAACTAGCTTCGATTGAGTAACGTGTCGGGGCAGTGTCCTGGATCGGCTCTGCTCTGCGGTCCTGGGGGGCGTTTTAGCGCCCCCCAGTCGTTGTGATAATGGAGCAGCTCACGTTAGGGTGCTGGTACCTGCAAGCAGCGCCTTTACAGCCAAACACCGCAAGCGCTTTTAAATTGGGCATAGGGTCTAGTGGAATGTCGAACGAATCCCACGCGTCCCATGCCCGGTTTTCGTAAACAAGCACCTTTCACTATTACCACTATGGTCTCGAGATCAGCGTCGAAAGAACGTTCTATCACCGCTTGAGCACGGCTTCGTCACTTAAAAATTTATGACTATTCAAATGGTTAGATTTTTGAAGGCAACATCGTGTTCAAGCTCGGTCACCAAGGCGCTACCAAAGTATAGAGTGCAGAGCTTGGGTTTTTTGCCATGCTGCCATACTAGTTATATCAGTTAAGAGTTTCACGACTCTCTTCAGGCGGCATTACATGAGCGATATGAGTACCACGCTACAAGCGCTATGGCAGGATATCTCGGAGACCGAATCGGTTCGCCATCGTCTTTACCATGTCCTTCGCCAATCTATCATTCAGATGGTACTGGCCCCGGGCAAGGCGCTTTCTGAAAAGGAAGTCGCGGATGCCTTCTCGGTCAGCCGCCAACCGGTACGCGAAGCGTTTATCCGTCTTTCGGAAGCGGGGCTTGTTGAGGTCAGACCTCAGCGCGGCACCTTTGTGGTCAAGATTTCCCGGCGTGCCGTGTTGGAAGCGCGCTTTATACGGGAAGCGGTCGAAGTGGCGGTTGCCTTTGAAGCTGCAACCACAGGACTTTCCTCCACCGACTTGATGGAATTGAATGAACTCATCGCACGACAAAAAAGTTGTATCGAGAGACAGGATCACGAGCGCTTTTTTGTTCTGGATGAGATGTTTCATCGGACCCTTGCGTTTTCCACCGGACAAGTAATGGCGTGGAACGTCATTGAAAACGCTAAAGCACAACTCGATAGAGTGCGGTATCTGAGTATTCCGGACTCTACGCCGATTGCCAAGCTTGCCGATCAACATCAGGCCATTGTCGACGCCATCGCCCAGACCGACGCATCTGGCGCGGCTGAAGCCATGAGTCTTCATCAGCGTGAAATACTCCAGTCTTTACCCGAACTCGAGCACCGTTTTCCGGGCATGTTCGAAGAAGCAGTGACTCCGATGGCGCGAAGCTTTGGCTAGACGCTGACGTCATGGGGGCAGGATGGGCGTAGAGCGAATATCTACCGCCGGATAATACAACATCAATAACAGACAACGGTTTGAGGAGCACAAATATGAAGCTGAAAAGTATTCTTCCCATAGCAATGGTCTTGGCCAGTAGTTCTGCCTATGCCGACTACCAGCTCAACCTCTCGATTGCGTTAAGCCCGCAAGACCCTATCGCCCAGGCACTGGATGAGGCGAAGGACGCAATAGCCGAGCGCTCCAACGGCGAGCTGACTATCCAGATTTTCCCCAACAGCCAGCTTGGTTCCGATGAGGATGTTGTCGAACAGATTCGCAGCGGCGCCAATATCGCCATTCTGATCGATGCAGGCCGTCTGTCCGAGTATCAACCCGAGCTGGGTATTCTGAGTGCTCCCTATCTGGTCGAAGACCCGAGTGACTACGACCAGATTACCTCGTCGTCGCTCTATAACGACTGGGTGGAAAGTCTTGCCGATCAGAGCGGTCTTCGTCTGCTCAACTACAACTGGTTCCAGGGGTCGCGCCAGATGTTGACCCAGAAGGAGGTCAACGGGCCGGAAGATCTGAGCGGCGTGCGTATCCGCACCATCAACTCCCCCGTATGGGTCAAGACCATCGAAGCGATGGGCGCCACGGCAACGCCGCTGCCCTGGTCAGAGGTGTATTCAGCCCTGCAGCTGGGCTCCATCGACGGCGCAGAGGCGCAGTTGACTGCGGCCGAGGGGCAGAACCTGCACGAGGTCATCACTCATGTTGCGTTGACCAATCACATCCATTTGATGACCGGCATCGCGACCTCGGATCAGTGGTTCCAATCGCTGCCTGAAGAGCTTCGCACCATCCTCGATGAAGAGCTTTCAAGCGCAGGGGATGAAGCCAGTGTCGCCATAGCCGAAGCGCAAGCCGCAGTACAAGAGCGCATGGAAGCCGATGGCGTTACTTTCACCGAGATCGATAGAGAGGTTTTCCGGGAAAGGGTGGATAGTGTCTACGAAGAGCTAGGCTACGGCGAGTATCGCGACCAGCTGCTCGGTCAGGAGTAGCGTTATGCCCTTGCCCTTTGGGCAAGGGCGCTTTGCTCTGTGTATCGCGGGATTCGGTTTATCGCTATGCCCCTTCACGGGAAGGATACTTATGTGGCACTGGTACGATAAGGGCGAAGAGTGGCTGGCCATTGCGCTTCTGGGAGGCACGTCGCTTACGATGTTGGTGAGCTCGACGGCAAGGGCCGTGGGCCAGCCTTTCGCCGGAGGGGCTGAGCTTGCCCAGTTTCTGTTCATCTGGACCGCGGTATTGGGCGCGGATATCACACTGCGTCACGGTGGGCAGGTGAGAATCGATGCGCTGATCGTTCGCCTGCCCGTCAAACTGCAATTACTCATTACCAGTGTGTGTCTGACCATGATGCTGCTGTTTCTTTTACTGCTTGCCTGGTATGGCTTCGCTCTGGCCACTTCCAACTGGCAAAGACCCATGGGGGTTGCCGGGCTCAGCTATGGCTATATCACCCTGGCTCTGCCCGTTGGCGCGGTGCTCATGATCATGACGTTATTGCGTCGTATAAAAGCGACAGGAATTATCAAAAGCCTGGATGCAGACGATGAGACCGCAGTAGAGGAAACATTATGACGGCCGCATTATTGCTGGGTTTTGGACTGCTGCTCATGGCAATAGGCATGCCGGTGGCGTTTGCAATCGGGATTGCCGGGGTCTCCTACTTTCTGTTGCCGGATACGTTCTTGCCGACGAGTATCGCGGTACAACGGGTGGTGTCGTCCACTCAGTCGTTCCCGCTGCTGGCGGTTCCGTTATTCATCTTTATCGGGCATTTGATGAATGCCAGCGGTATAACGCCGCGTCTGGTTCATCTTTCCACTCTTCTGGCAGGGTGGATGAGCGGGGGGTTGGCCCAGGCAAGCATCGTGTTGAGCACCCTCATGGGCGGTGTCTCGGGCTCTGCGGTGGCGGATGCCGCCATGCAGTCTCGCGTTCTGGGTAAAAGCATGATCAAGGGTGGGTACTCACCGGGCTTTTCAGGGGCAGTGCTTTCGATAGGCGGGCTCATCACGGCGACGATTCCGCCGAGTATCGGGCTGATCCTGTATGGCTATCTGGGCGAGGTCTCCATTGGGCGCCTGTTCATCGCTGGGTTGGTGCCGGGCTTTTTGTTGATGGTCGCGTTCATGGTGACCACCTATATCATGGCCAAACGACGCGGCTACCAGCCGGTAAGGGCCCACCTGCCTACGGGCAGGGAGATCCTGAAGGCGCTGCGTGAAAGCATCTGGGCCATCCTGTTTCCCGTCTGGCTATTGGTGGGTATTCGCTACGGGCTATTCACCCCGTCGGAAGCGGGCGCTTTTGCCGTGGCTTACGCGCTCTTCATCGGCTGTGTGATTCATCGCGAAATGGGCGTTGAAGAGCTGCTCAATGCCATGCGTGCAAGCGTAAGAGACATCGGGATGGTCATGCTGATCATCATGTTTGCGGGTATCATCGGTTACGTCGTTTCCTTCGAGCGGGTGCCCCAGACGATCGCTGAACTGACCCTGGGGGTGTTCACCAATCAGACGACGTTATTGTTCGTGCTGGCGCTGCTGCTTGTGTTCATGGGCATGCTGCTGGAAGCAACCGTCGTTGTGATGCTGCTTACGCCCATTCTGGTGCCTGTCATCAAGGCAGCGGGTGTGGACCCGGTTCACTTCGGGCTTCTGATGATGACGCTGGTGACTTTTGGCGGCATGACGCCGCCAGTGGGCATCTCGATGTATACCGTTTGCGGTATCCTGCGCTGCTCTTTCTACGACTACAGCCGTGAGCTGCTGCCTTATGTATTGGCCGTGTTCGTGGTCGTTGCCAGCATCATATTCATCCCGGATATCGTTCTGTTTCTGCCCAATATACTGCTTGGCTGAGAATGATGAAAAATATAGCGCAGTGAGGTGGAGTGCGCCGGGCAATCGCCTGGCGCTATCCTTTCAGCATCCGCTTGTCGGCAAACAGGTAGTAGTCGAGTTCATCTTCTTCCTCCAGCGTGCTGGCCTTGAAGAGCATCTCCTTGGTGTTTTCGAGATGCTGCCACATGGCCTGCTGGGCGCCGTCGGCATCACGCCGGATCAAGGCCTTCAAGATGACGTCATGATCATCGCACCAGCTATCCAGCGAGCGGCGGTTGTCGATCCGGTCATGAAGCTTTTGCCACAGAAGGTTCTTGTCGCGTTGGTACCAGAGCTTTTCGACCAGATAGACCAGAACGGCGTTCTGGGTCGACTTGGCAATCTGCAGGTGAAAGCGCTTGTCCCACTCGGAGTCCTGATAGCGGTCCTCGCCCCGAGCCTGTTTACTGATTTCCATCAGTTCCAGAATGTCGCTTTTGGTGATCAGCGTAGCGGCAAAGGCGGCAATCTGGCTCTCGATGAGCTGGCGGGCCTGAAGCATCTCGAAAGGACCCGCACTGAGTGCGTCCTCCTCGCCCTCGGCTTTACTCTGCAAAGGCTCTTCAGGAGGGGGCAGCACATAAATGCCTGACCCCTTGCGCACCTCCACCAGGCCTTGAAGCTCCAGCATGATCAGCGCCTCGCGTACTACCGTGCGACTAACACCAAGTTCCTCGGCGATATCGCGCTCGGCGGGAAGACGTTCGCCTTTACCGTAACGGCCAGACAGGATGCGCTCTTTCAGCTGCAAGCCCGTTTTCTGATAAAGGCGTTGGGGAGTAGGCAGTTGCATTTTAGGGTTCCAGAGCTGAATGGAGTGTCAGGTTCAGGGCGCAGTCCCCAGAGGCAAGTAGCGCTCATGCCTGCCGATATGCCTTCAAAGGCGGCACGGGAAGCGAGGTTCCTTCCTCGCTTCCTTTTTCATGAATGCTTGTCCACCTGGACCGAATCTCTATTGGGCATCCCGGCGCGTTTATAGCGAAGCGGTTACCTTCTGTGCAGCGGGCGCCGCTTCGCCATTGATATACAGCGTGCGGGGATCCTGGGAGGCCAGCATGAAGATCGCTTTTTCGTAGGGCAGACGATAGCCGTTGGAAACGATGTTCGTCGTGACGTGGATTGCCTCTTCGCTGGTGTGCATCTTGAGCTCGACCAAGGCGTGAGCGGCGCGCCACTGGCTCGTTTCACCATCGTCTTCAAAGAGGGTGTAATGAGACGTGATGCCTGGTTCCTGCGGCGGAAACAGCAAGAAGCCGCGCTGGTCGTCATCCTTGGTGGCGAAGGTACGAGGCGCTTCGTTGGTAGGAATGATGGAGCCCGCTTTCACCAGCAAGGGCGTCTGATGAAACGGCGCGTCAAGCGTCGCTTTCGTTCCGCCGGCAATGAAGCTGCCGGTATAAAAATCAAACCATCCGCCCGGGTGCTTCGGGGCGTACACATCGCGGGTGGACACGCCAGGCTCGACGACACTTGCCACCAGGAAGGCATCGCCTACGAGGAAGTCGTCGTTCTCCTGCCACGTGTTCACGTCGTCTTCGAAGTCAAGGAAGGTGGGCTTGAGAATAGGCTCATGGTGGACGTGGGCCTCATGGAAGGCGCTATACCAGTAGGGCGTAAGGCGAGAGCGCAGCTTGATGAGTTCACGAATGGGCGCGACAGCGTCTTCATACATCCACGGCTCGTTGACCGTGGCGTCTTCATTCCAGGAATGGATGGTAAAACGCGGATGGAAGATGCCATTTTGTACCCAGCGGATGAACAGCTCTTGATCGGGTTTGGGGCCGGCAAAGCCGCCCACATCGTGGCCGAAGTTGTAAACGCCGGAAAGGCTCAAGCCAATGCCGGTCTTGTTATTGAACCTGATGGTTTTCCACTCGGTACGGTTGTCGCCGGTCCAGGTCTGCACGTAACGATGCATGCCCGGCGCCCCCGAGCGCGAAATGAGAAAAGGACGTTTTTGCGGGGCGTACTCCGTTTGCGCCTCGAAGGAGGCCTTCATCATCAATAGCGGAAAGAGCGCGCGAATACGCGTGAAGGGCAGACGGGCGCCGAAGCCGTCGGCCTGAGTGTCCTTACTCCAGATCTCGTACTCGTTGTTATCGTTCCAGGTGGTTTCGATGCCATATTCGAGCAACTGACGGGTCACTTCGTCCTTCCACCAGCCAAAGGCGCCCTCGTGCGTGAAATCGATGTGTGCACCGCCGCCGTCCCAGAACTGCGCAAGCGCGGTTTCGCCATTGGCATCCTTCAGAAAGTATCCTCGCGATGCCAGTTTGTCGTACTGGGGGTGATCGGTCAGAAGCGCCGGTTTGATATTGGCAGCCAGACGAATGCCCTTGCGCTTGAAGTCGGCCGACAATTTTCTCGCGTCGGGAAACTTCTCTTCGTTCCAGTTGAAGACGTAGCGCTTGTTGTCGATGGACGTATAGCCAGACGAAAGCTGAAACGAATCGCAGAGAATATCGTGTCTTTCACACTGCTCGATAAACTCCCACACTCGCTCCTGAGCATTGGGCGCATCGGTATAGCTCATGGTCGAGCCTGAGTAACCGATGCTCCATTTGGGCGGCAAGGCCGTGTTACCGGTCATCCAGGTGTAGGCGGTTACTACATCGCGAACCTTGGGGCCGGCAATCATGTAGTAATCCAGGTCACCGGATTCGGCCTCGAAATAACGGTACAGGCCGTGGTAGTTATCCAGCTCGCGACCCATGTCGAAATAGCCGGGTGCCAGATTGTCGTAGAAGAGCCCGTAGGCGAATGCCTGATCCGGCTTGCGGGTAATATAGAAAGGGATGTGCTTGTAAAGCGGGTCCGAGTGCTCGGCATCATAGCCCATCGCGTCGATCGTGATATTACGATAGCGGCGATGGTGATGATCGAGCTGGCCGGTACGCTCGCCCAGTCCGAAATACTGCTCCTGGATGTCGCGTTTCAGGTAGTGCTTGATCTCGTGGCCCAGCTCGCCCTTGAAGCTATATGCCTGGGTTGGCCTGTCCTGGGCAAACATCTGCCACTGGCCGTGCGTGGCATGATGCCAACTGATCCGAAACCCCTCCTTTTGGATAACGGCCTTCAACTGCCGGGTCTGGATCGTAACGCTCTGTTCATCCTCGAAAAGGGTGTACTCGGGCAAACTGAAGTGCTCGGTACTCAACCGATCCCGGCCGTGATGGGGAAGGTCGTCCTGACCTGGCGCGATACTCCAGGTCTTGTCGACCTCAAGCCCTTCACGCTTTTCAAAAAGCACGCGGCATATACCTTCCTCGAGGATGAAGAAGTGGGCTTTCACGTCTTCATCCCTTGATACAAAGGTGAGGTGGTTTTGCTGGGTCTTCGCCAGGTGAAAGCGATAGCGCTCTTGAATATTCATCCAGGTCAATCCTTATTACATTAAGCCGGCCAGACGCGGCAGCCATTCGCTGAAGATCGGCATCAATGTTATCAGCATGAGCACCGCGATGACCGCTGCATAAAACGGCAGAAGGGGTTTGATCACTTCTTCCATCCTGACCTTGCCGACCGTGCTGCCTACGTACAAAGCGCTTCCGCCGGGCGGGGTGATATTTCCGATACACAGGTTGACGATGAGCACGACACCAAAGTGCACGGGGCTCATGCCGAATTCCGATACCACCGGCAAGAAGATGGGGGTAAAGATCAGGATAGCCGGGGTGACATCCATGAACGTACCGATCAACAGCAAGATGACATTGATCAGGATGAGAATCAGGATGGGGTTGTCGGTAAGCGCCAGAATACCGGCGCTGATGGCCGCCGGAATACCGGTGAACGCCATGACCAGTGCCAGCATGGCGGAGGTGCCGATAAGAAACATGATGACGACGGTCAGCTCGGCCGTTTCCTTGAGGATGCCCGGCAACTGCTTGATCGACAGGCTTCGATAGGCAAACGAGAGCAGTAACGCATACAGCACGGCCACCGCCGATGCTTCGGTAGCCGTAAATATGCCGCCGATGATACCGCCGATGATGATGATGATAAGAAACAGGCTGGGTATGGCGTCCCACAGTACTTTTGCGGCAGCACGCAGTGATACTTTGTGCGGGGTGGTATAGCCTTTTTGCTTGGCGATGATAAACGCCACCGCCATGGTGGCCATCCCCCAGAGGATGCCCGGGATATAGCCTGCCAGAAACAGTGCGGCAACCGAGGTGCCGCCGCTGACCAGAGAATAGATGATGAAAAGCCCGGTTGGCGGAATGATCAACCCCGTAGGTGCTGAGGCAATGTTGACCGCCGCCGAGAACTTGCGATCGTAACCTTCCTTTTCCTGCAACGGGTGCATGACTTTACCGATCGCCGCCGCCGAGGCCACCGATGACCCCGCAAGCGAGCCAAACAACATGTTGCCGACGATGTTGGTGTGTGCCAGCGAGCCGGGCAGGCGCCCTGTAAAGAGTTTGGCCACGTTGACCAGACGCAAGGCGATACCGCCCTGGTTCATGATGATGCCAGTCAGCAGGAAGAAGGGAACGGCAAGCAGCGTAAAGCTATCGATACCGGTCACCATCTTCTGCGCCGAGGTAAATACCGCGACATCGAACGGAGCGATCAGCAGCATCGTCACGATGGCGGCGCCGGCCATGCTGATGGCGATCGGCACGCCTATGAAAAGAAAGACAAAGAAAGAAATGAGTAGACTGAAACCTGCAATGATCGTCATGGCGTGAATGCCTTATTGTGTATTAAACGTCCAGGGTCTGGTCGAAATCGTCGGCGGCTTCAGGGCTGCCGTTGACCAGCTCCACGATGCAGAACCAGAGAATCAGCACTCCCGATATGGGCAGCGAGAGGTAGATGTAACCCATGGGGATGCCGAGCGAGACGGTCTGCTGGGACATGGTGAGCGATACGAGCCAGACTCCCCCGTAGATCATGACCAGCGCCGAGAACAGGATCAGCAGCGCCAGCACGACATGGCGAACCGCGTTTTGCAGGCCTGGAGAGAACCGGTTGGTTACCATCTCGACTGCAATGTGCTTTTTGGTATGAAAGGCGAGCGCGCCACCGATCATCGTGATCCAGATCAGCGAATAGCGCAGAAACTCCTGGGAAAACGTACTGGGGGCGTTGAGCACGTAGCGGCTTATCACCTGCCACAGGGCGACCAGCACCATGATGGCCAGCATGGTCGAGGTAAGGGCTATGATGGCGCTGCACAGCCAGCGATTGATCGTGTTTACCATGGCCTCAGGACTCCGTGTTCAGTTCTTGTATGCGCTCGTAGAGAGGCGCCAGAAGCGGGTTTTTCGCCACTCTTTCATGCATGGGCGCGACGGATTCACGAAAGGCCTCCACATCCACGTCGTGGTTGAAGTTGACGCCCATCTCCTGGGCTTTCGTTACCGCCTGCTCGATTTCTCTGGCCCAGACTTCCTTGTGGAACTCGGTGGATTCGATCGCCGCTTCTCGTAGCCATGTCTGCTGCTGTGGCGTGAAGCTTTGCCAGCGGTGCTGGCTGAAGATCAGAAGGTCGGGCACGATGGCGTGGGCGGTATAGGAGTACTCCTTGGCCACTTCGCCATGGTTGGAGGAGGTCAACGCCGTCTCGTTGTTCTCGGTGCCGTCGATGACCCCCTGCTGCAGCGCCGTATACACTTCACCGTAGGCCATGGGCGTGGGCGCGCCGCCCATCAGGCGAATCATCTCGAGCGCGGTCTGGCTGGGCTGAACCCGCAGTTTCAGCCCCCGCATGTCCGCCGGGGTGCGTATCGGTGTATCGATGGTGTAGACGTTACGAACGCCCGAGTCGTAGTAGGTCAGCCCGAAGAAGCCGTTATCCGAAGTCTGCTGGTAGATATCAGTCGCTATTTCGCTATCCATGACGCGGTAGTAATGCTCAGGGTCGGCAAAGAGATAAGGGACGCTGAACAGCGAGTAGACGTTAGAAAAGCTCTCGAGCGCGGTGGCGCTCACTTTTGTAACGTCCACGGCGCCGGTCTGAACCAGCTCGATGACCTCCCGCTCGGAGCCTAACTGGCCGTTGGGGTAGAGCTGGAACACAAGCTCCCCGCCGCTTTTTTCACGCACCCGCTCGGCAAAATACGCAAGCGACTGGTGAACGGGGTGGGTTTCGCTCATGTTGTGAGCGAGCCTCAAAAGAGTAACGTCCGACGAAACCTCCGAGGGCATCGAGCAGCCCGAGAGCGCGAATAGAGCGCCCGACAAGACTGAAATAACGCCTTTATGCATATTGCTCCATCTCCTGAAAAGCCTGCCTGAAATCATGCTTGTACGTTGTGGTCATCGGGCCAAGAAAAACTGGTTGCTAAATTGGACTAACCAATCTGTTTGTTAAATAAGCCTTTGGTCTCAGAGAAAGGGGGGGAAGGTTGACAATCAAGGCGTGCGGGCTGACTCTTTGGTCTAACCAATTCAAGTGGGCAGCTGGCGCTGTTTTCTGCCGCAGGACGCAACACTTGTTCCAAGACGTAACGCTTATTTCAGGACGCAACGATTTAAGGAGGCTTTCATGGCAGTATTCCTCGGTGAGGATTTCCTTCTCGATAGCGAGATGGCAAAGCGTCTGTATCATGGCTACGCAAGTACACAGCCCATCTTTGATTACCATTGCCATTTGCCTGCGCAGGAGATAGCCCAGAACCACCGCTTCGAGAACCTGACCGAGATATGGCTGAAAGGCGATCATTACAAGTGGCGCGCCATGCGCTGGAACGGCGTGGACGAGCGTTATTGCACCGGCAGTGCCAGCGACCACGAAAAGTTCAAGGCCTGGGCAGCCACCGTTCCCTATACGCTGGGGAACCCGCTTTATCACTGGACTCATCTTGAACTCAGACGTCCCTTCGGGATCACCGACAAGCTGCTTTCACCCTCGACGGCCGATGCCATCTGGGAGCAGGGCAATGCGCTGCTGGCCAGGCCGGAATTTTCCGCTCGCGGTATCTTGCAGCAGATGAACGTTCGCATGGTAGGCACCACGGATGACCCGGCCGACGACCTGACCCATCATGCGCAGATTGCCGCTGACTCGAGCTTTGATGTCAAGGTGCTGCCAAGTTTTCGGCCTGACCGCGCCTTCAAGCCGGGCGCCGATGACTATCCGGCGTATCTCGAAACGCTGGGGCGTGCAGCGGAGGTCGAAATACGCGATATCAGCTCGCTCTACAGCGCGCTGGAAAAACGCATGGATGACTTTGCCGAGCATGGCTGCAGAATTGCCGACCACGGTCTTGAGCGCGTTGCGTTCGCCCCGGCAACCGAGGCCGAATTGAACGCCATACTCAAGCGCCGTTTGGATGGCACGCTTCCCGATGAAAAGGAGCAGGCGCAGTTCATGACGGCGGTGCTGCTCTTTCTGGGGCGCGAATACCACCGTCGCGACTGGGCGCAGCAGTACCATATGGGGCCGTTGCGCGACAACAGCACTCGCGGGTTGCGTGAAGCAGGTGCGAATGCCGGCTTCGATTCCATGGACGACCGGCCTATGGCTGCGCCGCTCAACCAGCTTCTGAACGCCCTGGATCAAGATGATCGCCTGCCGCGCACCATCCTTTACTGCGTCAATCCCATCTTCAATGAAGTGCTGGCCACGACCGCCGGCAACTTCCAGGGCGGTGGCATCCCGGGGAAGGTACAGTTCGGCTCGGGCTGGTGGTTCAACGACCAGCTTGATGGCATGGAGCGGCAGATGACGCAGCTGTCCCAGTTGGGGCTTCTTAGCCGCTTTGTGGGCATGCTGACGGATTCACGCAGCTTTCTCTCCTATACCCGTCACGAATACTTCCGCCGTCTTCTGTGCCGCATGTTGGGCCGTTGGGTCGAAGAGGGGCAACTCCCCGACGATGAAGCCTGGCTGGGCGAATTGGTCAACGATATCAGCTTCCATAACGCACGGCGCTATTTCGATATCGACGTTTAAGAATTGGTTGGGGAGAACAACGCATTGAACATGCAAACCATCAAGGCGAGTCAAGCAGCCGGCCAGATCGGCGTCGTCCACCTGGGGCTGGGCGCCTTTCATCGCGCCCATCAGGCGGTGTATCTCGAGCGCTACCGTCAACGCACGGGGGATACGCAGTGGGGCGTGAGTGCGGCGAATCTGCGCCGCAGCGTCGATTTAGTGGACGCGCTTGGCAAGGCGAACTTTCACTACCACGTCGCCGAGTACCAGGATAGCGAGACCGTGACCCTTCGCGAAGTGGGCGCCATCGAGGAAACCCTGTTCTCGGGACAATCTGCCGATGGACAGTGGGGACGCGACCTGGAAGCGTTGCTGGCGCGCTTGAGCGCCTCTGATACGCGCATCGTGACGCTGACCGTCACCGAGAAAGGCTATTTTCTCAACCCCGCCAGCGGCGAGCTCTTGAAAGACGATCCGATGATTCAGGCGGATACCGCCGCCCCCGATGCCCCGCGCACCGCTCCCGGGATTCTGGTCGCAGCTCTGAAACGGCGCAGGGCGGCAGGCACGGCACCTTTCACCGTGCTCTCCTGCGACAACATGCCGGATAACGGCCAGCGTACCCGTCAGGCGGTGGTGCAGCTTGCCCGCGTGCACGACGCGGCACTGGCCGATTGGATTGCCGACAACGTGGCGTTTCCCTGCAGCATGGTCGATCGCATCGTGCCGGCCATGACCGAGCAGGACTTCGAAGCGCTCAAGGCGTTAGGCATCGATGACCATAACGCCGTGGTGTGCGAGGCCTTCTCCCAATGGGTCGTCGAGGATCACTTTCCCTCAGGGCGTCCCGCCTGGGAAGAAGAAGACGTGACCATGGTTGCGGATGTCGCGCCGTTCGAGACCATGAAGCTTCGCATGCTCAACGGCAGTCATTCGCTTCTGGCGTATGTCGGGGCGCTGGCCGATATCGAAACCGTTTATGATGCTGTTCAGGTGGAGGCGTTCAAAGCGCTGCTGCGTCGCTACATGAGCGAAGAGGCCGCCCCGACGCTTGCGATGCCCAAAGAGATCGACCTTGACGCCTATGCACAGTCGCTGCTGACCCGCTTTGCCAACGACAGCCTGCGCCACCGCCTGCAGCAGATCGCCATGGACGGCAGCCAGAAGCTGCCCCAACGCTGGCTGCAGGTGGCCGAGGCCAATCTGGCGGCGGGACGTGGCACAGCCTGTGTCGCGCTGGGCCTGGCCGCCTGGATTCGCTATACCGCAGGCACCACGCTTGCCGGAAAAAGCTTCAACGTTGACGACCCGATGGCCAAAGAGCTTGCCGCACTCAATGAGCGCCACGCCAGCGATGATGCCGGACTGATCGACGGATTTTTCGAGCTTGACGCCGTGATTCCGCGGGCCGTCGCCCGGCACGACGAGTTCAAGCGCCAGGTACTTGAAGCCTACCGCACGCTGACCGAACACGGCGTCGAAGGGGCTCTGGCTCGCCTCGAGAAGGCATAACATAACGCGCTTGATAGAAGGACACAGCATGGAACATACCTGGCGCTGGTTCGGGCCGCAGGACCCGATCCAACTCAGCGAGATTCGCCAGACCGGTGCGACCGGCGTCGTCACCGCGCTACACCAGATTCCCAACGATCAGGTCTGGTCCGTCGAAGCGATCAGCGAACGCAAGGCGATGTGTGAGGCGGCAGGGCTTTCGTGGTCGGTAGTCGAAAGTGTGCCGGTACCCGAGGCCGTGAAGAAGGGCCTGCCCGCGCGTGATGAGCTCATCGCGACCTACTGCCAGACCCTGCGTAACCTGGCGGCCTGCGGCATCGATACCGTGTGCTACAACTTCATGCCGATTCTCGACTGGACACGTACCGATCTGGCCCATGCGCTCCCGGATGGCGCGCTGGCGTTGCGTTTTGATCAAACCGCGTTTGCCGCGTTCGATCTCTATATCCTGCAACGGCCAAGGGCCGAGGCCGACTACAGCGAAGCGGACAAGCGCGAGGCGCAGCGCTACCTGGAAACGCTTGACCAGAGCGCCCGTGACAAGCTCGTCACGACGCTGATTGCCGGGCTGCCGGGGGCCGAAGAGCACTATACGCTGGAGCAGTTTCGTGGTGCGCTGGCAGAGTACGCCGACATCGATGCGGCCAAACTGCGCGAACACCTGAGCTATTTCCTGCGCGCCGTCATCCCGGTAGCAGAAGAGGTGGGCATCCGCATGGCGATTCACCCGGATGACCCGCCTCGTCCGCTGCTCGGGCTGCCCCGCGTGGTCTCGACCCGTGAAGATGCCCAGTGGGTGGTGGACTGCGTGCCAAGCCCCGCCAATGGCCTGACGTTCTGCACGGGCTCCTACGGCGTTCGTGAGGATAACGACCTGGTTGCCATGGCGCGCCATTTTGCTGCGTACATTCACTTTATCCACCTGCGCGCCACAAGGCGCGAAGCGGATTCGCGTTCTTTCCACGAAGCCCCGCACCTGGCCGGTGATGTGGATATGGTCGGTGTCATTCAGGCGCTGGTAGAGGAGGAGCGCCGCCGCGAAAACGAAGGGGGCGCGCGTCTGCCGCTGCGCCCGGACCACGGTCATCAATTGCTGGACGACCAGGCCCGCGCCACTGCTCCCGGCTACCCGCTGTACGGGCGGCTCAGGGGCTTGGCCGAGCTGCGGGGCGTGGAAATTGCGGTGCGCCAGTTGATCGGCTAAAGCGTGTCCAAGCGGGCGATGAGGTCGGGCAATTCCTTGGCCTGATGAATCGAGAGCGCGCCTTCGGGCGTGCTCTCCTCGTTGGGGAAGTGGTTGATATGGACCACGTGCATGCCCGCCGCCAGACCCGCCTCGACGCCCACCGACGCGTCGTCGATGACCACGCAGCGCCTGGCAGGCACCCCCATGGCCAGGGCGGCCTGGAGATAGAGCGCCGGGTCGGGCTTCCACACGTTGAGCGTATAGGCACTGAACAGGCGGTCGCCGAAATGATTGCCAAGGCGGGTACTCTCCAGGGCGCAGCGAATCTTGCGCTCCGGTCCATTGGATACGACGGCCTTGGGGTAGGCAGCGAGCATCTCCAACGCCTCCGGCATGCCCGGAATCGGCATCAACTCGGCCCGCATGCGCGTCTCCATCCGCGTACGCATCTGCGTCTCCAGCGCATCGTAGTGCTCCTCCACCAGGACGCCGTGGCGCTTTTCAAGCATCTGAACGATGGTGTAGAAGCGAATTCCTCGAAACTCTTCCATGTACTGCTGTGCCGAGAAGGGCAGGCCGAATAGCGGCAACAGCTCGCCCATCACACCCGCCAGCAGGATTTCACTGTCGACCAGCGTACCGTCACAGTCGAAGAGTAAACACAGGGGTTCGGTCATGGGAGCCTCGATCAAGAGCAGGGAAACGCCCCATCCTATCAGGAAGCGATGCCTGCCGCGCCGCCGATGTCCGCCGAGAGCGCCGCCGCCAGTTCCCCCAACAGCGCTCGACAGTGGTCGATGTCCGGCACGTCGCGGTGCATGGCCTCGGGAATCAGGGTCAGGTAGGGGATGGTGATGACTGCCTCGATCGACTCGTGAACGCCGAATACCGGGAAGCTGATGTTGGTCAGCCCCTGTACCTGGGGGCTCGGGCCCACGAAGTAGCCCTGGTGGCGAATGGTGGCAAAAAGCGCCCGGGTGCGCTCGGCCTCCTCCGCGGTAGCGCCGCTTGCCTTGAACATGCGTTCGCGTCGCGCCTCGTCCAGAAAACTGAGCATCACCGCGCCGGAGCCGGACCCCCAGATATCGATCTTGGCGCCCAGGCGCAGGCTGAATCCCATCTTGTCGGGGTTCTCGTACTGAGCGACGACCAGCAGATGCCCCGGGCGCAGAACGCTCAGGTGGCAGGATTGCGAGATTTCATGGCAAAGCGCTTCCATGCGCGGTATGGCGGCCTGCACCAGGCGCTTGGTCGGCGGAAAACGATGCGCCATCTCGAACAACTTGAGCGATAGCTGGTAGCGACTGCCGCTCTCGTCCATGCCGACATAACCGCGATCGCGCAGCACCATGAGCATGCGGTACATCTCGTTGGTCTTGCGTCCGATCTGTTCGGCAATCGCCTGTGTACTCAACGGTTGGGACGACTGGGCAAGTAGCTCCAGGATATCCAGCCCTTTTTCCAGTGCGGGGGCGTGATAGTTCGTTTCCGCCTTGTCCTTCATACCGCTTCCTTCATCGTCATCCAGTCGGCTGGCGCCTGTCATCGTGTGAGATCGTCAGCGGGCAAGCCAGCCACCGTCCACCGCCAGGGTATGGCCGTGTACGTAGCTTGCCGCATCGGAGCACAAGAATATCACAGCGCCGGCCAGGTCTTCCGGCGAGCCCCAGCGTCCGGCGGGGATGCGAGCGAGAATCTCGTCATGGCGCTTGGGGTCATCACGCAGGGCCTGGGTATTGTCGGTTGCCATGTAGCCCGGCGCGATGGCGTTGACGTTGATGCCCAGGGCAGCCCACTCGTTGGCAAGCAGGCGCGTCAGGCCCAGAAGACCGCTCTTGCTGGCTGTGTAAGAGGGAACCCGGATGCCCCCCTGGAACGAGAGCAGCGAGGCAATGTTGACGATCTTGCCGCCGGTTTTGCGTTCCTGCATGTGCTGTGCGATGCGCTGACTTAAAAAGAAGACCGACTTCAGGTTGACGTCGATTACCTCGTCCCAGTCCTGCTCGGTAAAGTCCAGCGCGTCGGCGCGGCGTATCGTGCCGGCGTTGTTGACGAGAATGTCGATCTGGCCGGCCTGGGCGAGCGCCTTTGCGACGATGGGTTCGGCGCGATCTCGACCCAGCTCGGCGGTCACTTCATAAAATCGCCGCCCGAGAGAGGTGACACGTTGAGCGGTCTCGGTGGCCGCGCTTCGGTTCACGCCGACGATATCGGCCCCCGCCTGGGCCAGGGCGATGGCGATGCCTTGCCCCAGGCCCTTGTTGCAGCCGGTGACCATGGCGGTGCGGCCTTCAAGAGAAAAAGGGTTCATGTAAGCTCCTCTCAACGCAGGTCTTGGGTGGCAATGAAATCCATGTCGTCGTAGGTGAGGTTTTCACCACACATGCCCCAGATGAACGTGTAACGTCGGGTCCCGAAGCCGCAGTGAATCGACCAGCTCGGGTGAATGACCGCCTGTTCGTTGGCAACCACGATGTGGCGGGACTCTTCGGGCTTGCCGCACAGGTGGAAGACCACGTCGTCCTTGGGCAGATTGAAGTAGAAGTAGACCTCCATGCGGCGTTCATGAGTATGACAAGGCATGGTGTTCCACATGCTGCCCGCATCGAGTTCGGTAAGCCCCATGGAAAGCTGGCAGGTCTCGAGAACGTCGGCGTGCAGGTACTTGTTGATGGTGCGCACGTTACCGGTGGCCGGGTCGCCCAGGCGCGTCGGTGAGGCATCTTCGGGACGAATATGGCGAAGCGGATAGCGCGTATGAGCCGGGACCGAGTTGATATAAAAGCGTGCCGGATTCTGCGGGTCGTCGCTTTCAAAGCGAACGTCGCGGCTTTCCTTGGGGATGTAGAGACCATGATGGCGCCCGAGCGCGACGCTCTCGCCATCCACGGTGACGCGTCCCGGCGCCCCGATGTTGATTACGCCCATCTCGCGGCGTTCGAGAAAATAGGCCACACCGAGTTCCTGGCCATCACCCAGGGTAAGCGGCGCCTGGGTAGGGACCGCACCGCCGATGATGATGCGATCCACATGGCTGTAGGTCAGTGAAAGCGTACCCGGGCGCATGATGTCGGTGACCAGCATCTTGTCGCGCAGGCCCTGGGTGTCCAGTGTCTTGAAGTGGTCTTCGTGAACGGCTTGGCGGATATCCATGAAAGCTCCTTTTGAATCAATAAAAAATCAAGAGAAAAATGCAAGTGGCCAAAGGGTGATGGCGGGAACGCTCATGACGAGCAGCATCACGAGGACGTTGGCCAGAAGAAACGGCAGCGCCCCGCGGAAGATACGGCCGATAGAAAGTCCGGTGATCGATGAACAGACGTTCAGGCACATGCCGACCGGCGGCGTCACAAGGCCGATGGCCAGGCCGCTGATCAAGAGCACTCCGAACTGCACCGGCGAGATGCCGGCAGCTACGAGAATCGGCAGCACGACCGGGGTGATCAGCAGAATGGCCGGGGTGACGTCGACGAAGGTGCCGATGAACAGAATGGCCATCGCCACGACCAGAAGCAGCATGAAAGGCGAAAGTTCGAGTGCGCCGAGGTAGCTTGCGAGCAGTTGCGGGATCTGCTCCATGGTCAAAATCCAGACATAGAGCTGGCTCATGGCGATGATGATCATGACCGTGGCGCTGGTCATCACCGCCGAGCGCAGAAGCGCAGGCAGGTCCTTGAACGTCAGGCTGCGAAAGACCACCAGTCCCAGAAACAGGGCATAGCCGACCCCGATCGCCGCCGATTCCGTAGCCGTGGCCACACCACCCACCACCGCGCCCACCACGAAGACCGGGATCAGCAAGGCAAGTACCGCACGCTGGATGACCAGACGCTTCTCGGCGCCGCTCAGGCCCGCATGGGCGCGTGGGTAGCCGTGACGACCCGCCATGAAGGCGATGACCGCCATCATGAACGCCCCGATCAACAGACCCGGTACGAGGCTTGCCAGGAACATCGTGCCGATGGACTGCTGGGCGGTGACCGCATAGATGACCATGGGCACGCTCGGCGGAATGATCATGCCCATGGTGGAGGAGGCCACCGTGATGCCGCTCGCCGTCTCGATGGTGTAACCCTTGCGCGCCATTTCCGGAATCATGGCCGAGCCCACCGAGGCGGTATCGGAAACCGAGGAGCCGGAAATGCCGCCGAAGATCATCGACGTCGAGATGTTGACATGACCCAGCCCTCCCGGGAACCTGCCGACGAGCATCAGGCAGAAGTCGATCAGCCGAGCCGTGATGCCCGAGGCGTTCATGACCAGCCCCATCAGGATGAAAAGCGGCAGGGCGATCATGGTGTACGTGTCCATGCCTGATAGAACACGCTGGGGCAGTACGCCGATCAGGTTGGGCTGCAGGACAAGAAAGTAGAGCAACCCCGAAAGCCCCAGCGAATAGGCGATGGGGACGCCGATCAGCAAAAGCGCGAAGAGCGCGACCAGAAGCAGTGTCATGCCTGTGTCTCCTGTGCGTCGTCGTGTTGGGTGGAAGGGCGCTCTCCCCCGACCAGCACGGCCAAGGAAAACGCGATGACCAGAACGGCACCGATGGGGACGCTGATCTGAACCACCCAGTTGGGCACGTCGAGCACCGCGGAGCGAAACCGACCTACCTGGCCAATCCAGTTGAGACTCAGCCAGGCAAGGTAGCCGTTGAACGCGATGACCAGTAAATGGCGTAGACCATCGACCCACTTGAAATAGCGAGGCGGCAGGCGCTCGACGAAGACGCCGATACGGATGTGCTCGCCGCGCAGAATGGCGGCCGAGGCGCCCAGGGCCGTGGAATAGACGAATAGAAAGCGCATCAGCTCTTCGGCGCCGGCAAAGCCGATACCCAAGAGATAGCGCAGCAGCACCAGCGTGAAGCAGAGCAGAAAGATCGCCGCTACCAGCGCGGCGATCAGGTTCTCTATCAGGGCGGCGAAGCGCCTGACGACACGCATACGGTCAGGGTGGGCTGCCGTTTCCTGCAACGGCGACGGCCGTGTCATCAATCCTGCTCCTCGGCGTGGCCGGTTTGGGTCAGCACGTCATCGAGCTGTTCACGGCTAAAATCGCCACGCTCGACGAAAAAGTCCCAGACGGGCATTACGGCATCGACAAAGCCCTGACGTGCCTCGTCACGGAGTTCATTGATCGCCATGTGCTCGCCGAGCGTTTCGAGGTAGTTTGCCTCGGAGGCGAGCCAGAGTTCGTTGGAATGCGCCATGGTATCCCGGGCCACCTCGTCGACGAGCGTCTGCAGATCTTCGGGAAGTTGGTCGTACCACTGCGCGCTGATGAAGAACGGATCAGGATGGATCTGCCAGTTCAGCAACGTCAGGTACTCCTGGGCCTCATAGAATTTCATGTCGGCGATATTGGAGGGCGGGTTCTCCTGGCCATCCACTACGCCGGTACGCAGAGCCATGTAGGTTTCGGTATAAGGCACCTGCTGGGGCGAGGCACCCAGGGTCTCGAAGGCGCGCAAGGTAGGGGCAAGTGGCGGCGTACGGATCTTCATGCCACGCAGGTCGGCTACCTCGTTGACGGCGCGCACGTTGTTGGTGAGCTGGCGCATCCCGCCCGCCACCCCGGTCACTGGAATATGCAACTGACTCGCACGGGCCTCGGTGTCGATCGCCTGCCCAAGCTCGCTTTGCATCACTTCGATGGCTTCTTCCGGCGTCTCGAAGAGAAAGGGCATGGCATAGATCAGGTAGGCCGGGTTGGCCTGAGCGAAGAGCCCACCGCGATAGCCCTGGATGAGACCCATCTGGACCTGCTGGAGAACGTCCTCTTCCTTGCCGAGCGTGCCATTGAAATAGAGCTCGACGGCGATACGTCCATCGCTGCGCTCCTCGAGCGTCTCCTTGAAGAAGCGCATGGACTCCGAGCGCGGCGCATCGTCGGTTTGCGAGTGGGCGTACTTGAAGGTGTAGTCCGCTGCGAGAAGCGGAAAGCTGGCTCCCAGGGCAAGCGTGGCAAGGGCTGACAGGTAAAGGCGCATGACAAACTCTCCAATGGCGTTATTGTGATGTTGTTGTAAAGCTTTTCTCAAATATAAAAGTGTTTTTTATATTTGATGTGGGGATAGCTTAGCGGTATTGGTTGCGAGGTCAATTGAGACATTGGTCGATGGCCTGGCCTTGCCTCAGGCATAAAAAAAGCGCCCGAAGGCGCTTATCCAGATCGCTAGCTAAATGAGTGGACTACGTCGCTTTCCACGCCTCTTCATTCACCAGGCTGATCGGCCGCTCGCCCTGTAATGCCAGACACACGTTATCCACCGCGCGTTGGGCCATGGCGTTGCGGGTTTCAAGCGTGGCCGAGCCGATGTGGGGCAGGGCGACCACATTGGCCATGCCGGGCAGCGGCGAGATGTCGGAAAGCGGCTCCTGCTCGAACACATCCAGGCCTGCTGCGTGAATGACACCGCTTGCCAATGCGTTGATCAAGGCGCCTTCGTCCACCACCTTGCCCCGGGCAATATTGATCAGAATCCCCGTGCGCTTCATCTGGGAAAGCTCTTTCTCGCCGATGAGCTTTTCGGTCTCCTCCGTCAAGGGCACGGTCAGGCAGACGAAATCCGACTCGGCCAGCAGTGCCTCGAGTTCGCGCCGCTCGGCGCCCAGCTCTTTTTCGGCATCAATCTTGGGTGAGGCGTTGGAGTAGAGCACCTTCATGCCAAACCCCAGCGCGCCGCGCCGGGCAATGGCCTGGCCGATGCGCCCAAAGCCCACCATGCCAAGCGTCTTGCCGTGAACATCGCTACCGTAAAGCTCGGGGCCGATGCTTGCCTCCCAGGCACCGGCCTTGACCCAGGTGGCCAGTTCCACCACGCGTCGGGCGGTCGCCATCAGCAGCGTAAAGCCGGTATCGGCGGTGGTTTCCGTCAGCACGTCCGGCGTATTGCAGAGCAGAATGCCCCGCTTGGTGAGTTCCTCCACCGGAATAGTGTCGTAGCCCACGGAAATGGTGGCGACCACTTCAAGATTGGGCGCGGCATCGAGCAGTTCGGCGGTAATGGGCAGGCCCGAGCCGATGAGTGCGTGGGCATCCTGAAGGGCTTTTGCAACCTTCGGCTCGTCGAGATCCAGAGGTTTGGCAAGCTCGATCAAGTGAAAATGCTGCTCGAGTTCACCCCATTGGGCGTCGCTGAGATTTCCCATAACGATGACGGTTTTACTCATGCTGTCTCCTTGGCGTGCATTGTTTTAGAAGGATTTAGCTTTTGGTGAATCCAGTTTCAGGCGGATTCAAGCGTCTGGAGCTGCTCGCGAGTGGGCAGGCCCTCCATGTCGCCGACCACCTGCACTGCCTGGGCGCCCACCAGATTACCGCGCTTGAGCGCTTGCTGGGGCGTCAGGCCATCCAGCAGAGCGCTGATCGTGCCTACCGCAAAGCCATCGCCGGCACCCACGGTATCCACGACGTTGGCCACCGGCTGACCCGCCACGTGCAGACTTTCGAGTTTCCCACCCAGGTGGCCCCGATAATAGCTGCCTTCGGGTCCCAGTTTGATGATGGTGGCTTTCGCGCCGCGCGCCAGATAAAAATCGGCAATGGCTTCCGGTTCCTGCTCGCCAGTCAGCAAACGGCCCTCGGAGAGGCCGGGCAATACCCAGTCCGCATGGCGGGCAAGCTCGTTCAAGGTATCACGCATGGCGTCTTCGCTGGGCCATAGTGAAGGGCGCAGGTTGGGATCAAACGAGACGCTTGCCCCGGCGGCGCGGGCCTTCTGCATCAAGTGACGCGTCAGCTCAAGCGCGCTTTGAGACAGCGCCGGGGTAATGCCCGTGGCGTGAAGATGTTTGAGCGCGCCGAAATCGACGTCTTGCGCGTCATCGACGTCAAGGTGGCTCGCGGCGCTGCCGCGGCGAAAATATTCCACCCGCGGGTCGGCGCCGCCCTCGGCGCGCTCCTTGAACATCAAGCCGGTGGGATGCTGGGTGTCGGTGTGAATGTAGCGCGCGTCGATGCCTTCCGCCTCGAGCGTCTGGCGAATGAAGTCACCGAAACTGTCCTGACCCACGCGGCTCAGCCAGCCGACCCGATAGCCAAGCCGGGCCAGGCCGATGGCAACGTTGTTGTCCGCTCCGGCCAGGCGGCGATGAAAATGCTCGATGGATGAAAGCGGCCCCGGTGTGTCGGCGACCAGCATTCCCATGGCTTCGCCAAAGGTCAAAATGCGGGGGGAGGAAGGTGACGATGTGTGGTTAGCCATGCAAAGCTCCAGAAGTGAACAGATTATCGGGTAAAACGGTGCTTCCCCGGGCGAATAAACGGGGTGGGTGGCGATAGCAGAGCGAGGCCTCCGGTGCCAGCAGGCGATTGACCGCGGCGTGGCTGATCGCCTCGGTCGGCTGGCCAAGCGTGGTAATGCCCGGGGCGACCAGCGCGCACCAGTCAAGTTCGTCGATGCCCATCAACCCCAGCGGGCCCAGGGGCACATTCAGCTGTTGAACGGCTTTGGCCACCTCGAGCGTGGCGGTGCCGTTGGCGCAGAGCACCGCGCAGGGCGCCTGGGGGTTATCGATGAGCGTGCCTAGCGCCTTCACGATAGCGCTTTGGCCGAGCAAGGTGAGAGTGTCGGCTTTCAGATTGCGTTCGGTACACTGCTGTTCAAAGCGGGCGAGCCGCTCCCGGCGGGCGCTGGCATCTTCGGGAGCATTACTCACGTATAAAAGCGAGCGATACCCCCGTGCGGTCAGGTGATCCAGCGCCATATCGATCGCCAGGGCGTTATCCAGGCCAATGGCCTCATCATCGACATTTCGGATCTCACGATCCAGCAGAACCACCGGTACGCCGCTGCGCTTCATGTGGAGCAGCTGCGACTCCGGTTGGCCTGCGGCGTTGATGATCAAGCCCTCCACCTGGTAGCCGGCCAGAAGTTCCAGGTGGCGCTGTTCCTGAGCGGGATCGTTATCGGTGTTGCACACGATCAATGAGTAGCCGTGAAGGCGGGCCGCCTGCTCGACGCCGTGGGCGATCGCCACCGAAAACGGATTGCGGATGTCCGCCACCAGCATGCCCAGAAGTTTCGAACCGCCGCCTTTCAGCCCTCGCGCCATCTGGTTGGGTTGATAGCCAAGCGCCCGGGCCGACGCTTCAATTCGCTCGCAAAGCGCCTTGGATAGCTTGTTGCGCTCGGGCCCGAAATAGCGCGACACGCTGGTCTTGGAGGTGTCGGCATGTCTGGCCACCTCGATCAGGGTGGCACGTGGCATCGTAGGGGGCATGAAGTGCCTTTACAGGTGCGCATGTTCAGCGTGATGGGAACGTTCCCATGGAGGCTTTCAAAATAGTGGTTTTCAAGGGCGAAGACAACATCACCCAAAGTGGTAGAGTGGTTGTCTCGACATGCGAGGGCGACCAGGCCCGGCAGAAAAGCCGCCAGGTGACGGACGACGCCTTCTTTGCCGGTATGCCGGCAGGCGTGCAGATAGCCGGCCGCCGGGGCGAGGACTGGCAACTGATGCAACTGGCCTACGCTCTCGAGCAGCAGGAAAACTGGCAGAAGCACCTGCCTTGGCAAGCGTTCCGCGTCCGAGCAGGGTAGACTACGCGCTTTTACCTGAAGCGATGCCCGTGGCATGCCAACCCCTTATGAATTGACCCGTGCAGGCGATCGTTACTTTGACGGTCTGGTCGACAAGTTTTCCCGTTCGCTCTACCAGGCGCCGCGCGGCGAGCTGCGCCTTGCCATGCTCGATTACCTGCTGCCGCAAATGTTGCGCCTGGATCAGCAGCCCGTGCTGGATATCGGCGGCGGACTTGGCCAACAGACGGCCTGGTTTGCCGAGCGCGGCCATTTAGTCACCATGACCGAGCCCTCCCCGGATATGCTCGACTACGCCCGGCAGTGGCACCGTGAGGCAAAAGGCCTGCCTTCTGAATCGATCCGCTACATACACGCGCCCTTGCAGGCACTCGTGGATGAGGCCCCCGGCCCCTGGCCGCTGATTACCTGCCACGCCGTACTTGAGTGGTTGGGTGACCCGCGCGCCGCGATAACCACCCTGGCCGGCCTGCTGGCGCCCGGCGGCCAGCTTAGCCTGATGGTGTTCAATCGTGATGCGCTGCGCTTTTCCAACGCGGTGAAGGGCAACCTAAAAAAGGCCTTGAGCGATCAGCTGGAGGGAAAGGGCAAGCGCCAGCGGTTGACGCCGATTTCACCCGTGACCCACGCTGAGATTGTCCGTTGGGCGCAGGAGTGCGGGCTTGAACTGCAAGACGTTGCCGGTATCCGCATCTTTCAGGACTACTTACGTGCGCCCCCTGCCAATGAAGAGGAACAGGCCACCCTGCTGGCGCTGGAGAAGCAGTACTGCCGCTTTGATCCGCACTGGCGCATGGGGCGCTATCTGCTTTACACCTTGACCAGACCCGAGGCCCATCCATGAGTGCTCAACTGCCCACCTGCCAACTTCTCGAGCGTTACTACGACCAGCACGCCGAGCTTTGCCCCATCGCGCCAGCGCAGGATGCCTGGTTGCTGAATCGCTCAATCACCATGATCAGCGACAACGTCGCGCTGCGCACGGTCTGGCAGGCCCAACAAAAGAAAGCTCAAAGCCCCTTCGATACCGATATCGACCTGGCGTCGGGGCAGGTGGTGCTTTTCTGGCCCAAGGCGCACCAGCTGGGCATCTGGTGGCTACAGTGGCTATGTCAGGTGCTGCCGGAAGACACGGCGGTGGACATCGTCGGTGAACACCAGGGCGGGATCAAGCGCGTGCCGCAATTTCTGGCCGAGCAGGGCATGCGCTGCGACAAGCTGGATAATGCCCGGCGCTGTACGCTTTTCACCACGCGTACCGTCGCGGCAAGCAACCCGGACGCCGCCTGGACGACGTTCCAGGCGGAAGATCTGACGCTGGTCAGCCACCCCGGCGTCTTTGGTCACGGCAAGGTGGACGAAGGCACCAGGCTTTTACTGGAGCAGTTGGCAAAGCTGCCGTTCAAAGCGCCGCTGCGAGTGCTCGACATGGGCTGCGGCGACGGCATCATTACCGCCTGGCTTGCCAGGCGTGGACATCAGGTGACCGCGGTGGACGTCAGCGCCTTTGCGGTCAAGGCGAGCCAGCGCACGCTGGCGGCGAACGAGCTGGATGCCCGGGTGCTTGAGAGCGATGTCTACGCCGCGCTTGAAGGCGAGCGCTTCGATGTGATCGTGAGCAACCCGCCCTTTCACCAGGAGCGCGATATCGCCTATGGGCCAAGCGCTACTCTGATCGAACAGGCATTGGAGCACCTGACCCCCCGAGGCCAGCTGATCCTCGTGGCGAACGCTTTTCTACCCTATCCGCCTTTATTGGAGCGGGCTTTCAACGACTTCGAGACCCTTGCCGACAACCGGCGCTTCAGGGTGTACCTGGCCCGCGGCCAGCGTCGCTAATCTGTGTGGCTAGAGCGAGCGCAAACTATCTGCGGCCGGTGATCTATCAAAGCCCGGCGTAGCCGATACGCGTCACGGTATAGAACGTCTCGCCGTTGGGCGTAAGCACCGTGACCTCGTCATCAACTCCTTTGCCCAGCAAGGCTTTTGCCATGGGTGCGTCGATGCTGATCCAGCGCTTTTGAGGGTCGATCTCGTCATGGCCGACGATGCGAAGATCGAGCGTTTCGCCGTCGTCATCCTCCAGGCTGACATACGCCCCAAAAAAGACCTTGCCGGTATCCGCCGGTAGCCGGTTCACCACCTGAAGCTCGTCAAGGCGCTTGGTAAGGTAGCGAATACGCGCGATCACGCGGTTGAGTTCTTTCTTGTTGTAGGTGTAGTCGGCGTTTTCGGAGCGGTCACCGAGGGCGGCCGCTTCGCCCACCTTGGTGGAAAGCGCGGGGCGCTTCACCCTCGAGAGATGATCGAGAATGCCCCGCAACCGGGCGGCGCCCTCAGGGGTGATCAGGTTGCTCTTGGGTTCCTGGCGCGGGTCCTTGGCCGGGTCGCGCCAGCGAGTCATGTTGCGGCCTTTCATGGTGGTTCACTCCTTGCGGTTAGGGGGCCAAGCTTACGCGAAAGCATCAGAGCGACTCAAAACGATCAAGCCACTGGCGAGTCATTCAAACGTTCGTTACATTATCCCGGAGGGCGAGTGTATCAAGCCGCCCTTCACCAACTTTCGAGCAGGCGACAAAAACAACCAAGGAGCTTTCTATGCACACCCCATCTTCTCGCTGGGTTCTGGCCTTGACACTTGCAGGAGCACTCGCGCTCTCGCCGCTGGCAGTCAGCGCCTACCAGGACGAGCTGTTCTCTTTGAAAAATCGCTGGGAACATACGGTAACGGAGCTGCCGGCCAATCAGCGCCAGGGCACGCTACAGGCGTTAAGCGGTGAAGCACAAACGCTTGCTGAGCAAAATCCTGACGAGGCCGATGTGCTGATATGGCAAGGTATCATACTCGCCTCCTACGCTCGCGAGCGAGGCGGGCTCGGGGCGCTGGGAACTGCCAAGGAAGCTCGCGATGTGCTCGAACGCGCGGTTCAACTCGACCCGCAAGGCGGCAATGGCTCGGCCTACGTGACGCTGGGCGCGCTTTACGACCGGGCGCCGGGTCGTCCTCTTGGTTTTGGCAACAGCGATACCGCCGAGCGCATGTTCCAGCGTGCCCTTGAAATTCGCCCGGACGGCATCGATGTCAACTACTACTACGCCGCCTTTCTGAAAGAAGAAGGTAATGCCCAAGGAGCACGGGAACATGCCAGCCGCGCGGTGAACGGTACCGCCCGGGAGAACCGTCAGCTTTCCGATGAAGCGCTTCGCCGGGAAGCCGAGGGGTTCTTGCAAACCCTTTGACCCAGCGAATTGGCATTCCCGGTACCAAGCATTGATAATAGAGCGATTGTGTCAACCGGGAGTGCCTTATGGCGTCCAGTCCCCTTTTGCCGCCTGTCTCCTCACTGGCGGTTCCAGAATTCGACCGCTCAGACGTGACGCTTGAAAAGCGTGAGACGTTGTATCAGGGCTTTTTTCGCCTTGAGGAACTGACGCTTCGCCATCGCCTTTTTGACGGTGGCTTTAGTCAGAGCATGCGCCGCGAAATTCATAGCCGCTTTGATGCGGTGGGGGTGCTGTTGTACGACCCTCATCGCGATGCGGTGGTGCTGGTCGAGCAGTTTCGCGCCGGCGCGATCGACGACCCGCGTTCGCCCTGGAAGCTGGAGCTGGTGGCGGGGCTGATCGAAAAGGATGAATCCCTGGAAGAGGTGGCCCGGCGCGAAGCGCTTGAAGAAGCGGGCTGCGAAGTCGGCGCGCTCACCCGGCTGCACACCTATTATCCGAGCCCGGGGGCCTGCAATGAACGCGTGACACTTTTCTGCGGGTTGGTGGATACCCGGGGAATAGGCGGTATCCACGGCCTCGATGAAGAGCATGAGGATATTCGTGTCCATGTCGTCAGTTTTACCACCGCCTGGGAGCTTCTTGCTCATGGCCGGCTCGACAATGCCATGTGCTTGATTGCGCTTTACTGGCTGGATGGCAAGCGCGCATCGCTTCGCGCCGCCCCCCATCAAGTACCCATCCCCAGCGAATTCCAAAGGAGTGAAGATGGCTAGAACCGCCTACGTCACCGACTTAAGATCCTTGCAAGGGGAATGCAGTGCCAACTACGCCCGCCTGCTTCGCCTGGTGGGCAACATGAGTGCGGGTCAGCAGCGCGATATTGCCTTGCACAGCGACGACCAGCACCTGGGTGATCTGCATCTGAAGGTACTGGAGCAGGCCCCTTACACCACGATGGTCGAAATCACCCAGAGCGGGCCGCTGGATGGCGTGCTGGAAGGCCCCAAGATGCGCGTTCATCTTTACCACGATGTTCGTATGGCCGAGGTGACCGATTTCCAGCGCGAACGCCACTTCAACGGGCGCTACCGTTACCCCAACGCCAAGATGCACCAGCCCGATGAAAAGCTGCAGCTCAACCGCTTTCTGGGCGAATGGCTGGCCCACGGGTTGGCGTACGGTCATGCTTACGATATTCCCGAGCTTCCCTGATGCGTTTGATTCAGATTACCGACGCCCACCTTCATGCCGATAAAAACGCCCGTTCTCGAACCGGCGTTCCCTGGCGCCAGTTCGAGCGCGTGCTCGACCAGGTGATCAGCGAGCGCCCGGACATCGTGCTGTTCAGTGGCGATATCAGCCAGGATGAGACCGCCGTCTCCTATGCGCTGGCCTGTGAGGCGCTTGAGCGCTTGCCGTGTCCCTGGTTCTGGATTCCGGGGAACCACGACCAACCTGAGCTGATGGCCGAGTGCCACCCGCTTCTGGCCGAGGTCGAGCTGGGCGAGTGGCGTCTGCTGCTGCTGAATACCCGGGTAAAAGGCCAGCCTTTCGGAGAGCTGGGCGCCGAGCAGTTAGGCGCGTTCATCGAGCGCCTTGAACAAAGCGACAAGCCGACGCTCATTGGCCTGCATCACCCGCCGGTCGAGGTAGGGGCGGCCTGGATGGATGCGATCGGCCTCAAGGACCGCGACGCCTTCTGGCAGTCGATCAGCGCCTACCCTCAGGTCAAGATCGTGCTGTTTGGTCACGCGCACCAGGCCTTTGCCCAGCTGCATTGCCTGGGTGATACCCACTTGGGAGTCTACGGCTGCCCGGCCATGGCGGACCAGTTCATGCCCCAAGCGCCGGATTTCGCGATCGATCAGGCCTCCCGCCCGGGGTACCGCGTGGTTGAGCTGCGAGGCGATGAATGGCAAACCTGGATAGAACGAGTCGATATCTAAGTTTGTTTAATTCCTGTGTTCTGCATAGATCTTAAAATCATAAAAAAATATTTATTAATTCTTTCGAGTTATTAAATTTAGACGTTACCCTACTTCCATTGACGATAATCAGGCAAACACCGTTTGCAGGCACTCTGGTGTTTCGAGAAGGCCGATGCCTCAAGAGGCCGATGTTTCAAGAGGGAGTAGGCAATGACCCAGTTTTCAGCTCCGCCGAGCAGTGAGCGGCGCGAGACGTCCATCGCGATCGACGGGGCGCGGCTGACGCACCTCAAGCAGCTCGAGGCCGAGTCGATCCATATCATCCGTGAAGTTGCCGCCGAGTTCAGCAACCCGGTGATGATGTACTCCATCGGTAAAGATTCCTCGGTCATGCTTCACCTGGCACGCAAGGCGTTTCATCCGGGGCCACCGCCGTTTCCGCTGCTTCATGTGGATACCACCTGGAAATTTCGTGAAATGATCGAATTTCGTAACCGCATGGCAAGCGAGGCGGGTATGGAGCTTCTGGTACACACCAACGAAGAGGGGCGGGCGGCCAATATCAACCCCTTCGATCACGGTAGCGCCAAGTATACCGATATCATGAAAACCCAGGCGCTCAAGCAAGCGCTGAACAAGTACGGTTTCGACGCTGCCTTTGGCGGAGCGCGCCGCGATGAGGAAGCTTCGCGCGCGAAAGAGCGGGTCTACTCGTTTCGCGACAAGTATCACCGCTGGGACCCCAAGAGCCAGCGCCCGGAGCTCTGGAACGTCTACAACGCCAAGGTCAACAAGGGCGAATCGATTCGCGTGTTTCCGCTCTCCAACTGGACGGAGCTGGATATCTGGCAGTACATCTATCTGGAGTCGATCCCGATTGTGCCGCTTTACTATTCAGCCAAGCGTCCGGTGGTGGAGCGCGACGGCATGCAGATCATGGTGGATGACGAGCGCATGCCGCTGGCACTGGGTGAAACCCCCGAGCAGAAATCGGTGCGCTTTAGAACGCTGGGCTGCTACCCGCTGACCGGTGCGGTGGAGTCAGAAGCGGCCACACTGCCCGAGATCATCCAGGAAATGCTCTTGACCCGCACCAGTGAGCGCAGCGGTCGCGCCATCGATCGCGACCAGGTGGGCTCCATGGAGAAGAAAAAGCGCGAGGGGTACTTCTGATGTCTCACCAGTCCAGTTTGATCGCCGATAATATCGAGCAGTACCTGCACGAGCACGAGAACAAGGACCTTTTGCGGTTCATTACCTGCGGCAGTGTGGATGACGGCAAATCGACGCTGATCGGCCGCTTGCTGCATGACTCCAAGATGATCTTCGAGGATCAGCTCGCGGCGATTACCCAGGCTTCCAGGACCAGTGGCACCACTGGCGATACGGTGGATCTGGCGCTGCTGGTCGATGGGTTGCAGTCCGAGCGAGAGCAGGGCATTACCATCGATGTAGCCTACCGGTTCTTCTCCACCGACAAGCGCAAGTTCATCATCGCCGATACCCCGGGCCATGAGCAGTACACGCGCAACATGGCTACCGGTGCCTCCACCGCAAGCCTGGCGATCATCCTGATCGATGCGCGCTACGGCGTACAGACTCAGACAAGGCGCCATAGCTTTATCGCCGATCTTCTCGGCATCCAGCACCTGGTGATCGCGGTCAACAAGATGGACCTGGTGGAGTTCTCGCAAGAGCGCTTCAATGAGATCGTGCGCGAATACCAGGCGTTCGCCACCAACCTGAATGCGCCGGATATCCGCTTCGTGCCGCTCTCGGCGCTTGACGGCGATAACGTCGTCAACCGTAGCGAGCATACGCCCTGGTACTTCGGTGCGGGCTTCGAGGGCAAGACCCTGATCGAGCTTCTGGAAAGCGTCGAGCTGAGCCATGATCAAAACCTCTCGGATCTTCGCCTGCCGGTGCAGTACGTCAACCGGCCCAATCTGGACTTTCGCGGCTACTGCGGCACGCTGGCAGCGGGCATTCTGCGTCCCGGCCAGAACATCAAGGTGCTGCCGTCGGGCAAGGTTTCCAGAGTCGAGCGAATCGTTACCTTCGAAGGCGACCTGAGCGTGGCTTACCCGGGGCAGGCGATCACCGTCACCCTTGAGGATGAAATCGATATTTCTCGAGGGGATTGGCTGGTTCAGGCCGAGGCGGACGTACCGTTGTCCAACACCTTCACGGCGGATATCGTCTGGATGCACGAAGACCCGTTGGTGCCAGGTAAGCTCTACGACTTCAAGCTGGCCACCAGGGATCTTTCCGGGGAGGTGCGCACCATCGACTATCAAGTGGATGTGAATACACTGGAAAAGCATTCGGCAGCCTCGCTCGAGCTGAACGCCATTGCTCGCTGTGAGGTGGAGCTGACCGCCAGGGTTCCCTTGGATGACTACCGCAGCAGTCCGGGTACCGGCAGCTTCATCATCATCGACCGTCTGACCAACGTGACCGTGGGCGCGGGAATGATTCGCGGCGTCGCCAGCGCGCGTGAAAAAGTTGCCGCTACCGACTGGGCCGCTTTCGAGCGCGACCTCAACGCGCTGGTGCGCAAGCACTTTCCTCACTGGCAGGCGAAGGATATCAGCAAGCTCTTCTGACAGATCTTCTGACAAGAGACATCTGAACGTTGACCGGCCTTCTCAGGGGCCGGTTTTTTTGTACAAGTATCAATGCGCTTGGTAACAGGTCTGATTGAGTGCTGACGCTTGACGATTGTACAAGATAAGCCACACTAGTAAGGCGTTGTACGGTATTACCGTGCGCATTTTCATCACGAAAAGGAGAGCTTGATGAGTCAATCACTGAACGGTAAACGCGTTGCGATTTTAGCCGCAGATGGTTTTGAAGAGTCTGAACTGAGTGTTCCCCGCGCCTCGATGCAGAAAAACGGTATCGAGGTTCACGTGGTCACCCCAGACGGTAAAGGCATTCGCGCCTGGGCTGAAACCGATTGGGGCGACACCTACGAGGCTGACAAGGCACTGAGCGATGTGTCCGAATCCGATTATCATGCGCTGATGCTGCCGGGCGGTCTTTTCAATCCCGACGAGCTTCGCATGAACGAAAACGCGCTAAGCTTCGTCAAGGCCTTCTTCCAGGCGGGCAAGCCGGTAGGCGCGATCTGCCACGCCCCGTGGATTCTCATCAACGCAGGCGTCGTAGAAGGCCGTCAGATGACCTCGGTTCACAGCGTCGCTCAGGACCTGCGCAACGCCGGTGCCAACTGGGTAGACGAAGCGGTAGTCTGCGACGAAGCGCTGGTGACCAGCCGGACCCCGCAAGACCTGGACGCCTTCTGTTCCAAGCTGCTTGAAGAGATTCAAGAAGGAAAGCATTCAGGCCAGCACGCCTAATGGCGTGGTACCATCAGTGGGCAAGCTTCGCCAAGCGGCTTGTCCACGTTGTCGCCAAGCCCATGAAGCGCGACAGTGGCCGCGGGGGGATGGTGGTTCATCCCTACCGCGGCTACGGGTCGCAAAAGGAAGTATTCGTCATGGGGCGTGTATTTCGACAGGCGGCGCTCGGTCGTGCCATCCCCCGACGCGGCATGTTGCGGGATACGGCCGATGTCGCCCGGCGTATCTTTCGCCGGGGTTTGAAGGAAGCTCAGGTCGACCTGAGCATCGGCAGCAATACCTTGTCGATGACGACAGACCGGGATGGCTATTTCGATGCCCACCTTCCTATCGAACACGACCTGCCCATCGATGTTTCCTGGCACCGTGCCGATATTCTGGTTCGCGCCGAAGGCCAGCAACCCATTCGTACCAGCGCGGAAGTCTATGTACCGCCGCCTGAAGCGGATCTTCTGGTAATCAGCGATATCGACGATACGGTCATGTTCACCGGTGTAGCTGAAAAGTTGAAGATGCTGTATCGGCTATTCGTTCGCAAACCTCATCGACGCACCGCCTTTCCCGGTGTGGCCTCCCTCTATCAGGCGCTTTATCGCGGTATGAGTGAAAAGGCCGAGCGGCCCATTCTTTACGTCTCCCGTGGCCCTTGGGCGATTTATGAAATGCTAGAAGCCTTCTTCCAGTTAAACCGCATTCCCGTAGGACCCATCCTGTTTCTACGCGAATGGGGAATTTCCTGGCGCAAGCCCTGGCCACGCAAGGCTGAGGATCACAAACGCGATCTGATCGACCGAATGCTGGGTCTTTACGACAACATGCCCTGCATACTGATTGGCGATAGCGGCCAGCACGACCCGGAAGTCTATACCGAAGTGGTAAAAGCCTATCCGGGACGCATCAAGGCGATCTACATTCGCCGTGTGGATAAAGACCCGAAGCGTCAGGCAGCGATCGAACGGCTTCGTGACGAACTTGCCGGCACCGACTGCGACCTGATACTCGCCGCCGACAGTATCTTGATGGCCGAACACGCCTTCGAGCAGGGACGAATCTCGCCACGTGGTCTGGAAGCCGTCAAGCGCGATGTCAACGAGCACCTCAAGGAAGAAGCTGAAGAAGCGGGCGTATAGCGTTTCTGATGGTCCGTGCGCCCGGCGGGCTTGCATGGTACAACTAGTGGTCTTGACCCGCTGGGTGATCGAGCATGATTGTACTTCTCATAGCGCTGGCGCTGGCCATCTTCATATTACCCAACCTTTGGGCGCAGTGGGTGTTGAAGCGTCACACCCGCGGGCGCGATGATTACCCGGGTACCGGCGCGGAATTGGCCAGCCATCTTTTGCGCCGGTTCAACCTTGAAGGGGTCACCGTCGAGCGAAGCGAGCAGGGCGATCATTATGATCCGCTGAAACGAGCCGTGCGCCTGACGCCGGAAAACTTCGATGGGCGCTCACTCACTGCCGTAACCGTTGCTGCCCACGAAGTGGGCCACGCCCTGCAGCATTTCGAGGGTTACGCGCCGCTGATTGCCCGCAGCCGAATGGTAGGGGTCGCTCACAAGGCGGAAAAACTCGGTGCCCTCCTGATGATGGCTGCTCCTTTCCTGTTTCTGCTTACGCGTCTGCCCGGCGGGCTCGCCGTGGTAATCATCGTGGCCGTGATCAGCTTCGGCACCGCAGCGGTGGTGCATCTGGTGACACTTCCGGTGGAATTTGACGCCAGCTTCAACCGGGCGCTGCCACTGTTAAAGGACTACGTGCCACCCAACGACATGCAGGGCGCCCGCCACGTGCTGACGGCCTGTGCATTCACCTACGTGGCGGCGTCCCTTGCCAGTATCCTGAACCTGGGCCGGTGGCTGGCGATCTTGCGCCGTTAAACCTCTCTAACCCTCAGGCTTGTCGGCGATCACCACTGCGCGGCGCGGCGCAGGGTAGCCCTCAATCGTACGCGTGCGATCCTCGGGATCGAGAAAGTCTGCAAGCGACTGGTAGTGCATCCACTCGGTGGAACGCTGCTCATCCAGGGTGGTGGGCGCTTCATCCACCACGCGAACGTTGATGAAACCACAGCGTGCCAGCCAGTGGCAAAGCGCCTGGGAAGAGGGCAGGAAATAGACGTTGGGCATCGCCGCGTAGCGCTCGCCAGGCACGAACACCGTCTGCTCGTCGCCTTCCACTACCAGGGTTTCCAGAACCAGTTCGCCGCCGGGGGCGAGTGCCGCCTTGAGCTGGTTAAGGTGCTCGAAGGGCGACACGCGATGATAGAGCACACCCATGGAGAACACGGTATCGAAAAAGCCCAGGTTCTCCGGCACGTCCTCGATGCCCACCGGCAGAAAGTGGGTGCGATAGTGGTCGGCATCGCCGACAAAGTGGCGCACCGCCTGAAACTGCCAGTAAAACCGCGGCGAGGGGTCGATCACCAGCACGAACGCCGCGCCTTCACCGGCCATCCGCCAGGCGTGATAGCCGCTGCCGCCGCCTACATCGAGCACCTTGCGATACTTCAAGGGCGCCAGGTGCGGCGCCACGCGCTGCCACTTCCAGTCCGAGCGCCATTCGGTGTCGATCTCGATGCCGCCCAGGTTGAACGGCCCCTTGCGCCAGGGCGCGAGCTTTTTGAGCAGGTTGAAGCACTGGCGCCTCTGGCTCTCATTTAGTGCCATGTCCACGGTTACCGTGTCGCTCGTCAGCGATACCTCGCGCGGCTCGGGCAACTGCGGCAGCTTCTTGACCGCTTTTTCCCAGGCGGAAAGGTCGCCGTGGCGCTTTTTATCGAGCCCCTGGGCGAGCTGTTCGGGCAGGCGGGCAAGCCAGGTAAGCAGCGCGTCGTCCAGCGCCGCCTGATCCAGAAACGCCTGGTAGAGTGCTCGGTGATCCTCGGGTAATGGCACCTCAAGCCTCCTTGAACGCGATCAATGAGGCGAAGTTCAGATACTGAAACCAGGTCATCGACCTGGGGAAACCGGCGGTTTGCAGGCGCTGATGAAGCACGTCCAGGGAGTCCGGAATCAGCACGTTCTCGAGTGCGGTGCGCTTTTGGCTGATTTCCATATCAGAGTAGCCGTTGGCGCGCTTGAAGTCGTGATAGCGCTCGACCCGCCAGGCGTTGTCGCGTTCGTCCGGGTCAACGGTCTTTTCCGAGAGAATCAGCACGCCGCCGGGCTCGAGTGCGTCATAAAGGCGCGCCAGCAGCGCGTCGCGATCCGCCGGCGGCAGAAATTGCAGGGTGAAGTTCAGAATAATCATGCCCGAAGGCGCATACTCGAGGGTACGAATATCGTCTTCGATTACTGTCATGGCGTGGTCGGGGCACTCGTTCAGAAACGTCTGGCGCGCCTTTTCCACCATGGCGGGAGAAACATCGATACCGGTATAGCTGAATGCGTTGGCAGGCAAGGCGCCGGCCAGTGCCAGGCCCGACGCGCCAAGTGAGCAGCCCAGATCAAACACGTGGGCGCCGTGGCGCAGATGGCGCTGGGCGATCAGGCTCAACATGCCGAGAATCTGGCCGTATCCTGGCACCGAGCGGCGAATCATATCGGGAAAGCACGCCACCACCTGCTCATCGAAAGAGAAGCGGGCCACCCGGTCAAGGGGTGTCGAAAAGATAGCGTCACGGTAAGATGCGTTACTCATGGGCAAGCCAGGATAAAAAGTGGAGGTTGCGTAGTTTACGCGCCCTTGGCAAAACGGAACAGACCCAGGCTTTGAGATCCGCACCACTTAAGAGGGCAAACGGCTTTGGCAAAACACGACACTCCCGACACGCTACCCGCATGGCAAACGCTCAACCAGCATGCCCAGACCCTCAGACAAGTGCATTTGAAGCACTTGTTCGGCGAAGGGGAGTGCCGCTGGCAGACGTTCACCCGCGAGGCCAACGGCCTGACGCTGGATCTTTCCAAGCAGCGCTTTGATGACGATACGCTGGAGCATCTGCTCGCCCTGGCCGAGGAGGCCGGCGTGCCCGGTGCCATCGAGGCGCTTTTAAGCGGCAAACGGGTCAATACCAGCGAAAACCGCCCGGCTTTGCACACGGCCCTGCGCCTGCCGGCCCAGGCCACGCTCGAAGTGGAAGGCGAGAACGTTGTCACTGCCGTGCACGAAAGCCTCGATGCGATGGAGCGGCTGGTGTCAAGGCTACACGCGGGCCAGTGGCGGGGCGCGACCGGCAAACCGATTCGTCACGTGGTCAACTTGGGAGTAGGCGGCTCGGATTTGGGCCCGCTGATGGTCACCCACGCGCTAGCCGACTACCGGCCCGACGACATTCACCCGGTCGAGGTTCACTTTGCCTCGACCATGGATGGCTCGCAGTTGGCGGATTATCTCGCCCGCTTCAACCCGGAAACCACGCTGTTCATTTTGTCGTCGAAGTCGTTCACCACCATCGATACGCTTTCTAATGCCAACACCGCCAGGGACTGGCTGCTGGGCCGTTTGGCCGAACACGACGAAATGATCGGCGCCAAGCCCTTGAGCGCTGAGCTGATCGTTCGCCAACACTTCATCGGCGTCTCGGCAAGCCCGGAGAAGATGTGTGAGTGGGGAATCGCGGCGGATCACCAGTTGATGTTCTGGGAGTGGGTCGGCGGGCGCTATTCGCTCTGGGGCACGATCGGGCTGCCCATCGCGTTGATCGTCGGGATGGAAAACTTTCGCGCGCTGCTGGCCGGCGCCCACGAGATGGATCGTCATTTTCGCGACGCTCCGCTCGAGCAAAACCTGCCGGTCATGCTGGGGCTGGCCGGCATCTGGAACGTCAACTTTCTGGATATTCGCGCCCACTCGATTCTGCCTTATGACGGGCGTCTTGAGTACTTCGCCGCCTATCTCGAGCAGCTCGAGATGGAATCCAACGGCAAGTCCGTCACGCGCCAGGGCGAAAGTGTGAACTACTCCACCTGCCCGGTCCTTTGGGGCCAGCTTGGGCCGAACGCCCAGCACGCGTTTTACCAGCTCTTGCACCAGGGCACCCAGCCGGTGGTGTGCGACTTTATCGCCCCGCTCAAGCGCTACGACGAGGTCGAAGACCCGGACACGAAGCGCCTGCTCAAGGCGCAGCACCGCCTGTCGCTGGCCAACTGCTTCGCGCAGTCGCGGGTGTTGATGCTGGGTGACGACGCCGTCGACGAAGACGGCACCCCCCCGGCGCACAAGCGCTACCGGGGGAATCAGCCCTCTACCACGGTGCTGATGGACGAGCTGACGCCCAAAACCCTGGGCGCGCTGATCGCGCTTTACGAGCACAAGGTGTTCGTTCAAGCGGTGATTTGGGACATCAACCCGTTCGACCAGTGGGGGGTAGAGCTTGGCAAGGAGATCGCCAAGGACACCCTGGCGACCATGGAAGGCAAGGGCGATGTTAGCCGCCTGGACGCCTCGAGCCAGGGGCTCATCAAGGCCTTTTGGGCGGCAGAGCAGGGCGGGGAGTAAACGCCCACGGGTGTGTGATTACTCGCCGCCGGCTTTAACGCCGCGCTAGATATGGCTGGATATACAGTAGTTTGCTTTTACGCTATGCTGTGCCTTTTTTCGCCGCGCCCGTTCACCTGGGCGCGGCCTTAGCACTGTTTCTCAGGAATCGACGTTACATGACCCAGTTTGATGCCTCCCAGTACGGCGCGAGTTCTATCGAGGTCCTGTCCGGGCTCGAGCCGGTGCGTAAGCGTCCCGGTATGTACACCGACACCTCCCGGCCCAACCATCTGGTTCAGGAGGTCATCGATAACAGCGTCGACGAGGCGCTGGCCGGCCACGCCACGGCCATCAATGTCGTTTTGTTCGATGACGGCGCGATCGAAGTCATGGATAACGGCCGTGGCATGCCGATCGATATTCACCCGGAACACGGCGTGTCCGGCGTCGAGCTGATTCTGACCAAACTGCACGCCGGCGGTAAGTTCTCGGCGTCGAGCTACCGCTTCTCCGGCGGGTTGCACGGGGTCGGGGTGTCGGTGGTCAACGCGCTTTCACGTCGTTTGGAGGTCGAAGTCACCCGCGACGGCTTGCGTCACGCCATCGCTTTCGAACACGGCGAAAAGGCCGACGAGCTTCACGAGATCGGCAAGGCGGCCAAGCGGGCCACCGGTACGCTGGTGCGCTTCTGGCCGGATGAGAGCTACTTCGATAGCCCGAAACTCGCGGTGGGCCGGCTAAAACACCTTTTGCGCGCCAAAGCGGTGCTCTGCCCGGGGCTCAAGGTTAACCTGGTCGAGCCCGACGGCATTCAAACCGAGTGGGCCTACGCGGACGGCCTGCGCGATTACCTCGCCCAGGCCACCGACGGTTTTGATGTACTACCCGCCGAGCCTTTCATCGGCCACTTCAGTGACGACGAGCACGGCGTCGACTGGGCGATCCAGTGGCTGCCGGAGGGCGGCGAGGCGCTTTTGGAAAGCTACGTCAACCTGATTCCCACGCCCCAGGGCGGCACCCACGTCAACGGCTTTCGCTCCGGGCTTTTGGACGCGCTGCGCGAGTTTTGCGAGTACCGCAGCCTTTTGCCCCGGGGCATCAAGCTCACCGCGGACGATCTTTGGGAGCGTGCTTCGTTTGTGCTTTCGGTGAAGATGCTCGACCCGCAGTTCGCCGGGCAAACCAAGGAGCGCCTTTCCTCGCGCACCATCGCGGCGTTCGTCTCCAACGTGGTGAAGGACGCCTTCTCGCTATGGCTCAACCACCATGTGGATCAGGCCGAGCAGCTCGCGGAGCTGGTGATCAGCGCCGCGCAAAGCCGCCAGAAAAAGGCCAAGAAGGTCGCGCGCAAGAAGGTCACCTCCGGGCCGGCGCTACCGGGCAAGCTTGCCGACTGCTCCGGTCAGGATCCCTCGCAAAGCGAGCTTTTCCTGGTCGAGGGGGATTCCGCCGGCGGCAGCGCCAAACAGGCGCGTAACCGCGAAACCCAGGCAATCTTGCCCCTGCGCGGTAAGATTCTGAACACCTGGGAGGTGGAAACCCACGATATCTACGGCTCCCAGGAGGTGCACGATATCGCCGTGGCGATCGGTGCCGACCCGGGTAGCGCCGATCTCGAGAAGCTTCGTTACCACAAGATTTGTATTCTCGCCGACGCCGACTCGGACGGGCTGCACATCGCCACGCTCTTGTGTGCGCTGTTCGTGCGCCATTTCCCGTCACTGGTGGACGCCGGCCACGTATTCGTGGCCATGCCGCCGCTTTATCGCATCGACTTGGGCAAGGAAGTGCACTACGCCCTGGATGAAAGCGAGAAGGCGGCGGTTCTCAAGCAGCTCGCCAAAAAGCGCGGCACACCGAATGTCCAGCGCTTCAAGGGTCTGGGTGAGATGAGCCCGCTGCAGCTTCGAGAGACCACCATGGCGGTCGAAACCCGCCGGCTGGTCCAACTCACTCTTAGTGAAGGCGACGGCACCATGGAAATGATGGACATGCTGTTGGCCAAGAAGCGCGCCG